>JBAIXP010000160.1:0-1598 GCA_037916495.1 Thermoplasmata archaeon | reverse complement strand
AGCGGGCAGGCGCTCGGAGCCCCGGTCACCGGCGTGCTCCTGGCGGCGGGCGGTCCCTGGCTGGCCGGACCGTTCGTCCTCGCCGGGAGCGTGAAGGCCGCCTACGACCTCGTGCTCTACCAACGGTTCCGCTCGCGGAAGGAACCGCCGTCGGCGACCGGGACCTCACCGTAGTGCCCCGCGCGGCGAGGCCCGGCGAGGGGCGACCCGCCGCTCCCCTCGAGCACACACTATTTTGAGGGGGAGACCCGAGACGCGGGCGGCGTGGGCCGTACGCGGCCCCCCGACGGACGAACGTGCTCGACTCGGGAGATATCGCTTGGGTGCTCGCCGCGACCGGACTTGTGATGCTGATGACCCCTGCGCTGGGGTTCTTCTACGGGGGGCTCGTCCGTCGCAAGAACCTCGTCTCGACGATCGTACAGTGCTTCATCGTTTTCGCGGTCGTGAGCCTGGTCTGGGCGATCGTCGGCTACACCCTCGCGTTCGGCCCCAACACCGCGCTCGGTCTCCTCGGAGGGTTCCAGTACACGGCGCTCAACGGGGTCGGCGCGGCGCCGAACGCGTTCTACGCGTCGACGATCCCCCAGCTGCTCTATTTTGCCTTTCAGCTCAAGTTCGCCGCGATCACCCCGGCCCTCATCATCGGCGCGTTCGCGGAGCGGATCCGCTTCAAGGCGCTGCTGATCTTCATCGTCGCCTGGACCGTCCTCATCTACGCCCCAGTCGCCCACTGGGTCTGGGGGGACGGAGGCTGGCTCCGGAACCTCGGCGTGCTCGACTTCGCCGGGGGGCTGGTCGTGCACACGACCGCGGGGCTCTCGGCGGTCGCCGCGGCGCTCGTCATCGGGCAGCGCTGCGACGTCGCAAGCGCCCGGACGGCCCGGCCGAACAACATCCCGTTCGTCATCCTGGGCGCCGCCCTCCTCTGGTTCGGCTGGTTCGGCTTCAACGGCGGGAGCGCCCTCGCCGCGAACGAGCTCGCCACGTCGGCCCTGGTCAACACCAACCTCGCCGCGTCGGCGGCGGCCGTGAGCTGGATGCTCGCGGAATGGACGCTCAAGGGAAAGCCGTCCGCGATCGGGATGGCCGTCGGGGCGGTGGCCGGCCTGGTCGCGATCACCCCGGCCTCCGGGTTCGTGACCCCGGGCGCCGCCATGCTGGTGGGTGTCGGGGGAGGGCTGGCGGCCTACTTCGTCTCGAACTGGCGGGCCCGGACGCGCCTGGACGATGCGCTCGACGTCTTCGCCTGCCACGGCGCCGGGGCCATCTGGGGCGTTCTCGCCACCGGGCTCTTCGCGACCGTCGCGATCAACGCGGCCGGCTCGAACGGCCTCTTCTACGGAGATCCCCACCTCTTCCTGGTGGAGGCGTTCGCCATCGTGGTCGTCGGGGCGTTCGCCTTTGCGGGCTCCTACGTGCTCCTGAAGGTCATCGGGTGGTTCACCCCGTTGCGGGTCTCGCCCGGTGAGGAAGCCGCGGGGCTCGACCTCTCCCAGCACGGCGAGGAAGCGTACGCTTAGTCCCGGGGCGGGTCGGAGAAGTAGCACTCGGTAGCCCGCGGGGACCCGCAAACGGCCGCCGGCGTTGGAATGCGG
>JBAIXP010000159.1:0-32322 GCA_037916495.1 Thermoplasmata archaeon | reverse complement strand
TTCTCCCTCTTCGTCCCTTCCTTCAGCACCAAGATCGGGGTCTGTCCGGTTAGCATGGTTTCACCGTCCGAGGTTCCACTCGGTTTCCACGCCGAGTAGAAAAGCGGTCGTATTTAAAGACTGCTTACTCGATGGCTACGGGAATTAGACCAGGCCGGCAGGGCGATCCCGGGGGTCCGCGGGCGGCCATCTCTCCCGGTCAGCCGATAGGTCCGGATTATCGGCCACCGAGGAGCGGGTGCCGGAACCAGCCATGAGGCTCAAACACGAGTGGCTTCTTCCAAAGCGCTGACTTGAGGCGTAAGTGTCGATTCAGGGCCCGGGATCGCGAGCAACGGGGGTTGTGCTCGCCCATACCGGTTTGAGTTATAATTGAACCCAAGTCACCAAGTCCCTGCAAATCTGACCCACTTCCTTAGCGCAGGGGTGGCATTTCCGTGGAAGTGGCGTGTAAATCCACCCTATCATGTCGCCAACGGCGTTTCAAGCTCCAGGGTTACCGTGTAATCCTCTCTGACACAAATTGGGCGGTACTATCTTCGGTTGGCTGTGCAACGTCTAATTGAGACGCGCCAAAAGCGTTGGCCGGCCTTAAGTGAAGCGGGTCTGTCGAAATTTAGGTTGCGTTCATGATTCAGATCCAATCCAGTGCCGTCTGTCTATAATGAACCCATCGACAGGGGCTGCGCCCGAACCCCCTCCACAAGAGTCCCCTGCCGGGGGTGAGGACGTCGCTGGTAGTAGGTAGGGGGGCTCTTCGTTCGGGGTTTCCCTTGCAGCGCGCTGTGATCGCGCACCATCTTCCTATGAGCCCAGTCCCTAGACGACAGAACCGGCCTTTTCTAGTTCTGACTATCGAGTGATAGTTGTCTGCAGTGCCGGGAATTTCGTTTTCTCATCTACCATCTTCTGATCAAGTTGGAGTCCGTGGCTCGCCGCGGCGCTCAGAACTGCGTCGACACACTGGGTCGAAACATGAGCAAGGATCCCTTGTTTGAAGCGGACCGTGCCAGTGATGCCAGCCCGACTAAAGTAGCGTGGCGGGTTGGCCAAGCCCCGCATATCATCGACTTGAACCCAGAACAAAGGGTCGTCCCAACGAAGTGATCTCCGCCTACTATGTGAAACTCTGAGTGCAATGCCCTCGCTACTGATCTCCAGCCCCCTCGGTTTGCCCAGTATCCAGCCCGAGAGGGCGGTCATACCAGCAACAATAACCAAAATGACGACTAGTACTGCGTACCCAGCAATCTGGTGAGAACTCTCTGCCCACCAACCTGGAGCTAACAAAAGACCTGCCATCGCGTAGACCGCAATGGCGACACCTACCCACAGTCCGAGGACGGCTGGCATTAGTTGCCACAGAATGGCTGCGCGCTGGGTTCTCAGGTCGAACTCAAGCTCTGGAGGGGACATCAGCCAGCCCTCATGCCATCGCAATGACATCGTGGATTGTCTATGAAGGAGAACCTAGGTTCCTGTGGTGGGCCACCGATGTAGACCGTGTCCGTAGCGCCGCGAGGAATGACCGAGAGCTTGAGACATGGGAGTCCGCCCGGGACCGTTGAGATGAATGGGTTTCCAGAGTCAAAACGCACTGTTAGCAATTCGACCTCGTCGTAGTCGCTGCGATCGTAGGTCCGGCGGCCGATGAAGCTGTCGGAGCAACTGGGCACTGACGAACCGGCGACCCTCGGATGACGGACACGCAGGGCGGTGAGTCCGATACGCCATCTCGACTCTATCCGGACATAGGCGGGGTCTTCGACTGACGGTGCTTAACACATTACTTTCCCAGACGGCAGGTTTCTTTCCCAACGTCGTCCTGCCTTCGATTAGATTCCCAAAGCTTTACTCGGTCGGTGGGCGCGGGTTCGGCGTGAGCGGCCGGCGTCCCCGCCGGCTTCCCGTTCGGTCGAGCTCGGCCGCCGGAACCGTGAGCGCACCGACCGCGGCGAGACCGTGGAAGGTCGCGGGCCCGACCGGGCCGGGGGTCGGATGGCTCGTGGCCAGGGGGGAAAGTGGGGGCGCGGCCCGGCAGCGCTCGGCGGACGGGAGGAGGACGAGGGTCGAGCAGAGGTCGTTCGCGGCGGCGACCCGAGGGGTGAGGAACGGGAGCCCCCACGCGGCCTCGAGGAAGTGGAGGACGGAGGTGTGGTCGAAGACCGTGGTGTTGATCCGGCCCGCCTCGCTGAACGGCGAGACGACGATCATCGGCACACGGAAGCCGTCGCCGAGACCGTCCACGATGGGTGGTGCCACGTGATCGTAGTAACCGCCCCCCTCGTCCCACGTGACGAAGACGACCGTCGAGTTCCACGCCGGGCTCGCCTCGATCGCCTGGACGGTGGCCAGGAGCCAGGCCTCGCCCACCCGGACGTTCTCGGGCGGGTGCATGCTGTAGGGGGAGTCCTCGGGGTCGACGAACGTGACGGCCGGGAGGGCACCGGCGGCGATGGCCGACGGGAGCGCGGAGAGCGGCTCGAGGTTGGCGAGCTTCACGGACGATTCGGCGAGCGGGAAGAGCTCGGAGGGGAGGCTCGGCAGGGCCGTCGGTTCGTAGAAGTAGTTCCAGCTCAGCCCGTAGCTCGAGAGCTGGTCGAAGATCGTCGGAAGCTCCGTGCCGTACGGCAGGAGGTCGCTGGTGACCCCGGCCGACGACCCGGCCATCGCGTAGAGGCGGTTCGGCACCGTCGGCCCGAGGACCGAGGCGAAGTACGCCTCGCACAGGACGAACCGGTGGGCGAGCTGCCAGAGTCCGCCGAGCTGGGTCGCGTTGTAGTAGCCCATCGGCGTGTTGGACGCCGACGGGTCTACGAGCGCCATCTGCTCGACAAAACCGTCCATCCTCCCCTGGTCGTAGTCGGCGAGCTGCGCCGCCCGCGTGTGCGGAGGATCCGGCGTCGAGTTGCCCGCGATCCAGAACGGGGCGACCCAGCCGCCGCTCCCGTTCGGCAGCTGCGTGCCGTTCGGAGGACCGTCCGCGCCCGGGAACTGACCGAAGAAGTTGTCGAACGCGTGGTTCTCGAGCATGATCTCGACCACGTGCTGGAACGGGCCCGGCGGGTGCACGTTGCCTTTCGGGGCTGCGCCCGGAGGCCCGAGGATGAAAAGGGGGACCGCCGCGATCGCCACCGCCACGGCGAGCACGACGAGGATCTCGCCCGAGCGCCGGCGGTCGCGCGCGGTGCCCGGTCCGCCGGCCCCCGCTGTTGCCCCCATCGCCCCGTGGAACCCGGAGCGCCCGATAGCTACCGCGGCCGGGGTTTCGGTCGTCGACGGTCCGGGCCCTCCTGCGCGTGCCGTAGCGAAAAGAAAGGGGAGGAAAGGGTTGGGTCGGGCGGACGTCCTGGTCGGACGACCGCCCTCGTTCGATTCGATCAGGCCGCCACCGCGTTGATCGACGTCCCCCAGTTCGCGTACGGGTCCCGGGTCCCTCCGCAGGTCGGGTCGGCCTGGAAGGCGGCGGGGCCGCAGTTCGGCGACTGGATGTACTCGGTCGAGAAGTAGACGGTGCCCCCGGACCAGATGGCGAACGTGTAGTCGCCCCAGCGGGGCCGGTAGAAGCCGCTGTACTGTATCAGCTGGTACTCGCTGAACCCGTCCTGCGGGGACTGGCCGGCTGCCGAGACGAAGACGTTCCCTCCGATCGCGCTGCTCGAGGTCGAGCTGATCCACGCGTACGCCGAGCTCGGGAAGTTGTTCGAGCCGGTCAGGGTGAACGTCACGAGCGCGTTCCCGCTCGGGCCCGCCGCGACGGACGGGAAGAGCAGCTCCGCGCCCTGGACGGCGATGTAACCCTGCGTGGCGACCGAGATCGAAGCCCCCGCGGCGTTGACGACGTAGAAGGCTACGCCCATGTGCTGGGAGCTCGCCGAGCCTCCGACGTTCACGACTGTCGAGACCGCGACCCAGATCGCGCCCTGGGCGTACGACACCGCGTTTTGCGTTCCGTCCCCGTTCGAGGCGAGGTTCCCTTCGGGGCACGTTCCGACGCAGCCGAAGCCGCCGCGGCCGGTGTCGGCGTAGCCGAAGATCGAGTTCGTGCCGAGCGGGATCGGTCCGGGTTTCTGCGCGACGAGCTGGCCGATGCTCGCGTAGCGCTCGAGGTTCCCGAGCAGGGTCATGCTGAGCCCGATCGTCGGCGTCTTCGCGGTGATCGAGCTCGTGTCGGTGAACGCCCAGACCGCGAGGCGGTTGTCGCCCGAGCCGAAGAAGTCGAGGCTGCTTACGGCCCACGCGGTGCCGCCCTGGGAGCCGTCAAAGCTCGCTGCGGTCGGCGAGAGGGTCGGGTTGACCGAGTAGAAGCAGTAGACTCCGCCCGAGCTCGCGCAGTTGCCGTCCGGCGGGTTGATCGACTGGCCGATGTTGAAGTGGACGACGTTGACCTTGTTGCTGCCCTGGGCGAGCGCCGCCTTGTCGAACAGGTAGACCTGGGCGCCGTTGAACCCGTTCTGGAAGATGGGGAACTCGTTGGTCGAAATGACCAGGGTGTTCGCGTCCGCGCCGAGCAGCGGCTGGTCACCGAAGCACGGGCAGTTGGTCGTGAGCGAGTCGCTGCTCACGTCGATGTAGTAGATGTTGAAGCTGAACGGGGTCGACCCGGTGCTTGCGAGGACGAACTCCGCCCCGTAGACGGACGCCCCGAGCGGGAAGTTGCCCGAGTTGCTGAAGACGCCCGCGCCGCCGAGGTAGAGGAACGAGATGAACCAGTGGCCGCTCCCCGCGTCGTAGACGCAACGGGGGTCGCTCAGGATGTAGCCGCCGCCGGCGCCCGAGGCGTTGAACTGCTGGCCGATCGGCATGCCGACCAGGCCCGCGAGGGGTTCCATCGTTCCCGCCACCGGGGTGAGCGAGGGGGTCGAGTAGACCTGGACGACCAGGTTCACCGTCTCGAGCACGTAGCCGTTGCCCGCGCAGAGGCCCTGGTCGGGCGGCTCGATGTCGAGCGGGAAGTTCGGTGCGACGAGGTTCGACTGGCCGTTGTCGAACGCGTTGAGCCCGAGGACGCTCTGCGCCCCACCGGCTCCCCCCACGCTCGCCGCAGGGGCGGACGGGACCGCTGACGGGGACGGCGAGCCCGGCGCTGGCCGGGAGAACTCGCGTCCCGCGAACGGCGTGTAGCCGGCTCCCGTCGTCGGGGAGGTGATCCCCGACGAGTGGAGGGTCGTCGTTCCGAGGTAGATCGCACTCATCTGGTTGGACGCGCCCCCTGCGGAGTGACCCAAGATCTTCCCCCCGCCCACCGAAGAGACCGAGCCCCCGCCGACAGGACTTGCCGGCTGGGCGGCCCCCAAACTCGGTAGGGCGACGAGGAGGGCTAGGGCGAGCACTCCCGCAAGGGCCCCTAGACGTCTGTTAGCACTAGACATGGCCCTGCCCGCGCAGCCCACCGCCCTATTTACAACCTGCAATGTAGCGCCGGGAGCCGGAATCGCGACAAACCTCGCCGTGCGGTACGAGGGCGCGCAGCCGGTTCCGAACGATGCCGTCACGCTCCGCGCGACCGACCCCGTCCCTCCGAGGCCGGACGGTGGTCCGGCCGCGCCGACCTCCTCCGTTCGCGACGATCTCCGAGCTCGAAGGGGTGGCCGCCCGGCGGACCGCACCGGGGGTCTGGGAGTACGTGACGACGGGCGCCGGGGACGAGACGACCCTGCGGGCCAACCGTGAGGCGTTCGACCGGTGGGCGCTCGTCCCCCGTGCCCTCCGCAACATCCGATCGGTGAACCTCTCGACCGACCTCCTGGGTGCGACGGTAGCTGCCCCGTTCTTCGCCGCTCCGACCGCCCGCCACGGTGCGATCCATCGGGGGGGCGAGCGGGCGACCGCCCGGGCGCTCGCGCGGGCCGGCCTCCTCGGTGTGTACAGCACCCTGTCGAGCCGTTCCCTCGAGGAGATCGCGAGCGCCTCCGGCACCGCCCCCCGCTGGTTCCAGCTCTACCTTCAACCCGACCTGGACGGTTCGATCGACCTCGTGCGGAGGGCGGAGCGCGCGGGATTCTCGGCGCTGGTCGTGACCGTCGACGCTCCGATCCTCGGCCACCGCGACACCCAGGTGCGCGGGAACTTCGCGATCTTCGACCAGGTGCCGTTCGGCAACGGCCCGCACGTCCGCACCCCGGCGCGTCAGGTCGACCGCCGGTCCGGTCGGTTCCTCGTCGACGGGATCGCCGACTACACGTGGGAGACCGTCGACCGGCTGCGCGACGCGACCGACCTTCCGCTCGTGATCAAGGGGATCCTCGACCCGGACGACGCTCGGGCGGCGGTCCGCCACGGAGCGAGGGCGGTCGTGGTGTCGAACCACGGTGGCCGTCAGCTCGACCGCGCGGTGGCGGCCCTGGACGCCCTACCCGACGTCGTGCGGGCGGTGGGGCACCGTGCGGAGGTCCTCATGGACGGCGGGGTGCGTCGTGCCTCCGACATCCTGGTGGCGCTCGCGCTCGGCGCCCGGGCGACCGGACTCGGCCGGCCGGTCCTCTGGGCGCTCGCGGCGGGCGGGGAGGACGGGATTGCCCGTCTGGTCGACCTCCTCGAGAACGAGCTCGCGATCTCGCTCGTCCTCCTGGGGCGAGGCTCGGTCGCGGAGGTGGACCGTAGCGCGGTCCGGAAGAGCTCGCCCGAGCTGCCGACGAAGGGTCCCCGGGGATCCCGGCGTTCCCGTCCCTGAAGGAGGCGCGCGGGTCCCGATCGCGGGCGGGTCCGTTCGGGCCTCCGGCGACAGTCTCCGCGGTTCCGGGAGCGCGCCGCCGAACCAGCGTCCCGGCGAGGGACCTACTCGCCGAACCGCCGCCGCCGCAACTGGTAGGCGCGGATCGCCCGGAGGAAGTCAAGGTGCGTGAGGCCGGGCCAGAGGACGTCGGAGAAGTAGAGCTCGCTGTAGGCGGACTGCCAGAGCAAGAAGTTCGAAATCCGTTCCTCGCCGCTCGTGCGGAAGATGAGATCCGGGTCCGGGAGGTCGGCGGTGTAGAGGTGGCGCGAGACCGCCTCGGAATCGATCGCCTCGGGGTCGAGGCGGCCGTCCCGGACCTCCCGGGCGAGGGCGCGGATCGCCTCGACGATCTCGTCCCGGCCCCCGTAGCCGAGCGCGACGTTGTAGTGGTAGTCGGAGTACTGGCGCGTCGCGTTCTCCGCGATCTCGATCGCCTCGCGCACCCGGGGCTCGAGGAGGGCGCGGTTGCCGATGACCCGGACGCGAATGTGGTGGCGGTGGACCCGCTCGTCGGTTGCGATCTGGCGAAGGCTGCGGTCGAACAGGTCCATGAGGCCCTCGAGCTCGTGGGGGGAGCGCTGGAGGTTCTCGACGGAGAGGGCGTAGACGGTGAGGATGCGGATGCCGAGGTCGAGGCACCAGTTGAGGAGCTCCTCGAGCGTGTCGCGGCCCTTCTCGTGCCCGTCCCGCACGTCGAGGCCCCGGGCCTCGGCGAACCGGCGGTTGCCGTCCATGATGATCGCGAGGTGCCGGGGGACCGGCTCGGCCTTCACGAGCTCGAGGAGGCGACGTTCCGTGACCCCGCGCAGTGCCTCGCCGACCAGGTGGGCCAGCGGCGGGGACGCCTTTTCCTTCCGCGTCGTGCTCGGCTGGGCCACGGCCCCCGCGCTAGGAAGTACGAGAATAAGGCGTCCTGCCGCGGCGGGAGAGGCGCCCTGGTCGGGAGTTCCGGGACGGAGGCGAGGGCCTCCGCCGCCTTCGAACCCGAGTCCCAGGCTCGACAGACCTAGATCCTAGACCACTAGACTACCAGGGCAGCCTCGGGGGCCTAACCGCCCCACGCTATCAATCTTGCCACGGTTTGCGCGGCTCGGATCCCAAGACCCGGGCGATGCGCGTCGGCGGTGCCGATGGACACCGCGGTTTTTGTAGAAGGACCGCGGAGGGCCGTCCGGGCACGGAGGTCGCTCCGATGGGTGCGTTCGCGGGCTGGTCGGTCGCCCTCGGCCTCACGGTCGCCCTCGTGCTGGGTCTCCACCACCTCGGGGTCGATGTCACCGTAGGGGTCGCCTCCGCGTTGCACGCGGTCGAGCACCTGCTCGGCGTTCCGCTCCTACCGCCGTAGACGCTCGGACGGGCGCGTCGCCCGCCGGTCGAGGACCGCCGCGAGCCGGGCCGGTTTCACCGGACCGTCCGGCGTGAAGAACTCCGTCACGAACCTCGCGGGGGTCACGTCGAACGCCGGGTTGCGCGCGTGGCTCTCCTTCGGGGCGACGCGGACCGATCGGACGCTCAGGACCTCCTCCTCGTCGCGCTCTTCCACCGGGATCGCGCGCCCCGTCGCGCGGTGCGCGTCGAACGTGCTCCACGGGGCGGCGACGTAGAACGGCACACCGTTCTCCCGCGCCACCACCGCCTTCTCGTAGGTGCCGATCTTGTTCGCGAAGTCACCGTTCCGCGCGATCCGATCGGCGCCGACGACGACCGCGTCGACCTCCCCCCGCGCGAGGTAGTAGCCGGCCGCGTTGTCCGCGATCACCGCGTGCGGGATCCGCTCGCGGGCGAGCTCCCAGGCCGTGAGGCGCGCCCCCTGGAGGAGCGGCCGGGTCTCGTCGACGAACACCATCAGGCGGGCGCCGCGCTCGCGCGCGACGCGGATCGGGGCGAGCGCGGTCCCCCACTCGACCGTCGCGAGGGCGCCGGCGTTGCAGTGGGTGAGGACCGCCTTCGCTCCGCGAAGCCGCGGGGCGCCCGCGATACCGATCCGGTGGCATTCCTCGACGATTTCCTCCCGGTAGAGATCCGCCGCGGCCCGGGGGTCCTCCCCCGCGGCCCACGCCCGCCGGACCGCCTCGATGCCGACGAAGAGGTCGACCGCGGTCGGGCGTGTCCGTCCGAGGAGCTCGGCCGCCCGGGTAGGGGAGAGCCGCCCCTCGTCGTGCGCGAGGACCATCCCGTAGGCGGCGGCCACGCCGATCGCGGGGGCGCCGCGGACCGCCATCGAGCGGATCGCCGCGGCGACGTCGTCCACGCGGCGGAGGTGGAGGACCCGCTCCCGTCCGGGGAGCTCGCGCTGGTCGAGCAGGTGGAGCCGGCCGCCACGGAACCAGAGCGCGCGGACCGGCACCGACCTCGCTCCTAGGCGTCGAACGTGTGCAGAAGGTCGAGCCAGGGGCCCGGGACGACCTTCGGGCCACCGACCGCCTCGGCGAGCGGGATCCCGGTCACGGACTCTCCCCGGAGGACCGCCACCTGCCCGAACCGGCCCGCGAGGGCAAGGTCGACCGCGCCCGCGCCGAGGCGGGTCGCGAGGATACGGTCGAAGACCTCGGGGGGGCCGCCCCGCTGGACGTGGCCGATCTGCGCGCTGCGCGTCTCGATGCCCGTCGCCGCCTCGATCCGCCGGGCGAGGGCGGCCCCGACGCCGCGCTCGCGGAGCAGCTCGTGGCCGAACTCGTCCTTACCGCCGGCCGACCCCTTCGGTCCGCCGAGGTCGATCCCCTCGCTCGCGACGACGAGGGCGTAGCCGCGGGCCTGGACGGCGGCCCGGATCCGGCCGAGGAGCGCGGCCTCGTCGTACGGCTCCTCGGGGACGAGCGTCGCGTCCGCTCCCGCGGCGAGGCCGGTGGCGAGCGCGACCCAGCCGGCGTGCCGGCCCATCACCTCGAGGATGACGGCGCGGTGGTGGCTCGAGGCGGTGTCGCGCAGGCGCTCGAGCGCGTCGACCGCGACCGTGGTCGCGGAGTAGAAGCCGAACGTCCAGTCGGTGCCCTGCACGTCGTTGTCCATCGTCTTCGGGACGCCGACGACCTTGTGGCCCCGCCGGGCGAGCTCGGAGGCGGCCGAGAGCGTGTCGTCCCCGCCGATCGCGACCAGGACGTCGACGCCCTCCCGCTTCAGGGTCGCGAGGGCCTTGGCGGCGTCGTCCTCGCGCGCGAACGGGTTCGTCCGCGAGCTGCCGAGGATCGTTCCGCCGCGTCCGAGGATCCCCTCCACGTCCGCGAGAGCGAGCGGGCGGACGAGGCCGTCCCGCACCCCTTTCCAGCCGTCCAAAAACCCGACGGTGGAGTGGCCGGACCGCGCGGCGCGGCGGACGACGGCACGCACCGCGGCGTTGAGCCCCGGGCAGTCGCCGCCACCGGTGAGGACGCCGAACTTCACGCGGGGACCTCGAGGTACCCCCGGGGGGCTGTCGAAAGGAAGTCGAAACCGGTGCGGGTCACCACGATGTCGTCCTCGATCCGAACCCCGCCCTTTCCTGGCAGGTAGATCCCCGGCTCGACGGTGAAGACCATCCCCTCCTGGATCGGGTCGTCGGCCTTCGGCCCGTAAACCCAGCCGTCGTGGACGGCCAGCCCGAGAGAGTGCCCGACCCCGTGGATGAGGCGCCCCTTGAACCGGGAGCCGTCGATGACCGCGGCCGCGGCGTTGTGGACCTCCTTCGCTGGGACCCCCGGGCGGATGGCGGCGAGCGCGGCCTTCTGGGCCCGCTCGACCGTCTCGTGGACCTCCCGCATCTCCGCATCGGCCGCGCCGAACCGGAACGACCGGGTGATGTCGCTCGCGTAGCGCCGGTGGAAGGCCCCGTAGTCGCAGACGATCGAGGTCCCCGGGGTGAGCTTGGTCCCCCCCGGCGCATAGTGCGGCTCGGCGCCGTGCGGACCGAACGCGACGATCGTGGCGAACGACCGGCCGCTCGCACCGTGACGGTTCATGCGGTACTCGATCTCGCTCGCGAGCTCGAGCTCGGTGATCCCCGTCTTGAGAAGTCCCGGGATCTCGCGCCCGACCGCGGAGCCGATCTCGGCCGCGCGGCGGACCCGCTCGACCTCGCTCGCGTCCTTCGTGACGCGGGCCTTGCGGATCGCCTCGGAGGCGTCGGAGAAGGTAGCGTTCGGGGCCGCCTTCCGCAGCCGCTCGAACCAGGCGTGGGTGAGCTCGGCGTAGTTGAGCCCGACCTTCCGGGCGCCGCCCAAGAGCTCGGGGAGGAGCTTCTCCACGCCGTCCCGTTCCGCCACGTGGACCTTCACGTTCGGGTCGCTCCGGGCGGCCTCCTCGGCGCTCTGGGCCTCGAGCGGCGAGGAGACGACGTCGAGCTGCCCGTCCGGATGGGCGACCGCGACCGACCCTTCGAAGAGCCCGCTCGGGGCGTCGAAGAGGTAGAAGAAGCTCTGGTCGAGGTGAGGGTCGACCGAGTTCGCGATCAGCAGGGCATCGACCGGCTCAGCGAGCTGTCCGAACGTCTTCAGCACCCTCGCCTTCATGCCCGGCGGGGAAAGGCCGAGGGGTTTCAACGTTTCTCTTCGCTTCGCGGAGGTCCTTCCACGAGAGGAGCGGCTCGCGGGCGGCCCGCACCTCGTCGATGCGTCCGACCGAGAGGGAGCGCGGGGCCGCCCGGAGGTTCTCCGGGGTGTCGGAGAGCGCCCGCTCGAACGCCTCGGCGAACGCGTCGAGGTCCCGCTTGCTCTCCGTTTCGGGCAGCTCGATCATGAGCGACTCCTCGACCAGGGTCGGGAAGTAGACGGTCGGCGCGTGGACCCCCTCATCGAGGAGCCGCTTCGCGAGGTCGAGCGTGCGGACCCCCTTCTCCCGGAGCGGCTCGCCCGAGAGGACGAACTCGTGCTTCACGAGCGGCGAGAACGGCCGCGGAAGGAGCTTGCCGAGGCGCGCGCCGAGGTAGTTCGAGTTGAGGACGGCGCGGCGGGCCACGTGGCGCAGCCCCTCCTCCCCGTGGGCGAGCGCGAAGGCGTAGGCGCGCAGGTCGAGGCCGAAGTTGCCGTAGGCGAGCTTGATCTTGCCGATCGATTTCGGTCGGTCGTAGTCGAGCCGGAACTTCCGCCCGACCTTGACGACCCGCGGGACCGGCAGGTACGGCGCGAGCGTCTCGCCCGCCGCGAGGACCCCCGCGCCGGGTCCGCCGCCGCCGTGGGGCGTCGCGAAGGTCTTGTGGAGGTTGAGGTGCGCGACATCGAATCCCATGCGCCCCGGGCTCGTCACGCCGAGGATCGCGTTGAGGTTCGCGCCGTCGTAGTAGAGCATCGCCCCGGCGGCGTGGACGGCCTCGGCGATCTCGAGGATCTCCGACTCGAAGAGGCCCGCCGTGTTCGGGTTCGTGAGCATGAAGCAGGCGGTGCGCTCGGAGAGCGCCGCCTTGAGGGCCGGCAGGTGGACGCACCCGTTCTCCGAGCGGATCTCCCGCGCGGAGAAGCCGGCCATCGCGGCCGATGCGGGGTTGGTGCCGTGCGCAGTGTCGGGCACCAGAACCTCCGTGCGCCGGTCGAGGTCGCCACGGTCGCGAAGGTAGGCCCGGATCATGAGCAGGGCCGCGTACTCGCCGTGGGCCCCCGCGGCCGGCTGGAGCGAGACCTCGGGAAGCCCGGTGACCTTCGCGAGCAGCCGCTCGAGCCGCCAGGCGACCTCGAGCGAGCCCTGTGCGGTCGCCGCGGGCTGGTACGGGTGCATCTGCGCCGCGCCGGGGCGTCGTGCGAGCTGCTCGGAGACCTTCGGGTTGTACTTCATCGTGCACGAGCCGAGGGGGTACGGGCCCGAGTCGATCCCGAAGTTCATCTGCGAGAGCCGGGTGTAGTGGCGCACGACCGCCGGTTCGCTGAGCTCGGGCCAGCGCACGCCGGCCCGGCGACGGAACCGCTCGGGGATCCCGGGGATCGCGGCCGGGGCTTCCCCGCCGTCCGACGGTCCGAGCTCCCAGATCGGAGGCTCGTCCCAGCGGGCTTGCCGGTAGCTCATCCCTTGCCCTCCGCGGCCGACCAGGCCTTGGCGGCGCTCACGTACTTCGCGATCTCCTTCTCGCCGACGGCGTCGGTCGCCGCGACCAGGATCCGGGGCGGCTCGGTTGAGGCCCCCGGGCGCGGGTCGGCGAGCGGATGGCCGCCGAGGACCTTGCGCCGGCGCAGGCGGTCCAAGAACCCGTCCGCGGTGCCCCGCTTGAGCTCGAGGGTGAACTCGCCGAGGTACGGGGCCTCGAAGCGGGGGGCGGCCAGACCGTCGATCGTGCCCAGCCCGCTCGCGAGGGTCCGGGCCTTCTCCGCAAGAGATCCCTGAAGCGCGGCGAGCCCGCGAGGACCGACCACGCTCGCGTAGACGACGAACGCGAGGGCCATCAGCGACTCGTTGGTGCAGATGTTGGACGTCGCCTTCGAGCGACGGATGTGCTGCTCCCTCGTCTGGAGCGTGAGCGTGTAGGCCCGGCGGCCGTCGACGTCCTGGGTCGCGCCGACGATCCGCCCGGGCGCGAGGCGCACGTGCTCCCGACGGCAGGCGAACAGCCCGAGGAGCGGGCCTCCCCAGGACGGCGCGATGCCGAACCCCTGGCCTTCCCCGACCACGACGTCGGCCCCGTACTCGGCGGGCGGACGGAGGACGGAGAGCGACAGGGGGTCGGCCGCGACGACGAGCGGGACCGTGCCCAGGATCGATTTCAGCTCAAAAACGCCCTCGTCCAGCACGCCGAAGCCGTTCGGCACGTCGGCGAGGAGTCCGAAGACGTCGCCCTTGGCGACCTCCGCCCGTACCCGGGCGAGATCGAGGGTCCCGCGCGCGGGGTCGTACGGGATCTCGTCGACCGTGAGCCCGGGGCCGCTCGCGTAGTTGCGGAGGACCGACTTCTCCTCCCACGGGAGGCTCGCGGGGATCAGGAACCGATGACCGTCGTGGAGGCGGCGGGCGAAGAGCAGCGCCTCCCCGGCCGCGGTCGCCCCGTCGTAGAGCGACGCGTTCGCGACGTCGAGGCCCGTGAGCTCGACCCAGAGGCTCTGGAACTCGAAGAGCGCCTCGAGCACCCCTTGGCTCGCCTCGGCCTGGTAGGGCGTGTAGGCCGTGTAGAACTCGCTGCGGGAGAGGATTGCGTCGACGGCCGCCGGGATGTACCGCGGCTGGATCCGTCCACCGAGGAAGCTCGCGAACCGGCCGAGCGGCCGGTTGCGCTCGAGGATCTTGTCGACCTCGCGCACGACCTCGGGCTCGTCGCGGCCGGCGCCGACGCCGAGGCGCCCGATCCGCGCCTTCTTCGGGACGTCCTTGAACAGCTCGTCCACGGAGGAGAGGCCGAGGGCACGGAGGAGCTCCTCCTCTTCCTTCGGTTCGTCCGAGATCCAGCGAGGCAAGGTCGGTCGCTCGGGGCGCGCGAGCGGGCTCCTCCATAAATCCGTTGGCCGCGGCCGCGCGGCCCCTTCGCACGGACGGTCCTCCCCGCGGGACCCTGGCCCGACCGACAAGGGTCATCCGTGAGGATGGGTCGGCGTGCGTCGATGCCCCCGACCCGCTCCCACCCCCGGACCCCCGACGTCGAAGGGGCGGCCCCGCCGCCCTCGGTGGGGATCCTCGACGTGGCGTTCCGGCGCGCCCAGCGCGCCTCGCCGCACGGGACGACCAAGGCCGAGCGGGACCGGCTCCGGGCGAAGCTCAAGATCGTGCGGAGCTCGGCGACCGTCCTCCGGCACCTTAGGCTCGAGCAAAAGCCGGTCCGTGCCGCGGGTGAGTTCGAGACCACGCTCGTCGCCGGAGCCTTTGGTGCCGGGGTGCTCGAACGGACCCTCACGCGGCTCCGGCGGGCCGAGGAGCGGATCCGTCGCCTCACGCGCGAGGCCGAATCCGGGCTGCGCCGGGCGGACTCCTCCGAGGAGCTCGGCGAGCACGTCCGCAGGTTCTACGGCCGTCTCGCGAGCTTCGTGCGCGAGGTCGACCCGGACCTAGAGCGGGCGCGGGCGATCGGGCGGTATCTCGCGGACCGGCCGAAGCTCGACCTTGAGCGGCCGCGCCTCGTGGTCGCGGGGTTCCCCAACGTCGGGAAGTCGTCCCTGGTCGCGCGGCTCTCCTCCGCACGGCCCAAGGTCGCCGCCTATCCGTTCACCACGGTCGCGATCTCGGTCGGCCACGCCGACCTGGGATTCGACCGGCTCCAGATCGTGGACACCCCCGGCGTCCTCAACCGCGCGGTGCGGGAGAACCCCGCCGAGGTGGAGGCCGAGGCGACGGTCGCCGGGGCGGCGACCGCGGTGCTGTTCGTCCTCGACCCGAGCGGCTCGTCCGGCTACACGCTCGAGGAGCAGGAGCGTCTCCTCGAGCGGTGGCGCGCAGAGTTCCCCGGCCTCGAGATCGTCCCGGTCGAGACGAAGAGCGATCTCGTGCGGAGGCCGACCGACCGGCTGCGCGTCTCCGCAGTCACGGGCGAGGGGATCGAGGAGCTGCGACAGGAGCTCGAGCGGCGGCTCCTCCCCCCTCGACCGGCCAAGGGCCAGGGCCCCGTGGTGGTCGACATTCCCGACGAGTCCGAGGCGTCCGGCCCCGCCGACTCTTCTTCGCGACGCGGCCGCCGAGCGTCCAAATAGCCCGCCGGTCTGCGCACGCCGATGGTCTGGCGGGCGACCGGAGCCACGCTTGAGGAGCTCGAGCGCTCCGGTGCACGTTCGGTCGAGGTCGAGGGGCGGCCCGTCCTGTTGGTCCGGCTCGCCGGCGCGGTCCATGCGGTCGACGGAGCGTGCCCGCATTCCGGGGGCGACCTCTCCGAGGGGACGGTCGAGGACGGGCGTGTCGTCTGCCCGCTCCACGGGGCGACGTTCGACCTCCTCTCGGGCTCGGTCCTCTCCGAGCCGTTCGGGGGCGAGCCGGGCTCGATGGGGACGCCTCCCCTAGGCCGGCACGCCGTGCGGGTGGTCGACGGAGCGATCGAGGTCGACCTCTCGGAGCCGGTCGCGCCGCCGTAAGGCGCTACAGCACGAACGACTTCCCGTTCTCCGGGAGGAGGACGTCGCACGACGGCTCGAGGGCGTCCCGAAGGGCCTCGCGGTGGTCCCCGTGCATCAGGACGACGGTGCTCGCCCGCGACTCCTTCGCGAGCTTCACGAGGTCGGAGTGGCCCGCGTGGGCGGAGAAGTCAAACTTCATCACTTCGCACGCCGGCCGGATCTTCGTCCCGTCGACGGTGATCGTCCCCTCGTCGAGCAACTGGCGGCCGTTCGAGCCGTCCACCTGAAAGCCGGTGAGGAAGATCGAGGACTTCGGGTCGGTGTAGAGCTCGCCGACGTAGAAGAGGACGGGACCCCCGTCGAGCATCCCGCCCGTCGTTACGATCACGTCGGCGTCCTTGAGCGCCTTCTTGCGCTCGCCGCTGTGCTCGACGACGTGCACCCCTTCGAGCGCCCGACGGAACCGGCGCGCGTCGGCGAGGTACTCGGGGGCGGCGAGGTAGATCTCGTTGACCGTCCGGGCCATCCCGTCCAGATAGATCGAGAACCCCGCGTGGGCGAGCGACATGAGGACCTCCTGCGCCCGCCCGACCGCGAACGCCGGCACGATCGCCTTCCCGCCGCGCTCGACCGTTTCGGCGACCTTGTCGCGGAACTTCCGCTCGGTCTCCCGCCGGTCGGGATGCTCGCGGCCCGCGTAGGTCGACTCCATCACGAGCACGTCGCACTCGAGCGGCTCGGCGCCCCCGACCAGGTGCGTCGGGATCGTCTGGAGGTCGCCGGTGAACAGGACGTCCTTTGCGCCGCGGTAGAGCATCATCGTCGCCCCCGGGATGTGGCCCGCGGGAGTGAGCTCGACCTCGATACCCTTGTACCGGAACGTCGCGTGTCGGTCCGCCGCGGTGAGCCGGTGGCGCAGCGCGTGGATGTCGGAGACGGCGTAGGGCGCGAGGTAACCCTCGAGGCGGGCGACCTTGAGCGCGTCCTTCGTCAAGAGGTCCGAGACCGCGATCGTCACGGGGGTCGCGACGAGCTTGGCGTGCGGTAGGCGGCTCAAGAGCGGCGTCATCCCCGAGTGGTCGAGGTGCGCGTGGGAGAGGAACGCGAGATCGATCGACGTCGGCGCCGGCCTAGGGTAGGTCGGCGGGTCCGACGGGGTGAGGCCGTAGTCGAAGAGGAGGGTGCGGCCCTGGTCGCGGACGACCAGACCGAGCGACCCGACCTCGGAGGCCCCGCCGAGGAAACGAAGTTCCATCGGGCGGCGGAACGGCCCTGTCAGATAACGCTCACCGCCGCCCGGCCCGGTCCCCGCGCACGGAAGCCGTCAAGAACGCCCCCCCGGTGCTGGCGCTCGTGGCGCGCCGCCCCGGCGAGGAGCTCGAGCTGCTCCACCGCATCGGACTCGGCGTGCAGCGCGTCGTGCGCGACGCGAGGAGTTCGCCCAGCCGGGCGGACGTGATCGCGATGGGGGCGGACGGCACCCCGACCGAGGAGCTCGACCGGGTCGCGGAGGCGGAGGTCCTGAGGCTGCTCGACGTCTTCGGCGTCGACTGGAACGTCGTCTCTGAGGAGATCGGGGAGGTTCGCCGGGGCGGCGACGCGACCCTGGTGGTCGACCCGGTCGACGGCACGTCGAACGCCGTCCGCCACCTCCCGTTCTCGGCCGTCTCCCTCGCCCTCGGACGCCGGGACCTCGCGGGCATCGAGCTCGGCCTGGTCCGGGACCTCGATCGCGGCACGACGTACTGGGCCGAGCGAGGTCGCGGGGCGTTCCGGGACGGCGTGCCGATCCGGGTGCGGCCGTGGAAGGGCCGCGGCGAGGTCGTGATCGTGAACCTGGGCGCCCACGCGACCCCTCGCTCCGTTCGGCTGGCGGGCGAGGTCCGGCGCGTCCGCTCCCTCGGCTGCGCCTCGCTCGAGATGATCCGCGTCGCGGAGGGCGGCGCGGACGCCTACCTGTTCGAGAACGCCGAGGCGCCGCGGAACCTCCGCGTCACGGACATCGCCGCGGCCTACCGCATCCTGCTCGAGGCGGGCGGAGCGGCCGCGGATGCCCGCGGCCGGCCGATCGAGCGGTTCCCGCTCGCGCTTTCCGAGCGCACCACCGTCGCCGCGTGGGGCGACGCGGCGCTCGCTGCGAAGGTCGTCCCCCCGGAGGCGGCGTGAGGATCGGCATCCACGCGAACCCGAACAAGGCGGCGGCGCTCGAGATCGCGGAGGCGGTCCTCCGGGCGATCGGCGACAGGGCCGAGACGGTCCTCTCGGACGAGATCCCGTCCGTCGCCCCCGAGCGGCCGCACCTTCCGCTCGAGCGGATCGAGGCCCCCGTGCTGGTGGCGATCGGGGGCGACGGGACGTTCCTCCATGCCCTGCGCCGCTCGTCGGTCCCGCTCCTCCCCGTGAACGCGGGGACGGTCGGCGTCCTGGCCGAGGTGGACGGCCGGCGGCCGGCCGAGCGGGACCACGCGATCTCAGGGGTTCTCGACGGGAAGTACTTCCTCGAGGAGCGGCTCAAGCTCGCGGCGGAGACGCCCGCGGGCCGGCCGCCCGACGCGACGAACGAGTTTCTGGTCCACGCCGCGAAGATCGGGAAGACCGCCCAGTTCGAGATCGCTTTCGACGGGATGAGGGCGGGCCGCGTTCGCGCCGACGGTCTCATCGTCGGGACGCCGACCGGCTCGACCGCCTACGCGCTGAGCTCGCTCGGACCGATTGTCGAGCCGACGGTCGACGCGATCGTGCTCACCGAGATCGCCCCGTTCCGCGTCGAGGCGCGCGCGGTGGTGATCGACCCGCTGCGCACCGTCGAGGTGAAGGTCCTGCCGGGCGCGTCGGACTGCGTCCTCATCCCGGACGGGGACGGCGAGCACCCGCTCCCGGCGGGCTCGAGCGCGACGTTCTACGCCTCGCCCCGACGCGCGTCGTTCGTCCGGTTCGGGGCGACGTTCTTCGACCGCCTCGCCGGCAAGAGGATCCTCCCGTGGACCGAGGAGGCCTCGGGAGGCGGGCCTGCCGATCTTCCGGCCCCACCGTAAGCGGGCGCCGAACGCCCCGCCGCTCGGGGCGACCCCGCTCGAGGTCACGCGGCGCGTCCTCGACAGCGCGCTCGCGAGCGCGCGCTCCGCCTACCCGAACGAGTTCGGGGGCGTGCTCCGCGCCGACCCACCGGGGACGATCTCCGAGCTCCTGCTGCTCCCCGGCACGACCGCGGGGCGGCGGCATGCGAACTTCCAGCTCTACATGCTCCCGGTCGACCTCACGGTCGTCGGGACGGTCCACTCGCATCCCTCGGGCGCGCTCCGTCCGTCGGACGCCGACCTTCGGCTCTTCCGCAGCTGGGGCCGTCGTCACCTCATCCTCGGCCAACCGTTCGGCCCGGGGTCCTGGAGGGCGTACGACGGCAACGGCAACGAAACGCACCTCTCGGTCGTGGGGCCCGCGGGGGTACCGCTGCCGCTCCCGTCGTACCGGCCCCGCGAGGCGGGTCCGCCCGCCCCGGTAGAAGAGTTCCCCGAGGACGAGGCCTAGTCGGGCGCCGAGCCCCCGACAGAGGGGCGGACGGCCGACGGGGGCTGAAGGGCGGTTCCTACCAGGATGGACTCCTCTCCTCGGACAATCCCGGTCACGCGAAGCTCGGCGTCGAGGTTCGCGTCGATGGTGGTTTCCACGGTATCGAAGCCGAGCTCGCGCGTCCGCCCCAGAAGGCCGAGGAGCGCCTCGGTCGGGTCCGTTCCCGGCTCCGTCCATAGCCAGGCATTCGCCGACCTCGTTCGGCGCGGGTACTGCGCGATCCGGTAGAAGGTGCTCGGACGTGCGAACGTCCCTTCCTCGCCCGCAAGTTGGTCGGTAAGGCCAGGGATCACCCATGTCGACTTGATCCAGGTCGCGTAGCTCGTCTGGAACCGACCGAAGAGAAGGTCGAGTGACGCGAGCGCACCGAACTCGGCGATGGGAGCCGCTCGTGCGTCCCACCGAGGGCGCTGGTGGGCGAGCTCGGTCGGGACCGAGAGGGCGCGCTGGCGCGCGAGGATCCGCTCTAGGCCGTTGCGACGGTAAAACCCGACGGCGGCCGGCTCGGGGTTGGTCGACAGCGTCTCGCACCCCGCTGCCACGGCTCGGCGCCGAGCTTCGGCGATCAGCGCGCTGCCGTACCCGCGACGTTGAACGTCGCGCTTGACCGCCATCACGTCCAGATGGGCGGTCCGTCCCCAGCGAGGGTCGGGGCCGACGATAACCTCCGCCTCGCCCACGATTCGCCCGCGGTCGTCCTCCACGACGAGGGCCCACTGACCGGAGGCGAGGACCTTCTCAAGGTGCTGGGCGCAGGCGGCCGGGTCCATCCACGGGCCCCCGAGGAGGTACCGCTCGTACGGGGCGAGCTCGGCGAACGGCCGGGGCGGTCCGAGCGCTTCGTCGTCGCGCACCATCCTTTGGTCGACGTTCGAGACGTGGACGTGGCTCACCGCAGCGCCATCGTCCGGGGTCGCGTCGCGGACGGCCATCGCCCGAGGTCGGGGGTGCAGGGGGTACCCGCCCGACCCTCGCCGGGAGTGTCGGACCGGCCGCTACTCGCGGACCGGGATCGTCGGGACCGGCAGCTGCTCCGGCGTGAGGTTCGGGTCGACCATCGGCCGCGGCGGGCGGCGCGAGGCGCTGTCGAGCCCGTGCATCTTCGCGAGCATGTCGAGGAACCCGATGAACCCGCGGAACGCTCCCCGGTAGAGCCGGGTGTGCGCCCCCTCCCAGTCGAAGAAATCGGCGAGCATCTTTTTCGACTGGCGGAGCCCGTGGGTGAGCGCCCGCTTCAAGAGCTCCTCCTGGAGCGGCGAGAGCCGGTCCCGGCGGAACCAGTCCTTCGATTTCAGGTGCCCGAGCGGCACGAAGAACATCGGTACGAGGAGCGCCTTGAAGTCCCAGAGGTCGTCGATGAGGTCGATCGTCCGCTGGACGTCCTCCTCGGTCTCCTGAGGGAGCCCGACGATGAACGTGCACGCCGGATAGACGTGGTTGTCGTTCATCAGGCCCGCCGCCTGGACGACGAGCTCGGGCCACTGGGACGCCTTGAACGGGGCGACCTTCCCGGGCATCGCCGCGGTGATCATGCGGGGGGAGCCGGTCTCGACGCCGACCTCGACGCCCCACCAGCCCTGCTTGTCGTCGACGAGCACCTCGGCGCATTTCGAAAGGAGCTTCGGCTTCGTCATCAGGCTCGCGACCGCGACGTGGCTCCAGCCGACCTGCTCGTAGTAGCGCTTCGCGAGCTGGAGGAGGGGGATGAGCTTCTCCTCGTGCGGCATGACGTTCGGGCTGCCGTAGAAGTAGACGTCGTCCGAGTGGAGCAGCCCCTTGCGCACGCCGATCGCGGCGTTCACCTTGAGCTCCTCCTCGATCTTCGAGAGGGGGTACCAGCGCGTCGGGCGGGTCGTCACCGAGCAGAACGAGCAGCCGCGGCAGCAGCCGCGCCCGATCTCGATGAGCCCGTTGACGCTCGGGAACTTGATCGACGAGATCTGCTCGACCTTCGGCGCCTCCTTCGCGGCGAGGACGACGTGGGGCGGGAGGAACTCGTCGCGGAGCGCCTTGCCGACGATCTCCTTGACGAAGACGTCGCTCTCCCCCTCGACGACGGTGTCGATCCCGCCGAAGGAGTCGACGAACTCCTGGATCCAGGGAAGCTTCGCGCGGGTCGCCGGCGCGAGCTGCCAGGCGCACGGGCCACCCGCGATGATCTTGAGGCCGCGCCGGCGCGCCTCGACCACCGCCGGCTGGGTGAGCATGCGCTTGAAGTTCACCGAGTTGAGCGTCTCCTTGTGCATCACGCCGCCGAACGTCGAGCTCGGCGGGTTGAGCCCGAAGTAGTCGTGGCCCGAGATCAGGAGGACCTTCCCCTCCCCGGGGAGGTACTTGTCGAGGTGGCTCGGGTGGACGATCCGCGCGTCAATGCCCCCGTCGATCAGGGCCGCCTCGATCTTCCGCATCCCGTACGGCGCCTGGCGCGGGTAGCCGTGCTCGTCGACGGGCATCTCGGGGAAGAAGAGACGCTGGTAGACGGCCTCCGGGAAGATGTACGCCGGGGTGGTGGTGCCGAACCCCAGGAACTCCTTCCCGTGGTGGTTGCTCATCATCGTCCAGTCGCACGTGATGACGACTTCGGGCATCGATGCTTAGCTCCCGCCCCTTACGGGGTTGGCTTTCCCACAGGGGGGACCTTCATAATGGCTTGCCAACCGAAGGCAACCGTCCGCGACCCCGCGGCCGACGTCAGTCGAAATCGAGGTCGTCGTCGTCCCGAGGGAGAACCTCGTCCATCGGCTCGGCGCCGTCCTCCGAGCCCTCCTCCGAGCTTCCGGACTCCGCGAACGCGGGGTCCCGCTGCAGGAGGTGGACGCGCACGCAGTCGCGGTGCGCCGGGCGGCCGTTCCACGAGCTCGTCTCCTCGGGGGCGCCGAGGGGTTCCTTGCAGAGCACGCAGATCTCGGGCGGGGGGCTGATCCAGGAGATCCGGCGGGGCGGAGCGGCCATCGCGTTCGGTCCCGGGGATGGTGGTCGGGCGCATTTACCCTTCGCCTCGGACCGCCGCCCCGGCCGCCGGCGGGGCGAACGGCAAGCCCCAGTTCAACGGCCCTTCGACCGGCCCGCAGGCGGGCGGACCGCTCGCGCGACGGCCTCGACGGCAAGGTCGGCGGCGAGCGCGCCGACGGTGTCCGCGGGCTCGCCCGGCCGGGAGGCGGAACGCCCGGGGCGGACTCGGCCCGTCGAGCAGGCGAACAGCACGTCCCCGTCGGTCGCGGTGAGGTACGGCACGATCGTCCGGCCGAGCCCCGCGTGCACGATGCTCGCGATCCTCGCGAGAGCCGGGCGGTCGAGCGTCACGTCGGTCGCGACGATGCCGAGCGTCGTGCCCCGGGCCGCTCGGGCTGCGCGAGCGGCCGTCGGGGGGCGGAGCCGTCCCCCGGGCCCCCGGGCCGCCGCGAGCCAGCGCCCGGTGCCCGGGTCCCGAACTGCTCCCACCGAGTTCACCGCGACGAGGACCCCGACGTGTCCTCCGCCGCGGAGCGGGGCGCCGGCGGAGCCGATCCCCCCTCGGGCGGCAAAGCGCCGGCCGAGGTACTTCCCGACGGTCGCGCCGGTTCCTGCGCCCTCGGCACCGCAGGCGACGGGCCCTCGGCCCGCCCGCCGGGTCGCCTCGTAGCCGAGCGCGAGATAGTCCGCGAGCTCGTCGCCCCGGAGATCGTAGAGCGCCGCACCCGAGACGGGGACGATCGTCGGCCCCTGGAGGAAGGCGGGCGTCCCCCGCCCGGTCTCGAGGAGTCGGGTGCGCACCCCGCGCGCGGCGTCGAGCCCGAAGAGGCTCCCCCCGGTAAGAAAGATCGCCCACCGGCGGCCGAACGTTGCCTCGAGCGCGAGCGAGGCGGTGTCGTACGTCGCCGACGCTCCCCCCCGCACGTCGACGACCGTCGGCGCGCCGTCGTCGAAGACGACGACCGTGACGCCCGAGGTGCGGTTCGGGTCGGCGGCCTGGCCGACCGAGACGCCCCGGACGGCGGTGATGTCGGACGGCACGGGGTCAGGACCGTCCCCCGCGCGAAAACCTCTGCGCCGGCGGCCGTCCCCAACGCCTTCTTCTACGGGACGCCGTTCCGCCCTCGTTCCATGGCCCAAACACGGTCGGAGCCGGCGCTCCCAGTCCCGAAGGGATTCCGCGTCGCGCGGGAGCTTTCGGTCGGCCGCCACCCGCTGCTCGGGATGTTCCCCGGGGCCGACCGGCTGCCGGCGGCGCGGCGGCTCGAGCCCGACCCGGCGAAGCGCGCGAGCCTCTTCGGCGACACCGAGGTCGAGCTGGTCGACCAGGACCTCTGGATGTACGTCGCCCCCCACGAGAAGCCGAAGATCACCCGCTCCCGCGGCTGGAAGCCGGTGATCTCGCCCGACCGCGACTGCATCGTCGTCGGCGCGACCCACCTCAAGGAGAGCCCGCCGCTCGTCCTCTTCATGGACATCTTCCACGAGCTGCGCCACGTGATCCAGCGGCACGGGGGGGCGAACCTCTGGGAGCCCGGTGTGAGCTACGTCGAGCGGTGGACCGAGGTCGAGGCCTACCGCTTCGTCGTCCAGGAGGCGCGCGACCTCGGGGCGAGCGAGGAGTTCCTGCGGGAGTACCTCAAGGTCGAGTGGATCTCCAAGGAGGAGCACCGTCGGCTCCTCGTGGCGGTCGGTGTCCCGCCGACGTAGCCCGCCGGCGCCCCCGGGGCGTTGCCGCACGAACCGATTCTTTATCCCCGAAACCCCGGCTCGGACTATTCCGCCCGAGGCTTGCGACCGTGTCGATGGACATCAAGGCCACCACGGTGCTCCGCCCGTCCTCCTCGGACCTCTGGTTCTTCGCCTACCTCCCGCTCGCCATCTCGGACGGGATCGCGACCCCGCTCATCCCGCTCCTCGCGCTCCAGCACTTCGGCGCGAGCGCGTTCGCCGTCACGATCATCATCGCCGCGAGCGCGATGAGCCAGGTCCCGTTCACCATCGTCTGGGGGAACCTCTCCGACCGTGTCGCCCACCGCAAGTTCTTCCTGGTCGGCTCGTTCCTCGCGACCGGCGTCAGCATCGTGCTGATCGCGCTCGCGCACGACCTTCTCACCTACTTCTGGCTCAACGTCGTCGAGGGTCTCGCCGCGGCCGCGAGCGCGCCGATCGGCACAATGCTCCTCCTGGAGACCCGCCACAAGCGCTGGTGGCCGCAGGACATCGGCCTCTTCGGCCTCATCTCGGGGGTCGGGACCACCGCCGGCCTCGTCCTCGGCTTCGTTTGGTTGTTCGTCATCGGCGCCCACGCCCCCGCCGTCTCGGTGATGACGGGCCTTCTCCTGCTATCGGGGGCGCTCGCCATCCTTTCGGCGGGCGTCGCGTGGGCGTGGATCGAGGAGCCGACCACGCGGGTCGAGCGGCGGAGCGTCGCCGAGCTCCTCCACCTCCACCGCGGGGTCGTCGAGCGGATGCGGGGCTTCCGCGGGCGTCTCTCGGGGATCATCGACCTCACCCGGGCGCCGGCGCAGCGCCTCCCGGGACGAGAGTACCTGTTCCTTGCCGCGCTCGGCGTGATGAGCGTCGGCTTCGACATCTTCTACGGCCCGTTCCCGGTCGTCCTCGCGCTGAACGCCCGGTTCGCCGACTCGGGCGTCTTCATCGTCTACCTCGGCTCGGCGGCCGCGTCGAGCGCGCTGTTCTTCCACTCGGGAAAGGCGGTCGAGTCCCACTCGCCGAAGTCGGTCTTCCTCCAGGCGCTCCTCGCGCGGGTCGGCCTCATGGCGCTCTTCCTCTGGGCACCGATCTACTTCCTCCTCGGCTTCGGCTCCCCGGCGCTCCTCGTCTGGCTCACGCTCCTTAACGCCCTGCTCGGCGTCACCTGGGCGTTCATCAGCACGGCCAGCACGCTCTTCCTCGTCCGGCTGGTCGGCCGCTCCGCCCGCGGACGGGCCCTCGGCCTCTACAACGCGATCGCCGGGGCGGGGAGCCTCTGCGGCATCCTCCTCGGCGGCTACCTCTACGCCACCTACGGCGTCACGACCGCCTACACCACCGCGGCGCTCACCGTCGTCCTCGGCGCGGCGCTCCTCCTCCCGATCCCGTTCCACGTCTTCCAGGTCCCGCGCCCCGCCTCGCACCGCCGCGGGCTCCTCTCGAGCGCCCGGGGGGCCGTCCCGCCGGGCCCGGGGGGCCCCCGGCGCTAGAGGAACATCTCCCAGGTCAGCGTCCGGATGACGTAGCCGAGCGCGAGGTGGACGTAGAACCCCTCGAGCTCGGGCGGATACTCCCGGATCGTGCAGGAGCGGAAGCCGAGCTGGCCGACGCCGACCGGCGTCTTCCCGTCGAGGATCGCGAACCGTCCCGTGAGCCGCTCGTGGATGGTGAGCAGCCGGCCCCCGTAGTCGATCACCATCGGTCCGAAGAGCGACGACCGGGTCTTCCAGGACTGCTCGCCGGCCTGGATGCGGATCTCGTCCGCCTTCGCCTTGTAGCTCACGGTCGCGTCCGGACGGCTCCGGTCGTCGGGTCGGTAGACGTGGTACTCCGTCGAGAACAGCGCGGCGAGCTTCCGCCCGATCCCGCCCCCCTCGGCCTCGATGGGGCGGCCGAGCCAGCTCGCGTCCCCGACACGGATCTCGATGACGTTCTTGAGGACCCGTGCGGTCGCTTGGATCATTCGGTCGGGAAGGGGATTCGGGTCTCGAGCTAATAACGCTCGGCCCGCTCGGCACGGCGTGCCGGAGGCGCCCTGCGAGGTCCCCCCGGCCGACCGGGCGATCGGGATCGGCTTTTATCTCTCGCGCGCGCCCGGGGTGCCCGGCCGGCTCAAGACGAGCCCCGAGGAGTTCCGCGTCCGGGAGGTCTCGAGCTACCCGCGGCCGGACCCCGAGGGGCCGTACACGGTCCTGCGCGTCGAGAGCCGCGGCTGGGAGCAGCACGAGCTCGCGGAGGCGATCGGGCGGCGCCTCGGCCTACCCCGCCGGGCCGTCTCTTGGTCCGGCACGAAGGACCGCCAGGCGGTCTCCGAGCGTCTCTTCGCCTACCGGGGAGCCCCGCCCGAGGGGGCCCTCGGCCTCGACCGGACGGTCCTTGTGGACGCCTACCGGGCCCGGGACGGCCTCGTCCTCGGCCAGCACTACGCGAACACGTTCGAGATCCGCGTCGCGGGGGTCGCGGACCCGGCCTCCGCGCTCGCGGCGTACCGGCGGGTCGAAGCGGAGCTCCGGGAAGAGGGCGGGTTCCCGCACTTCTTCGGGCCGCAGCGGGTCGGCGAGGTCCGCCCGGTGACCCACGAGGTCGGGCGGGCGCTCGTCCGGGGCGACCTCGCGGGCGCGCTCGACATCTACCTCATCGCGCGGCCCGCCGGGGGCGAGGCCGGCAACGGCGACGAGGCCCGGGCGGCGTTCGCCGTCCACCGGGACGCCGCGCGGGCCCTCCGGGAGTTCCCGAGCGCGTACCGGTTCGAGCGGGCGATGCTCGAGCGGCTCGCCCGGGGCGCCTCGCCCGATCGGGCGTTCCGGGCGCTCCCCTACGAGCTGCGCCGGCTCTTCGTCCACGCGTTCCAGAGCTACCTGTTCAACCGCTACCTCACCGAGCGCCGGTCGGCCGGGCTTCCCCTCTACCGGCCGGTCCCGGGGGACCGGATTGCCCGGCTCGGCCGGGACGGCACCCTGCGCAGCCGCGACGCGGTCGAGGTCGCCGAGGAGAACCTTCCGGAGTGCTCCGACCTCGTGGCGAGGGGCCGGGCGTACGTCGCCGGGCCCCTCCTCGGCTCCGCCGCCTTCCCGACCGAGGGGGTCCCGGGGGAGCTGGTCGCCCGTCTCGCGACCGAGGAGGGGATCGGCCCCCGTTCGTTCGACGTGCCGGTCGCCCCCGAGCTTGCGAGCGAGGGGGCCTGGCGCCCGCTCCTGCTGCCCGTCCCCCCGCTCGGCCTGCGTGCGGAGGGCGACGGGGTCTGGTTCGAGTTCGCCCTCCCGAAGGGGGCGTACGCGACCGTGCTCCTGCGGGAATTTCTCAAGGGGCCGGCCGCGGAGGGCGCGGACGCCGCATCTCGAACATCGGCTACTAATACTCGAGTCTAGCGTCAAACGCCCCGGGGAGACCGTGGGCATGGCGAGCGAGTCGCTGCGACCGTTCCTCCCCCCGATCGGGTCGTCCGGGCCGCGGCTTCCCGACCTCGCCGACGCTCCGCCCCGCGTGCCGACCGGCGTGCCGGATTTCGACTACCTGACGGGCGGCATGCCCGCCGGGTCGGTCGTCCTGCTCCTCGGCGAGGCCGGTGCGGGCCACCAGGAGTTCGCGCTCACCTCCGCGGTCCATCTGATGCTCCACTACGACGACCCGCGCCTCCACCAGTTCTTCCTCGGGAGCGCGCGCGGGCCGTTCGTCTACCCGGAGGGGATCTCCTACGTGAGCACCAGCCGCTCGCGCGAGGAGGTCTTGGACGAGCTCCGCGGCTCCTTCTCCGGGGTCTGGACCGAGGTCCTCGAGCGCCACCTCACGTTCTCCGACCTCTCCTCGAGCTACTTCCGCGACAGCGTGGTCCCGACCAGCTGGGCGTCGCTCCCCGGCGGCCTCCTCTCGGGCTCGGGGGGAAGCGGTCCGGCCGGACCGGGGGACGGGACGCTCAGGTCTCTCGCCGGGGCGCTCGACGCCACGGGTCCCCGGAACCTCGTCCTGGTCGACTCGCTCACCGACCTCCTCGTCCGCGACGGGATCCCGGCCGGCGACCTTCTCGCGATGCTCAAGGGCCTGCGCCGCAAGGCGAAGGAGTGGGACGGTCTCGTCTACGTCCTCTTGACCCAAGGCGTGACGAGCGAGGCCGTCGAGCACGCGGTGGTCGACTCGGTCGACGGGGTCCTCCAGTTCCGCTGGGCGACCACGCAGAACCTCTCGCACCGCCAGCGGTCGATGGTCGTGCCGAAGTTCATGCCGATCCTCTCGCGCCTGCCGGCCGAGTACCACGGCCGGTTCATCATACGGGTGAACGCGAAGAACGGGCTGGTGACGACGCAGTATGAGCGGATCTGAGAGCGCTCCCGCCCGTGTGCCGACGGGGGTCGCCGGCCTTGACGAGATGCTCGGCGGCGGCCTGCCCGGCGGCCACGTCGTCCTGGTGACAGGGCTCCCCGGCACCGGGAAAACGTGCCTCGCCCTCCAGTTCCTGCTCGCCGGGGCCACCCGTGGCGAGAAGGGGGTCTACCTCTCGCTCGAGGAGGACGTCCCGCAGCTCGTCGAGAGCGCCCGCCAGTTCGGCTGGCCGATCGACGCCGCGATGAAGAACGGCCTGCTCCAGATCGTGAGGCTCGATCCCAAGGAGACGCGCCAGAGCCTCCACCGGATCCAGGGGGAGCTCGGAAAAGAGCTCGCGACGCTCGAACCCCGCCGCATCGCGCTCGACTCGGTGAGCCTGCTCAACATGCTCAGCGACGACGAGCCCGGGCGGCGCTCGACGCTCTTCGCCCTCGCCGCCGCCTGCCGCGGCACCGGGGCGACCACGATCCTCACCGCCGAGGCGGACCCCCTCCACCCCGAGGTGAGCCGGGACGGTCTTTCCGAGTACGTGGCGGACGGCGTGGTGGTCCTCGGCTACCGTACGGGGGCCGACGGCCACCGGGTCGGGCTCGCGTTAAGGATCCTCAAGATGCGGAGGACCGCCCACGTGCGCTCGGTCCAGCCGTACTCGATCGGACCCACGGGGCTCGTCGTCGACGCGAAAGCGGTCGACCTCGGCGGCTAGGCGCCTCGGGGACGAGCCGTCTAGTACCCCCGGTGCCGTCGGGGGGAGGCACGGGACGCTACCGACGGGCGATGAGCGCTGAGGGACCGCCGAACGAGCCGCGGCCCCCGCCCCCGCTCGCCCACCTCGCCCCGACCGCGCCGGCGCGACCCGAGTGGGTCGTGTACGTCGATCTCGACGCCTACTACGTCGCCTGCGAGCTCCGCGACCGGCCGGACCTTGAAGGACGTCCCGTGATCGTCGGGGTCGCCCCCTCGGAGGGGGCGAGCCGGGGGGTGGTCCTCTCGGCGAGCTACGAAGCCCGGGCGTTCGGCGTGCGCAGCGCGATGCCGGTCCGCACCGCGGCCCGACTCTGCCCGGACGCGGTCTGGGTCCGACCCGATTTCGCGAAGTACGAAACGACGGCCGACCGGGTCCGGGAGCTCCTGCGGGGGTTCGCGGAGCGCGTCGTGCCGTACAGCATCGACGAGTGCGTCCTGGTCCCTCCGGTGGCGACGGGCGAGGAGGGGGTCGAACTCGCGCGAACCGTCCAGCGGGAGCTCAAGGTCCGCCTCGGCCTCGGCGCGTCGATCGGAGTGTCGACCTCGCGCGTCGTCGCCAAGATGGCGAGCGACCGGGCGAAGCCCGGGGGGGTCCTCCTCGTACCGCCGGAGGAGATCGCCTCGTTCCTCGCGCCCCTCCCGGTGCGAGCGATCCCCGGCGTCGGACCCCGGACGGAGGAGGTCCTCGCCTCGCACGGGGTCCGCACGGTCGGCGACCTTGCCTCCCGACGCGCCTCCGACCTCGTGCGCGACCTCGGGGGGTTCGCCCGCGAGCTCGTCGCGCTCGCCCGCGGCCTGCCGGGCGAAGACGTCGGGACCGAGACGGGCCGGCGCAGCCGCTCCTCCGACCGGACCTTCGAGCGCGACGCGGTCGAGCTCGACACGGTCGAACCGGTCGTCCGGGAGCTCGCCGCGGAGGTCGCCCGCTCGCTCACGGAGGAAGGGCTCCGGTACGCCTCGGTCTCCGTCGGCTTTCGGTGGGCGGATTTTGACCGGTCGCAGCGCAGCCGTTCCCTTCCCGCGGCGCAGGAGGGCCCCGAGGGCCTCGTCGAGGAGGCCTTGCATCTCGCCCGCTCCCTCTGGGCGTCCGAGCGGTCCGGCCGGGCCCGGGCGGTCCGCACCGTCTCCGTGCGCGCGGAGCGGCTCTCCCCGTCCACGCAGCGCCAGGCCTCGCTCGACGAGTTCTCCCGCCGACGCGCCGCGCGGGGGCGCTAGATCGTTGGCCGCGTCCCCTCCCCCCCGCGGGCCGTCGGACGCCGCGCCGACGGCCGAGCTCCCGGCCGAGGCGCTCGCCCTCCTCGAGGAGGCCGGTTCGCTCGGCGTCCCGGTCCCGGCCTACGGCGGTCGCTCCGTGCCGAACGTGACGGCCACGGTCGTCGCGGCGCTCGGCCACGACCTCGGAGGGACGCACCTCCCGCCGCTTGCCGCCGACCTCGACCCGTTCCGGGGCGGACGGGCGGAGGGCCCGGTCGTCCTGGTGCTCGTCGACGGTCTCGGCTACCCGTCGCTGAGGGCCGCGGGAAGGGCGGGCTCGGGTCCGGTGGCGGCCGCCTGGGCGCGGGCCGCCCGCCCGATCACCACCGTGTTCCCCTCGGGGACCGCGGTCGCGCTCGCGAGCCTCTCGAGCGCCGCCGCGCCGGCCCAGCACGGCGTGGTCGGCCACCGGCAGTACCTCCCGCGCTTCGGCGCCGTGGTCGAGGTCCTCCGGATGTCCCCCCTCGGGGTCGCGGCCCCGGACGCGCTCGTCGGCCCGGGCTGGTCGCCGTCGGACGTGCTCGGGGTCCCCACGGTCTTTCGACGGGGGGTCCCCGCGGTCGCACTGAGCCGGGACCGGTTCGAGGGGACCGGCTTTACCCGGATGATTTACGACGGGGCCGGGTACGCCGCGTACGCGACGTTCGCGGACCTCGCGTTCGAGCTGCGCCGCCTCCTGGGACGGACGGACCCTCCTCCGTTCCTCCTCGTCTACTGGGACGAGCTCGACCTGGCGCTCCACCTCAAGGGCCCGCTCGACGAGATCACCGGCTTCGAGGTGGACCGTCTCGGCTCGCTCCTCGCCTGGGTCGCCCGCGGCCTTCCGCCCGAGCGCGTCCGGGCGACGACGGTCCTCCTCACCGCCGACCACGGCCTCGTGCCCGCGAACGCCCCCGACCAGGTCCACGTCGACCGCGTCCCCGAGCTCGCGGAGCGGCTCGGGCGACCCCCGGCGGGGGACCGGCGCGCGACGTTCTTCCGCGCCCGTTCCGGGGAGGAAGAGCCGCTCCGCGCGGCCCTCCTCGCCCACCTGGGCTCGCGGGCGATCGTCCTGAGGACCGAGGAGGCGCTCGGGGCCGGGCTCTTCGGCCCTCCCCCGTACCACCCGGAGCTCGCCGACCGGCTCGGCGACCTCGTCGTCCTCCCGCGGGCCCCGGCCGGTCTCGGCTACACGCTGCCTGGCCACCCTCCCCCGCGCCGGACCCTCCAGGGGGCCCACGGGGGGCTCGCTCCGGAGGAGCTACTTGTGCCGCTCCTCGCCGGACCGCTCGACCGCCTCGCCGATCCGGACGCGGCCCGCCCCGACCCCCGCCCCGGGGGGTCCGTCACGAAACGCTAAGGTCCCGCGGCCGGTCGAACGGTCGTGCCCGAGCTGCGCGAGCCGATCGTTTCGCTCCTCGGCCACGTCGACCACGGCAAGACCACGCTCCTCGACCGGAACGCGGGGAGCGTCCGCGCGTCGCACGAGGCGGGAGGGATCACCCAGCACATCGGCGCCCTCGAGGTCCCGGGGCGGGTCGTCCGTCGGCTCTCCGAGGGGATCTTGAAGACCGAGCAGCTGCGGGTCCCGGGGCTTCTCTTCGTCGACACCCCCGGGCACCGGTCGTTCGAGACGATGCGCCGGCGGGGGGGCGCGCTCGCCGACCTCGCGGTGCTGGTCGTGGACGCCCGTGAGGGGGTGATGCCCCAGACGCGCGAGTCGATCCAGATCCTTCGGCGGGAGCGCACGCCGTTCGCGGTGGCCCTCACGAAGATCGACCTTCTCGGCGGGTGGAGGAAGCTCCCCGGGGTCCCGCCGCTCGCGGAGCTGCTGCAAAAGTCAGGACCCGAGTTCGCAAAGGCGCTCGATACGCGCCTCTACGCGGTCGCCGAGGAGCTGGTCGGCCTCGGCTTCAGCGCCGACCGCTACGACCGCGTGAGCGATTTCACGCACAACGTCGGCATCGTCCCCGTGTCGGCGAAGACCGGGGTTGGCGTCGCCGAGCTCATCGCCCTGCTGGTCGGGCTCTCCCAGAGGTTCCTCAAGGAGGAGCTCGCGGCGGGCGGCGACGGGGGCGAGGCGACGATCCTCGAGCGGAGCGACCAGAAGGGGATCGGCCCGGTCGGCAGCGTGATCGTCTACCG
>JBAIXP010000158.1:0-1575 GCA_037916495.1 Thermoplasmata archaeon | reverse complement strand
CGGCCGCGACCTCGTCGCCCTCGAGGAGGGCCTCAAGCTCGCGCTCGGGAAGGTGATCGAGGAGCGGTTCCAGCTCCTCGAGGAGCGCCTCGCGGCCCTCGAGGGACGGAACGCGCCCGAGCCTTCGGCCGCGGCCGCCGCCCCGACCGACCCCCCGACCGCTCCGTAACCGGCGCCGGGGCGCGTTCGATGCGAATCTCCCCCCGTCATCCCCGGTATGCGAGCCTCAAGGTCCGGGCGGCCCTCGCGGACGCCGCCCGCCGGGGAGTCGTCGTTCCCGAGGGCCTCATCGCCCAGGGGCGGGGCGAGGCGTTCGACTACCTCCTCGGCGAGCGGACGGGGCCGGGCGCGCGACGAGCGGAGCGGCTCGCCGCCCGTGCCCTTCTCGCCGCCCGGCACCCCGTGGTCAGCGTGAACGGCAACGTTGCGGCCCTCGCCGCCCGGGAGGTCGCCGAGCTCCAGGCCGCGGTCCCTGGCCTTTCGGTCGAGGTGAACCTGTTCCATCGCACCCCCGAGAGGGCCCGGCAAATCGCGAGCGTCCTCCGCCGGGCGGGCGTCCGCCGGCCCCTCGGGGTCCGTCCCACGGCGACGATCCCCCACCTCGACTCCGACCGGTCGTCGGTCGACGCCCGGGGGATCGCCCGCGCGGACGTCTGCCTCGTCCCGCTCGAGGACGGGGACCGGGCCGAGGCGCTCCGGGCCGCCGGCAAGTTCGTCATCTCGATCGACCTCAATCCGCTCTCGAGGACGAGCCAGGCGGCCGACCTCCCCATCGTCGACGAGCTCGTCCGCGCGCTCGCCTCCCTCGCCCGGGAGGCGCGGGCGCTCCGCCGTATGCGGCGACGCCCGTCGCTGCCCCGCCGGGTCCCCTCGGGGGAGCTTATCGCGGCGGCCCTGCGGACGATCGACCGGCGCCTGGCTCGGGAGGCGGCGCGCGCGCGGAGGCGGCGACCGCGGAGCTGAGGCGGGCGGCGACCTTCTCGAGGAACGACCGGTCGCTCGCGTCGTACGCCCCGACCGCCGTCCCGTCGATGTCGATCTCGCCGACGACGCTCCCGCCCTCGAAGATCGGCACCACGATCTCCGACCGGGTCTCGACAAAGCAGGCGAGGTACTCGGAGGAGGCGCGCACGTCGTCGACGACGACCGTGCGGGCCTCGCGGGCCGCCTGACCGCAGATCCCCCGTTCGATCGGGATCCGCGTGTGCTCGGTCGGCCGGTCGCCGTCCCAGGCGTCCAGGACGAGCGTCGTGCCGTCCTTGCGGTACACCCCGACCCAGCCGTAGTGGGCGAACGACGACCGGAGGAACCGGCAGACCTCGGCGAGTGCGGCCCGGCCCGAGAGGCGAGCGACGATCGCGTCGACCTGGAGCAGGCCCGCCTGGGCCGCGGTCGGACGGACCGTCACAGGACGCCCCGGGGTCCTACCGCGGACCCAACGGGGGCGCGAGGGGAAGCGCCGAGGGGGAGAATTTCCGCCGGGCCGGGCGGGCCGTTCCCGGCGTTTGAACTCCCGAGGCGTATTCCGCCACGAGCTTTCCAGACTCGCGCCGTACCGGACTGAGCCACCTCGGC
>JBAIXP010000157.1:0-4505 GCA_037916495.1 Thermoplasmata archaeon | reverse complement strand
CCTCGCAGAGGCCGCGCGCTCGCCGCCGGGGGCCTGAGGGATACCGATGGCCGGCGCGATCCACCGCATCAAGGTCGTCAACGACGTGAGCGACCTCGTCCCGATCCTGCGCGCGGTCGGCACCCCGCTGCGCCTGAAGCTCGTCCGGCGCCTCGGCGAAGAGTGGCTCACGCTCGACGACATCGAGCGCGAGTTCGGGAAGGAAGGGATCAAGGCGCTCCAGTTCTTCGAGAAGTTGAGGCTCATCGACACGCGCTGGGTCTCGCGGGAGGGCCGTCGCCAGCCCGAGAAGAGCTACCACTTCTACTACTCGACGATCAACGTGAACACGACGAGCCCGCTCGCCGAGATCAGCGAGGTGCTCGCCATCGCCACCATGGGCCCGAAGGAGTACGACAAGCTCGAGGCGAAGATCGTGGAGGCGGTCGGCGAGGAGGGGCGGTTCTTCTCGGACGTCGCGGAGGAGCTCAAGATGACCCCGACGCGCCTGAAGGGCCTCGTCAAACGCTCGGAGAAGCTGGAGTACCGTGGCCACCGCATCGAGCGGTTCCGCTCGGACGGCGACAGCTAGTCGACGCCCGCGCGTCGACGTGCTGCGGATCGGCCACCGGCCCGGCCGCGACCCCCGGCTCACCACGCACCTCGCCCTCGCTGCGCGTGCTCTCGGCGCCCGCCGGATGTACCTCCACCCGCCCGACGAGGAGGTCGCCGAGACGGTCGCGAAGGTCGCCGGTCACTGGGGCGGAGGGTTCAAGGTCGTGCCGACCGAGCGATGGCGGGAGGTCGTCCGCGGGTTCTCCGGGCCCGTCGTCCATCTGACGATGTACGGCCGGCCGCTCGACCGGGTCCTCCCGCAGCTCCGCCGGGCCCCGGCGGTCCTGGTCGTCGTCGGAGGGGCGAAGGTCCCCTCCGATCTCTACGGGCTCGCGACGTACAACGTGGCGGTGGGGAACCAGCCGCACAGCGAGGTCGCGGCGCTCGCCGTCACGCTCGACCGGCTGCTCGGCCCGCCGTCCCCGACACCGTTCCGGGGGGCGCGGCTCCGCGTCGTGCCGACCGCCCGGGGAAAGCGGGTCGCGGCCCGCGCGGCTCGCGGAGGCTGACGGTGGCCGCCTCCGCGCCGCCGCGGTCGTTCCCGCTCTCGGCCCGCGCGCCCGGAAAGTGCATCGTCTTCGGCGAGCACTCGGTCGTCCACGGGGGTCCCGAGCTCCTCTTTGCCCTCGACCTCGCGACGCAGGTCGTCGTGCGCGCGGCGGCGCGCACATCCCTCAACTCCGACCCGGACGCCCTCGAGAACAACCCGTACTTCCGCGAGGCGCTCGCAGCGCTCTGGCCGGCGGGCCCCTCGCTCGAGGTGCGTTCGGTGAGCCGCATCCCGAAGTCGGCGGGCCTCGGCTCCTCCGCAGCGTTCGTCGCGGCCTTGAGCCGCGCGCTCCTTCCTCCGTCCGAGGCGGTCGACCCGGCGCACCTCGCGCGGCTCTGCTTTAGCATCGAGCGCGCGGCGCAGGGGGTCGGGAGCCCGGGCGACACCTCGGCGAGCGTCGCCGGCGGCTACCTCGCGATCAACGCCCCGGTCGGCACGCCGCTCTGGACCATCGAGGGTGGGGCGCGGACCTGGGAGGTCCGCCGGGTGAGCGACCCGCACTGGGTGTGGATCGTCGCCTACAGCGGCGTCCCGCGCTCGACCGCGGAGGCGGTGAAGGCGGTGGGCCGTCGCCTCGAGCGTCCGGACGGTCCCGCGCTGCTCGAGCGGTTCGCCGACGTCGCGCGGTCGGGGATCGCCGCGGTCGAGCGGGGGGACCGCGCCGGCGCCGCGCGCGAGCTCCTCGCGAACCAGGAGCTCCTGCGCGAGGTCGGGGTCTCCCATCCGCGGCTCGAGGCCCTGATCGAGGCCGTCCGCCCGGCGTCGGAGGGCGCGAAGCTCACCGGCGCCGGCTGTGGCGGGTCGATTGTCGTCCTCCCGCGCGAGGGCCAGGAGACCGAGGCGATGCGCCGCCTCGCCCGGGCCGGGGCGGTTCCGTTCGCGGTGCGCCCTTCGCCCACGGGGGCCGAGCCGGTGACCTCCGCCTGAGGGGCGGAGCGCCCCTGCCTACTTGCGGGAGACGATCCTCAGCACGCTGCCGTTCTCGACCATGTGGTCCGCCGCGAGCGCCCGGTGGGTCCGTCCGTCGATGGCGCGCACGAAGTTCTCGCCGAGGTCGGTGTGGACGCGGAAGGCGACCGCCTTCGCCGTCGTCCCCGACGGGACCAGGAACGCGTCGGGAAGGAGCCGTCCTCGCCCGTCGGTCCAGCGTCCCTCGTCCTCCACTGGGTAGACGACGATCCGGCCGAGGCGAGAGAAGACCATCGATTCGAGCGCCGGCTGTACACCGGTCGAGCCCCAGGTCGCGAGGACGGTCCTAATCTCCTCGAGCGCGCGGGCCTGGGGGGGCGAGAGGCTCGTCCCCTCCTTCACCCGGAACGTCGCGTCCCCGGGTCGGTAGTCGATGAGGCCGGCGCGGGCGGCCCGTCGGAGCGTGAGCTCGGCGTCCGAGGCCACCGCCGCGGCGGGGATCGGGGCGATCGTCTGAGAGAGCGTCCGCGCGGCCTCGGGGACGGCGCGGTCGCACTTGTTCGCGACCACGAGCCGCGGCTTCCCCGCGCGCAGGAGCTCCTGAGCGAGCGTTCGGCGCTGGTCGGCGGTCCATCCCCCCGGATGCGCCCGGTCGATCGAGGTGTGCCTAAGCGCCGCCTGGATCGCGGCCGGCGAGACGGAGAGGCCGGTGAGGCGCGCCTCGAGGAACTCCTCGACCTTGCGCCCTTCGAGCTCGACGCTCCGGGCCTCGCGCTCGAACCCCCGCCCAAGGATCTCGGCGACCCAGCTGACAAGCTCCTCCTCGAGCCAGGAAACCTCCTCGGCCGGGTCGTGGCTCTTCGGCGGGACGATCCGACCCTCCGCGTCGGTCGCGCCGCTCAGGTCGACGACCTGCAGGAACCCGTCGGCCGCCCGGAGGTCATCGAGGAACTTGTGACCGAGGCCCTTCCCTTGCGAGGCGCCCGGAACGAGCCCGGGCACGTCCACGAGCGACACGGGGATCCACCGCGTCCCGTCCACGCACCGGGCATTGCCGGGGGTGCACGGCTGGCCCTTCTCCGCGTGCGGGCACGGCGCGCGGACCGCGGCGACCCCTCGGTTCGGCTCGAGGGTCGTGAACGGGTACGGCGCCATCGGCACATCGAGGAGCGTGAGGGCGTTGAAGAACGTCGATTTCCCGACGTTCGGCTTCCCGACGACCCCGACCTCCATCGTTGACGTGCGCCTCCTACACGGAGTAGTCGGGAGGGATCTCGTCGACGCCGAGGGCGTGGTTGGCCGCGAGGGCGAGGGCGAAGAGAAGGTCGCTCAGCCGGTTCGCCCACGCGAGGAACGCGTCGTCGAGCGGCTCGACGTGGTGGAGCGCCACGAGCTCCCGCTCCGCGCGCCGTGCGACCGTCCGGGCCCCGTGGAGCGCCGAGGCGGCCGTCGACCCGCCCGGAAGGACGAACGTCGTGAGCGGAGGGTGGGCGGCATCCCACCGGTCGATCTCCTTCTCGAGCCGCTCGACCTTCGCGTGGTCGATCGAGGCCGAGCGCGGGGCCGCCCCGGGGGCGCGGGCGAGCTCCGCCTGCGCGACGAACAGCTCGTTCGAGAGCCGCAGGACGACCGCCCGGAGCTCCCCGAGCTGGTCAGGGAGGAGGGCGTGGGCGAGGCCCAGCCAGGCTCCGAGCTCGTCGTACGCGCCGTAGGCGCGCAGGCGGAGCGAATCCTTCGCTACGCGCGCACCGCCGGCAAGACCGGTCGTTCCACGGTCGCCCGTACGGGTGTAGAGACGCGGGATGTTCTCGCCTCCGGTCGCCCGGGGAGCTCGTCCAGTGGGGAACTCAACCCGTGGACGGGGCAGAACGAGATGTGGAGCACCTCATTATGCTTGGCGTCCTGGCGGCACAGTCGGCAGATGAACCCGCTTCTCTCGCTCCACGCGACCTGCAACTTCTCCATGCGCAACCGTTTCCCGGATCTCGGAAGCTAGCGCCTGAGGAGCTCCCGACCCTCCCGGTCAGCCCGTCGCCGCTCGCGCTTCTCCTCCCGAGCCTCGCGCGCGCGGCGCCGCAGCTCGGAGAGCCCTTCCCCGTGGGTGCGCACAAGTTCGGCGAGGCCCGCCTCGAGGGCGTGCTCGATCGCCGCCTGCACGCTGGTGAAGTAACCGTCCTCCACCAGGCTCTCCAGCTCGCGTTCGCGCGTCGCGGGTAGTTCGACCGACGGGGGCGCGGGACCCTGCCCCGCTTCGCGGAGCAGCGCCCGGACCGCATCGGACCGGCTCGCGAGGCCGCGCGCCGCCCGGAACTCTTCGAGCCGACGCTCCTCCTCGAGGGTGAGGCGCACCCCGAGGAACCGGCTCGCGGACGACGACTTTGGCGGACTCGGCACTGTGTTTTACGAGAATTTAACGAATATTTAAGTAATGCTATACTTCGTTAAACAAGAG
>JBAIXP010000156.1:0-3134 GCA_037916495.1 Thermoplasmata archaeon | reverse complement strand
GGATCAGGCGCTTGTCCTCGGTGAGCTCGAGCCCGTGGAGGGTCTGGGTCGCCTTCTCCACGAGCTCCTTGAGGCCGTACTCGTCGGTGTAGCCCGTGTCGAACAGCGGGGTCACGACCAGTTGCTGGAGCGCGGGGGTGAGGAACGATTCCTTCACGAAGAACTCCTTCGTCGCGCCCGGCCCGCCAACTAAGACCCCCTTGAGCTGGTCGATCTTCGGGAGGAACACCTCCGCCGCCATCTCGGCGACCTTGACGAAGAACTCGTGGGCGGCGTGCTCGATCATCCGCTCGAAGCGGTGGGCGGACTGCCCTCCACGGCCATGCTTGCTCGGGACGAGCGACTGGCGGTTCCTCAGCGGCTCGACCCGCTTCCCCCGCAGGAACCCGATCGTCACCTCGGCCCGGTCGACGACGAGCAGCCCCCAGAGGTCGGGCTCGTGGACCATCGACAGGAGCGGGTCGAGGTAGAACGACGAGTCGCACCGGTAGAGGAACGTGTTGAGCGGCTCGGGCGGCTCGACGATGAACGTCACCGGCTGGGACTTGTCGGCCCCGACCGCCTTGTTGCCGACGAAGAACGCCACGCCGTGCGGCGGCGCCTCCTTGAAGGCGCGGACGCGGTTCATGAGCGACTCGATCGCCCACATCACGTTCTTGCGGGTCGTCCGGCTCTTGATGTTGGAGCTCTGCGCGTACTCGTTGCGGAGGTAGCCGATCACGTCGAAGATCTGCTTGCCGGGCGGCACGTAGAGGCTGATGAGCTCGGTCGCGCGACCCTTCGCCGCCGCGATCTCGTCGAGCTTGCGCTGGAACGTGTAGCGCGCGAGCTGCGGGCTCGAGGCGTCCTCGCTCACGCGGACGCCCCCGTGCGGGGGCTCTCGGCCCCTGGAACGCCTGCCCGCTCAGCGGGAGAGCTTGCGGTCGGCTCGCTCCCCGGGCGGACCAGTCAGAGGAGGCGGCGGACGTGCTCGTCGATGACTTCCTCGGGGTACGCGCCGACGATCCGGTCGACGAGCTTTCCCTGCTTGTAGAACAACAGGGTCGGGATGCTCATGATCCCGAGCGCGCCCGCCTTCTCGCCGTTGTCGTCCGAGTTGAGCTTGCCGAAGGAGACCTTCGACTTGTACTTCTCGCTCAGGCGGTCGACGATCGGCGAGACGACCCTGCACGGCCCGCACCAGGGCGCCCAGACATCCACCACGACCGCGGGATTCCCGGACGTGAACCGGTCGAACTCGGCGCCCCCGATGTCCTGCACGACCATCCTGACCACCTATCCTTCCAGAAGCCCCGGAGTACAAAAAGCCGCTTTGGCGCCGGCGCCACAAGGTGGCCGCGGGGACGGTAGACCGCGACCGGTCGGCCCGGCCCGCGGCGAAGGCCGGCCCCGTTCCCCGCCGGTCGACGGAACTCTGATACGGGGCGTCCGCCTTAGGGAAGGTGATGAGTTCTCCGTCCCCATCCCGTCGGGTCCCCGTGCCCGTCGCCTCCGAACGGAGCGTTCCGAGCGGCACCGGCCCGCGCCTCCACCGCTCCGCCCTTCGGCCGGTCGTCCTCTCGCCGGCGGCCCGCAAGGCCGTCCGCCAGCGCATGCTCTACCTGCGCACCGCGAGCCTCGACCGGATCGCCGACCTCACGGACCTACCGGACGAGGAGCTGCCGCGCTTCCGCCGCGAGCTCAAGGAGAGCGGCCTTCCCGACACGCTGCTCTCGCGGGGGGCGACGCTCGCGTTCACCCAGGAGCTGCCCCAGGGCGCGCTCCTCTACCTCCTCGTCCGGGCGCTCCGGCCTCGGAGGATCGTCGAGACCGGTGTCCGCCCCGGTTACTCGACCGCCTGGCTCCTCGCCGGGCTCAACGCGAACGGCTCGGGCGAGCTCGTCTCCCTGGGGCCCGGAACGACCGAGGGCCGCTCGGTCGGCGTCGACAACGTCTCGGTCGGCCAGTTCGTCCCGCCGGCCCTGCGGGGCCGTTGGACGCTCGCCCTCGGCAACACCGAGGGCCGCCTGCGGGAGATCCTGGCAGCCTCCTCGCGCGTCGACCTCTTCCTCTACGACAACGGCCCGGACGCCGCGCGGGCGCGCTTTGAGCTCCGGGCGGCGTGGGACGCGCTCGGCGAGCGCGGGGTCCTCCTCGCCGCCCACGCCGACGCGAACCCGGCGTGGGAGGAGTTCTGCCGCGCCCAGGGCCTCAAGCCCCAGCTGCTCGACGTCGGACCGCCCCCGATGGGGGCGCTCGGCGTGCGCGAGCGGCCGGGCGGCGCGCGCCGCTAGCCTAGCGCTCGAGCTCCTCGACCAGGTGGATCGCCGCGGGCAGGATCAACCGCTCGAGGGCGGTCCTCACCGCGCGCTCGCTGCCCGGGAGGGCGAAGACCGGCTTTTGGTGGAGGACGAAGAGGTTGGCGCGGCTGATCATCGCGAGCGGGCCGACCTCGCCGAACGAGAGCGAGCGGTAGAGCTCGCCGAATCCCTCGAGGCGTCGGCCACCCATCGTCTCGAGCGCCGTCACCGTGAGGTCGCGGGAGCTCACGCCCGTCCCCCCGATCGTCACCACCGCCTCGACGCTGTGGTCGGCGAGCCACGGCTCGAGCGCGTCGCGCACGTCGGCGACGGAGTTCGCGACCAGGGCGTACTTCGCCACCTTGTGCGCGCCCGCCGTCAGGAGCGATTTCGCGAGCTCGCCCGAGACGTCGTCCGCCTCGGTGTGGGTGTCGGAGACGGAGAGGACCCCAAAGCCGAGCGAACGGCTCCCTCCGAGGTGATGGCGGCCGGCGGGGGCGGCGGACGGGTCGACGTCGCTCACGGTGCGGTCCCTCCCTTCTTCTCCTTCACGGCGACCCGCACGGGCCCGAGACGGGTCCGCGGGTAGAGGCCGCGGCCATCCTTCTCGAGGTACTTGACCATGTCCCATACGGTGAGGAGCGCGACCGTCGCCCCGACGAGCGCCTCCATCTCGACGCCCGTCCGGTCGAGGGCGTTCGCCTCGGCCCGCACCCGTGCGCCTCGGGCGGTGAGGCGCAGCTCGACCTTCGAGGAGGTGAGGTTCACCCGGTGGCAGTGCGGGATGAGCTCAGGCGTGCGCTTCATCGCGAGGAGCCCGGCGAGCTCCCCCGCGGCGAGCGGGTCGCCCTTCGC
>JBAIXP010000155.1:0-13632 GCA_037916495.1 Thermoplasmata archaeon | reverse complement strand
GTCCGCGCGGAGCTACGCCGGGGGACCTACGAGCTCGCGAGCTCGGGCCACGCCGTCTCCGGACCGCGACCGAGCCTTCGGGCCGCCGTCCGCGCCCGCGCCGAGGACGGGGCGCTCCTCGTCGAGTACAAACGGGCGTCGCCGGGCCGGGCCGACCCCCGCCTCCCCACGCGCTCGGTCGCCGAGTTCGTTCGCCTCACGTCCCATGCGCCGGTCGCGGGCTATTCCTGTCTTGCGACCCCGCCACGCTTTGATGGATCGCCCGGCCTCGTCGCCGAGCTCGCGCGATCCACGTCCCGACCGGTCCTGTTCAAGGACTTTGTCGTCGACCCGGCGCAACTCGACGCGGCCGGTGCGGCCGGCGCCTCGGCGGTCCTACTCATCGCCCGGCTGGCCACCGAGGGGTTGCTCGATCGTCCGCTCGCCGAGCTCTCGGAAGGGGCTCACCAACGGGGTCTCGAAGTGCTGCTCGAGCTCCACGACGTCGGCGAGCTCGGCGTGGTGGACGGCGTCCGCCCCGACCTGGTCGGGGTCAACGTCCGGGACCTCGATACGCTCGCCCTCGAGCGGGAGCGCGCGGGCCGTACGATCGCAGAGGCCCGGGCCCGGGGGCTCCGCCCCCTTCTCGGACTAAGCGGCGTCGAGGGTCCGCGGGACGCGGAGGGGTTCTGGAGGGCGGGATGCGACGGCCTCCTGGTCGGTTCCAGCGTGGCGCTCGCCGCGGACCCTGACGCTTTTCTCCGCTCGCTCTCTCGTGCTCGGAGGGGCCCGTGAGGACGTTCGTCAAGTTCTGCGGCCTTTCCGACCCGGCGACGCTTGCCGAGGTACCGCCGGGCGGAGCGGCCGGGTTCGTCGTCGGCGTGCCGTCGTCGTCACGCAACCTCGCTCCCGAGGCGGCGGCCCGTCTCGTGGACCGGCTTTCCTCGGAGGTCGAGGGCTGGGCCGTTACGGTCGACCCCACCGATGCGTTCGTCCGGCAGTTGTTCGAGGAGGTCGGGGTCGACCGGATCCAGGTCTACGGGAAGATCCCCGAGGGGCTCGAGTACCTCGAGCGCCACCACCTCGTGCCGTCCCTGGCCCTCCCTCCCGCGGGGGCCTCGGGGGAGCTCCCGACCCCCCCTCCGGCGGAGGAGTTCCCCAGAATCCATCTCGACACGGCGGGCCAGGCCCTGCCGGGTGGGAGCGGGACGAAATCGAACTGGGAGGTCGCGGCGCGCCTCGTGGACCTCCACCCGGGCCGCAAGTTCGTGCTGGCCGGGGGCCTTGCGCCCGAGAACGTAGCGGACGCGCTCGCGAGCGTGCGCCCGTGGGGCGTGGACGTCTCCTCGGGGATCGAGCGGGAGCCCGGGGTCAAGGACGTCGGCCGCATGCGCGCCTTCGCCGCCGCCGTGGAGAGGTTCGAGAAGGGCGATGCGTAGAAGGTTCGGTCCGTACGGCGGGGCGTACGTCCCCGAGACCCTTGTGCCGGCCCTGCGCGAGCTCGAGGCCACGTGGCGCTCGGCCCGCCGCGACCCGGAGTTCCGCCGGGAGCACGCGCGGCTCTCGAGGACGCTCGCGGGGCGCCCGACGCCACTCTACTTCGCCCGCCGGTTCTCCGCGCGCGCCGGCTCGGCGCGCCTCTGGCTGAAGCGCGAGGACCTGGTCCACGGCGGCGCACACAAGTTCAACAACGCTCTCGGCCAGGGCCTTCTCACCCTTCGGATGAAGAAACCCCGCCTCATCGCCGAGACCGGCGCGGGCCAGCACGGGGTGGCCACGGCGATGATCGGCGCCGCGCTCGGCCTCGAGACGGAGGTCTACATGGGCGAGGTCGACATGGTCCGCCAACGGCCGAACGTCGAGCGCATGCGCCTCCTGGGTGCGAAGGTCGTGCCGGTCCGGTCGGGAAGCCGGACGCTCAAGGACGCGATCAACGCGGCGCTCCGGGACTGGATCGAGAACGTTCGCACGACGCACTACCTCCTCGGCTCGGCGGTCGGCCCGTACCCGTTCCCGTCCATCGTCGCCGACTTTCAGAGCGTCATCGGCCGCGAGATCCGCACGGACGCCCGGCGGGAGCTCGGGAAGCTGCCCGACCTGGTCGTGGCGTGCGTCGGAGGCGGCTCGAACGCGATCGGAACGTTCCGGCCGTTCCTTTCGACCGACGTCGAGCTCCTCGGGGTCGAAGCCGGGGGTCCCCGCGGGTCCTCGCGGGGCGCGGCCTCCCTTACGCGGGGCCGACCCGGGATCCTCCACGGAGCGTACACCTACGTCCTCCAGGATTCAGAGGGGCAGGTCGCCGCGACCGAGAGCGTCTCCGCGGGGCTGGACTACGCGGGGGTCGGACCCGAGCACGCCTGGCTCCGGGATTCGGGAAGGGTCCGCTACACGTCGGTCCACGACGACGAGGCGCTGACCGCATTCCACTGGCTCGCCGAGGACGAGGGCATTCTGCCGGCCCTCGAGCCGTCCCACGCCCTCTACGCGGCCGTCCGGGAGGGGCGCCGGAGACCGAAGCAGAACATCGTCGTCACCGTCTCCGGACGGGGCGACAAGGACCTCGAGGTGGTGCTTGGAGCCTCTCGCCCGCGCGCTTAGAACGGCCCGCGAGGGCGGGCGGCCGATCGCCGTCCCCTACGTGATGGTCGACCGTCGCCGTCGCGCGCGTCTTGCCCCGCTCCTTGCGGCGCTGGCCGAGGCGGGGGCGACGGCCGTCGAGCTCGGGTTCCCGTTCTCCGACCCGATCGCGGACGGCCCGGTCCTCGAGGCGGCGGCCGACGAAGCGCTCCGTCACGGGACGGACTGGTCGGACCTTCTCGAGCAGGTGCGCGTCGCCTCTAAGAGGCTTCCGACCGCGGTGATGACCTACGCGAACCCGGTCTGGCGACACGGGCTCTCCCAGGGGCTCGGCGCGCTCGCGAAGGCCGGGGCGAGCGGCCTCATCGTCCCCGACCTCTCGCTCGAGGAATCCGGCCCCTGGCGCTCGGAGTCCGCTCGTCACGGCCTCGCGCTCGTTCTGCTCGCGGCGCCGGGAGCGGACCCGGGCCGCATGGCCGCCCTCGCTCGGGCGTCGCGAGGCTTCCTCTACCTCGTCTCCCGCTACGGGACGACCGGTGCGGCCCGTCCGACCGCGTCCCCTGAGCTCGGGCCGCTGGTCAAGGCGGCTCGGCGCGCCGCCCCCCGTCTTCCGGTCCTCGTCGGATTCGGAGTCCGGGATCCCCTGTCGGCCCGGACCGCCCGCGCGAGCGGGGCCGATGGGGTCATCGTGGGTAGCGCGCTCGAGCGGAAGATCGCTTCGGGAGCGTCGGTCGAGCGGATCGGCCGCTGGTTCGGTTCGATCGCCCGCGCGGCACCGTCCGACGGACGGTGAAGGCCACCGCGCCGGTCCGGTGCGTCAGTCGGATCCGACCCGACGCAGCACGTTGAGCGCCGTGAGCGTCACCATCTTGCTAGGATGCCCGACCTCTTCGAGCACGAAGGGCGTGGGCCGCTGCCTTGGGTGCGCGGCGAACCACCGCGCCCTGCTTCCGTCGACGTCGGGGTGTACGGCGTCAAGGTTCCACCGTCCGTCCCTGCGGCGCTTTCCTCGGAGGTGGTCGAGGGCGGGCGCGAGGCGCGGGTCCTCGCCGTACCCGAGCGACGTCAGCAGATCGAGGCCGACCAGGAGGTCGTAGTAGTAGTGGACCGGATAGTGAAAGCGGAACCACGGAGCGTACCGGGAACCTTGCCGGTGGAGCTCGCGCGAGAGGAAGAACTCGGCCGCACGCTCGACGCACGCCGCCATCGACGCGGTCCATTTCTCTCGGGGGTAGACCGCGAAGGCGCTGAGACCTTCCCAGGAGTCAAGGTTGCGTCCCGAGCCGAAGCACGACCAGCCGCCCTTCGGGTCGGCGGTCGCTACGAGCCACTCGAGGCTCTTTCGCACCCGGGGGTCATCTTCGTAGCCGAAGCGGATCAGCGCCCGGACCATGTTGCCGACCAGGCAGTGGTGGCCCGTTCCCTTCGAGTTGCCTCCTACCCCGCCCCCCGCGAGGGGGAAGCCGCGCATCCAGTACTCGCACGACCGGGCGATCTCGGGGTCCGCCCGGGTGAGCCCGAGGTCGGAGAGGACTAGCATCATCCAGTTCGTCGAGAGGTACTTCGGTTCGTAGAGGGTCCGGTCGGCCAACCAGCCGCCGCTCGCCGCGCGTTGTGAGAGGATCTCCGCCGCCCATCCTTTCCTGGGGATCCGCGCCCGGGCAGCGCGGACCTCGGGGTCGCTCTCGGACCGGCCTACGATCTCCCGAAGGGTGCGGTACCGCACTGCGGGCTGGCCGTCTTCGAGCAACCAGGCGAGCGTTCGCTGCGAGACCACACGCGGTCCAACAGCCCGCTCCGCAAAACGGCTCCGGCGGGCCCGTAGGATCCTCGCGGGCCCCCGACACTCTCCGTGGAGAGGGGCCCTCGCGGGCGGCCTTCCGGCCTACGTTCGCTTCGGACGTCGAAGGGACCTGTGGGGAACCTCGGTGCAGCGCCTTCGGGGGCAACGGCCTTCTTCCCTTCGCTCCTCCTTTTCGTGACCGAAGGCCCTCGCACGGAGCGATCGATACCATGGACCCCCCCAACCCTTCGTCATCTGCCCCCACCGCCGGGCTCCCCCTCACCGGGGATCTCCACGCCGAGGCCGAGATCCGGTTCCTCCTGGCGCGCCGCCAGCGCCGGCGTACGGTGGCTACGGTGGGCGCCGTCACGGCTGTGGCGGTGGTCGCGATCGTCCTCCTCGTCTGGCTCCTCCCGACGTTCAACGCACCTGCCGCCCCCGCGGGGCTCTCCTACGCGGGGGCCGAGCCGATCGCCCTCGCCGCGGTCCCGCCCGGGTTCGCGGCCTCCCCGGTGGTCCTCCTCGGGGTCGGCATCGACACGAAGGCCCCCACGGTGTTTTCCGCGACGTCGCTCGCCAACAACACGACGGCGAACTGCACCGTGACCAGGCTCTCGGGCTACCCCGCGTCGGGAAGCCTCGAGGTCCCGGCCTACAACGGGAGCTTCGCCTCGGGCCGCGCCCCGTTCTGGGGGTTCGTGTTCGAGGCGGGCGCGAGCGGGCCGTACGCGGTGATCGCGGTGAACGGCACCTCGGCGGTCCCGCTCGCGACGCTTTCGGGCTCGCAGTGCGGTGCGTCGCTCGGAGGGGTGAAGCCGCTGCCCGCGCACGTCCTCGACAGCCCCCCGGCCGCCCAGGCGGCGTGGGACGCGACCGGCTCCAACTACGTCGCGCAGAACCCGAACGCCTCCACCCTCACAATGACCGCCTTCGGCGGGGCGACCAGCGGACTCCTCACCACCCCCGCCTGGCTGTTCGTCTACGCTCCGTGCAGCCCCTTCGGCGGCGGCACGGTCCTCACACCGGCGTGGATCGTCGCGGTCGGCATCTCCTCGCCCTCCGTCCTCGGGAGCCTGAGCTACCAGGTGAACTGCCCGGCGTGACCGGGACGTTCCGACCGCCCCGCAAGCGTCCGGTTACGGACGGATCCTCTCGAGGGAGAGGAACCGCACGCCCGTCGCGCCGACGACCGCGACCAGGTACTCTTTCCGGACCCCCTGCGCCACGCGGACCGAGCCCGCGATCTCGGGCCAGGTCGAGACGTGCCCCTCGGGAAGTGCGTGGACCAGGTAGCGCGCGTGCGCATGCTCCGGGTTGCGAGGGTAGGCGCGGAAGTGGGCGCCGTACTTGAACCCCGTCTTCACGACCAGGCGTCGCCGTCGCAGCTCCTCGTAGGCGGCGAGGCGCTCGCGGAACCGGGGGTCGAGGCGGGCCGCTCTCCGCTCGAGCGCGTCGAGCGGAACGGCCCGGCCGCTCTTCGCCTCGCGCAGGGCGAGCTCGCCCGAGCGCAACAGGTGGGCCGCCTCGATCAGGCTCAGCTCGAGTCGATGGCCGACCCGGCTTCCGAAAGCGAGGTGGCGGCCGAGGGCGTCGACCGCCTCCGCCGCGTGGACCGTCACGCGGTCCTCGCTGAGCCACCCCTCGGTCGGCTGGGCGAGCGGTGCCGGCGCGAGCGCGCCGGTCGGCTCGGGCTGCCGGACGCGGTAGTAGGTGAGGTCGGACTCCTCGTCGACGACCCCGAGCCAGACCGTCTTGCGCGCGGCGAGCCCCCGGTCGGCGAGCGCACAGAGCCGGCCGAGGTCGAACGGTTCGCGCTCGCTGAGCGCTTCCACCCAGAACCGGGCCGGGGTCTTGTGGAGGGTCCCGCCCCGCGGGAGGACCGCGAAGCCGACGGGAGGAGGACCCCGCCGGACGACGTAGCCGCGCTGGCGGAGGTCCCGGTAGACCAAGTAGCGGACCGCGAACCCGGGGTGGCCCTTCGCCGCCCGGCGGAAGATCGTCGGCCAGGCGACATGGGCGTCGCGCCCGTTGCGGACCTCGAGACGGTCCATCTCGGAGAGATAGACCGCCTCGAACGGGTCGAGCGCAAGGCTCCCGTCCCCGGCGAGCGTCCCGAAGAACCCCTTGGCGTAGATCGAGCTCGCCTCGTCCGGGGCGGCGACCTTGACGCCGCCGTCGGCTCCGAGCTCCCCGGTCACGGGCGACGTTCCCTGAGGTAGGAGAGGGTGACGAGCGACTCGAGCTTGACGCCGACCGCCTCGAGGCGGGCCGCCGCGCCGCTCTCGCGGTCGACGACGGAGACCGCGCGCGCGACCTTCCCGCCGCCGGCCCGGACGATCTCGACCGCCCGGAGCGTGCTTCCGCCGGTGGTCGTCACGTCCTCGAGGAGGAGGACCTCCTCGGTCGGGCGGAACTCCCCCTCGAACGGCTGGCGCGTTCCGTGCTCCTTCGCCTCCTTGCGCAGGACGACGTACGGCTTGTGGACGGCGAGCGCGACCGCGACCACGAGGGGTACCGCGCCGAGCTCCATCCCCGCGAGCCGGTCCGCCCCGTCCACGCGGGCGGCGAGCGCCCGGGCGAGGACCCCGAGACGGCCGGGGTCGGTCCACGCCTTCTTCACGTCGATGTAGACGTCGCTCGTCTCCCCCGAGGCGAGCGTGAACCGGCCGAACCGGACGGCGCCGGCGTCCACCAGGACTTGCGCAACCTCCGAAGGGCCGGGGACGCCCGCGGACGCGGCGGTGTCGCTCACCAAGGCACCTTCTTGAGGCCGACGTGGAAACCGACCCAGTTGAACGCCACGTGCAGCCCGAGCGTGAACACGAGGAGCCATAAGACGGCCATCCAGGAACCGAACGTCGACCAGAAGACCGTCGGGAACAGGACGAGGCCGAGGCCGATCGGCACGAGGACGAACGGCAACTGGTCGAGGAGGTGGGCCCGGGCGCCGCTCTCGTGCCCGGCGCGCCGCTTGACGAACGAGCCGAGCGCGTCGCCGCTCATCGCGCCGAACGTGATCAGCGCCACCACGGGGATCGCCCCCACGACCGTGTCGGCGAACCGGGGGACGAGCGCGAGGTCGGGCGGCGCGATCAGGATGAGCCACGCCTCGAGCAGACCGAACGGGATCGCGAGGAGGGACCCGCAGAAGAACCCCGACCACGTCTTGGACGCGCCCAAAAGGCGTCGGCCGTCGCGCCTCCAGGTCCGTCCGAGGTCCATCGGCGGTCCGCGGCCCTTCGGCAGCGTGGCGAACGCGCTCGCGAGGTAGGCCGGCAGGAGCACCCAGAGGACGTCGACCGCGGCGCCGACGATCGGGGGGAGCACTCCGGGACCTCGCTACGGCTCCCGCACGAACCGCTCGATCGTCCGGGCGACGCCCGCGATCAGCCGGGGGTCGGCGCTCTCGTCGACATCGTGGATCTGCGCGCGCTCGTCCATCGAGCCGAAGACGAGCGCGGGGAGCGGAGCGCCCGAGTGGGACGTGAGCCCCCGGAGGCTGCTCGCGTCGGTGCCCCCGTACTCGCCGTAGACCTTCTCCGAGCCGAGCGTCGTCCGGAGGATGGCTACGAGCTTGCGCACCATCGGGTGGTCGGGCTCGATCATGTAGCCCGGGCGGCTGCGCGACGCCGGCGCCTCGACCCGGGCGGTCGGGGCGTGCGCCCCGGCCCATCCGCGCAGCCGGGCGAGCGCGGGGCCGACCCCCTCCTCGAGCTCCATCTCGGGCGTGAGCCGAAGGTCGACCGTGAAGCGGGCCTGGCCGGGCGCGGTGGTGTCGACCCACCCCCGTCCGACCGCCTCCTTGAGAAGGTCGAGCGCGACGGGCACGGGGTTGTGGGCCTTGTGGGGGGAGCCGGCGTGGCCGCCTTCGCCCAGGACCTGGAGGGCGAGCGACCCCGCAGGGACCTCGAGCGACGTGACCCCGGCGCGCTCGAGCGAGAACGGAGAGGGGAGGCGGGGCCCAAGCTCGTCGGGAAGCCGCTCGAGGCGTTCGGGCGGGCCCGTGAAGACCAGGGTGACCGCACGGGGGATGAGATTGCTCGCCTCCGTCTCGGCGCGCGCCGCGACGAGGCGGACGGTCTCCCCGGGCGGAACGTCGTCGAGCTCGAACCGGGTAAGGGTCGCCCGCCCGGTGATGACCGGAGCGGGCGCGCCCCCGTCGGGCCAGTCGTTCGACGGGCAGGCCGAACGCCAGCCGTCGGCGAGCTCGTGGAGCCGTACCAGCTCCTCGCCGAACGCGACGGCGCGGGGGAGCGGTACAGGGCCCGTGAAGGATGCTTCGAGGAACGAGAGCCCGCTCGAGCCGACCGCCACGTACGGCCGACCGTCCGGGATCAGCGCCACATCGGCGTCGAGGAACCGGCCGGGGTCGCCCGGGGCGATCGCGTCGTCGTGGGCGCGCAGCGCCTCGATTCCGCCCGCCCCTCCGGTCTCCTCGTCGCAGCACGCAAGGAGGCGAACGTTCCGCGGGAGCGTATCGGACTCGGCAAGACGGCGCATCGCCAGAAGAGTAGCCGTGATCCCGCTGCCGAGGTCGTCGCTCGACCCGCGCCCGTAGAGCCGGCCGTCCGGGCGCAACGTGAGGGTGTGCGGCGGGCTCTTCCAGCGGGCCCGCTGTTCCTCCGGCACCGGCACGACGTCGTAGTGCGCGAGGACGAGGACCGTCTCCCGGGCGCCCCGGTCGAGGTCCACGATCACGTTCGGACGGGGGATGTTGCGCCACGGCCCCGGGTCCGGTGCGTGGACCAGCGGGTCGAACCGGCGCGTGGAGAGACCGAACGACCGGGCCCAGCGGACGATCGCGTCGGCCGCGCGGCCGTAGTTCGGCTTCTCGTACCGTTCGCGGGCGACGTCCTCGAGGTTCGTCGGCGCGATCGCGACCAGCTCCTGGAGCATCCTCAGCGCGTCGGGGTCCCCGAGCGCGCGGGCCACATCGTCCCCCAAGCCCTCGACGGACGGCACGGACGCCTCAGCGGAGCAGGAGGGCGACCACGAGCGAGCTCGTGAGCAGGAGCACGAGCGCCGCCGGGAAGATGTTGGCGAACATCGCGAGCGTGTCCCCGAGGGAGGTCAAAAGCCGTGCGGTGTAGTTCGGCCCGAGGACCTCGACGCCCAGGACCTCCTCCGAGCCGGAGGCGACGCCGGCCGGGCCGAGGTCGGCCACCGCCTCCGTGAGCACGTCGCGGGCGTCGCGCGCGAGCTCGGAGGCCGGGTACCGCTCGCCGACCGGGTTCACGCCCCCGTCGACCTCGTGGACGACGTGGTTGTCCGTCGTGAGGACCTCGGCGGCGTCCACCACCTTGAGCAGCTCGGCGAGGATCGTCTCGCGGGCGCCGACGACCAGGTTGTTGCCGTCGATCAGGACGTAGCCCGTAGTGCTCCCGCCGGCCCGGATCGCGAACGCGCGGAGCCCTTCGGGCCCGATCCCGTCCTCCCCGATCGAGTAGCCGGTGCGGTGGCTCGCGCCGACCGACACCGGGCCGGCCGTGACGGCCGCGCGCGCCGCGTCCGCGGCCGCGCGGGTGTCGCGCGCGAGCTTCTCGGCGGCCGGGCTCCCGTAGGTGATGTCGCCCTGGCCCTCGATGTAGGAGTTGTGCGCGTCGATGAGGAGCGGCGGTGAAGAGCCGGCCGCTTCGAACTCCCGGACGATGCGGTCCGCGACCGCGTAGGCAATGTCGTCCGTCGGCTCCGGCGCACGGCTCGCGACGACCAAGACGAGGTCCCCCAGCACCTGGGCCCGCGCGGTGCTCCCGGGGTAGGGCGCGACCAGGGGACTCGCCTGGCCGAGCGGGACCGGACGCAGGGAGGAGAGAAGCCCGTGCGCCGCCGCGGAGACCCGGTCGACCTCGTGGCCGGAGGGAAGGTCGAGGTCGTGGTCGGACGGAGTGTGGGGCACGAAGACCGTGCCGGCGTTCGGACCGAGCGAGGCCGCGATCTTCCGGGGGAGGTCGCTCGAGCCGAGCGCCCCGAACGGACCCGGATGGACGGTCGGAAGGACCCACGACGCGTGCACTCGGTCGCCCCGGTAGAACGCGATCACCCGGACCCGCACGTCGGCGCGCGTCGCGTCGCTCCGGAAGAACGACTCGAGCCGCTCGGTCGCCTCCGGGTCCCGGGCCGAGACGTGGTCGAGCAGCGGCCGGATCAGGGAGACTCCCGAGCGGTGGAACTCCCGTCGGATCGGGCGGTCGGCCGCGTGGAGGACGACGAGCGCGCAGGCGAACGCGAGGAGGAGCAGGATGAGGGCCGTGGCGAGGGCCGGCAGGTCCGGAGGGACGAGCGAGAAGAACCCGGCCAAGAAGGCGAGCGGCTGGACGAGCGCGCCGGCGAGGACCGTCCCGTGGCGCGGCCGGGCGACGCCGTAGAGCGTGAGCTGACGGAACCAGAACGCCGGCGCCGCGACGAACGGTCCCAGGAGGACGAGCGGAGGGACGTGGCCGGGCCAGAGGCGCGCGGCGCCGACCCAGGCGAGGACGAGCGGGAGCTGCAGGAGCACGGTCGTCAGGGCGAGGAAGAATCCCCGGTGGAACTCGAGCCGGCCGCCGAGCACCCCGACGAGCGGGGTGGTGACCGCTGAGGCAAGGAGCGCGGGCCCGACGAAGACCCAGAGCCACCCGGCCAGAAAGTCCGGCCCGGGCGGAGGCCACACCACGAGGTCCATCAGCGTCGCGACCGCGACCACCAGCCCGAGGGTGATCGGCGGACGGGGGGCGCGGAAGATGAGCCGTGTCGGCGGTCGGCGGCTCCGGGAGCGGCCCGCCGGGGGCTGCGGTCTAGGAGGCTCGGGCACGCCGTACCTCCCCGAGGATCGCCCGGAACCCGTCCCCGAGCCCCTCCTCTTCCGTGACCGTGCCGGTGACAAGGATGTCGGCGCCCGCCCGGAGGAGGGCCCGGGCGTCCGGGCCGGTCCGGATGCCGCCTCCGACGATGAGGGGAACGGAGAGGACGCGCCGGACGCGGCGGACCATGGCGGCGGGAACCGGACGCGGGGCCCCGGACCCGGCCTCGAGGTAGACGAACCGCATCCCGAGCATCTGCGCGGCGAGCGCGTAGCCAGCGGCCGCATCGAGCGCGTCGCGCGGCACGACGTCGACCTCGCCGACCTCCCCGACCCGCATGCCGGGGGCCACGACCAGGTAGCCCATCGGGATCGCCTCGAGGCCGCTCGCCCGGACCGAGAGCGCGGCCCGGGCGTGCGCGCGGATGACGAGCTCGAGGTTCCGCGAGTTGAGGAGGCTCATGAAGAGGATCGCGTCCGCGCCCGGAGCGACGGAGTCGGTCCCCTGCGGGAAGATGATGGTCGGAACCCGGACCGCCCGTCGGATCGCGCGGGACGCCTCGGCCATTCCCTCGCGGCGGATCCCCGTCGACCCCCCGAGCAGGATGGCGTGGCTCCCCAACCGGACCGCGCCGCGGGCGATCTCCGCGGCCTTCTCGCCGGGCGACTTGTCCGGGTCGATGAGGGTGAAGTGGACCGGCCCGCCGCGGAGCCGCCGGGCGAGATAGGACTCCACGCGTCCGCCGGGCGGAGAGCTCATCGGAACGCCACCGCCAGGAACGCGCCGAGCGCGACCGCCATCGCCCCCTTGCTGACGGTCTGTTCGAGGTGCAGGCGACGGGGGAGGAGCGCGACGGACGCGACGAACAGGACGTCCGCCGCCGCGACCAGCGCCAGGTACGCGACACCCGCCCCCGAAACGGGGCTCACGAACCACACGAGCGGGACCGCGCTGAGCGCGACCGCCGCGCCCACCGCCCCCCGGGCCACGACGGATGCCCCGGGGATCCCGAGGGTCTTCGGCAGGGTCCTCCGGTCAACGTCCCCCGCGACGTCCTCCATGTCCTTGATCACTTCGCGGCTCACCGTTGCGAGGAACGCCATCGCGGCGAACGGGACGACCGTCAGGGGACGGCCGACCGCCGCACCTCCGTAGAGAAAGACCATCGCCGTGAGGCCCCCGACGGTCACGTTGCCGACGAAGCCCTGTGCCTTGAAGCGGAACTCGTAGGCGGCGAGCCCGGCCACGGCCGCGACCAGGATCACCCCGACCCAGACCTGGGCGAGGACGAGCGGGACCGCGAGGGCGGCCCCCGAGGCGAACAGACCGACCGTGAGCGCCCGGGCGGCCGGCACGGTCACCTCGCCGGTGACGAGCGGACGGTCCGGGTGGTTCACGCGATCGCTCTCCCGGTCCCGAAGATCGTTGAGCACGTTGCCGCCCGCGGTCACGAGCGCCGCCGAGCTCGCCGCGAGCAGGGCCTCCGCCCAAGGGAACGCAGACCCCGGAAGACGGATCGTGAGGGCGGCCAGCGCGCCGACGATCGTCCCCGCGAACGAAACGACGACGTTGGCGGTCCGCACGATGCGGACGGCTCCCAGCACGCCCGTCGCTCTTCACGCCGGGCCAATAACCCTTGTGGAGCACCGGCGGCCCGCCGGTAGCAGGGCCCACCGGCCTCGGTGACTTCCTCTCCGAACCGTGGCCCCGGTCCGCTCGGCCCGTTATAAGGGGACGACGGTGCACCGACACGGTGGCGCCCCCGGCGATCCCGCGTCCCGCGACGCGGCGGTTCCGTCTGCCGAACGGCCTCGACGTCCTGCTGGCCCCGAGCCCGAAGAGCCCCACGGCGAGCGTCTGGGTCTGGTACCGGGTCGGCTCGAAGAACGAGCACCCCGGCATCACGGGTGCGTCGCACTGGGTCGAGCACATGCTCTTCCAGGGTTCGCCGCGCTACGGCAAGGGGGAGATCGACCGGGCCGTCGTGTCGGTCGGCGGCGAGCTCAACGCGTTCACCGACTACGACTTTACCGCGTACTTCACGACGGTCCCGCGGGCGCACCTGGATGTCCCGCTCGACATCGAGTCCGACCGGATGACCCGAGCCCTGATCTCCGACGCGGAGGTCGAGCGGGAGCGGACCGTCATCCACTCCGAACGGGAGGGGAACGAGAACTGGCCGGAGTTCCGGGCCGAGGAGGAGCTCTACGAGCTCGTCTTCCGGTGGCATCCCTACCGTTGGGACGCCCTCGGCCGGAAGGAGGACATCGTCCGGATGGCCCCCTCCGAGCTCCGCGACTACTACCACCGCTACTACGGCACCCGCAACGCGGTCCTGGTCGTCACGGGTGGCTTCGACCTCGGCGCCACGGAAAAGCGCGTGCGCGCCGCCTTCGGCCGCCTCCCCGACGGCGGCGACGACCCGACGGTCACCGAGGTCGAGCCGGAACCGCACGGCGAGCGGCGGGCCGAGCTCTCCGGCCCCGGAACGACCCCGTACCTCCTCCTCGGCTT
>JBAIXP010000154.1:0-6170 GCA_037916495.1 Thermoplasmata archaeon | reverse complement strand
CGAAGGTTCGCCTGCTCGGCGAACCCGGCCGGTGGAGCGAGGTAGCCCTCCTCCTTCCAGTGCGCGGCGATCTCCGCTTCGGAGACCTCCTCTTCCCCGGGCTCCTCGCGGTCGGACGACGGCATGGATCGCGTACCCTGTGCGCATCGGTCGCCAGCGCGAGGTCCGAGATTAGGCTGAAGGTCGGAGCGGGGCGACGCGCGGGTCGCCGACGCTCGCGTCGCCCCGCCCGGCGTAAAACAGAGCCTTAGCACCTTTATGGGGGCCTCGGTGCTCCACCCTCCCCGGAGCCTCATGCCCGGAACGGGTCATTCGTCGGAGCGGCCCGAGAAGACGGTGCACCTGAGGATCGACCCGAACGATGAATCCACAACGCTCGAGGACGTCCTCGCGAGGATCTCCGAACTCCAGCGCAAGCACCCCGACCGCGAGGTATTTTTCGACGGGGACGAGTACGCGATCTGTTCTAGACCGAAGCGCGCGCGACCCGCCCCGGCGCACTGATCCGCTCGGGGCGCCGCTCTTCGTCCTCAACCTCAAGACCTACCCTTCGGCCGTCGGGCCCCGCGCCGTCGCGCTCGCCCGTTCCCTCGAGGTCGCGGGCCGGTCGGCGGGTGTGAGGGTCGCCGTCGCGCCGAGCCTTCCCGATCTTGCCCGGGTCGCGGCCTCCGTCCGGATCCCCGTACTCGCGCAGCACGTCGACCCGGTCGCGTGGGGGGCCTGCACCGGGTTCGTTCCACCGGAGGCCGTCCGGGCCTCGGGCGCCCGCGGCAGCCTCGTGAACCACTCGGAGCACCCGCTCTCCCCCCGCACGTGCGCCGAGGTCGTCCGGCGGCTCGCCTCGCTCTCGCTCGCGGCGGTGGTCTGTGCTCCGACCGTGCGTGCCGCCCGCGCGCTCGCACAGCTGCGTCCGCCGTACCTCGCGGTCGAGCCGCCCGAGCTCATCGGGGGCGACCGGGCGGTCTCGACCGCACGCCCCGAGCTCGTCGCCGCGGCGGTCCGCACTGTCCATCGGGTCTCCCCCCGCACCCGGGTCCTCTGCGGGGCGGGCGTCCACTCCCGGGCCGACGTCGCGCGCGCGGTCGAGCTCGGCAGCGAGGGGGTCCTGGTCGCGAGCGCGGTCACCAAGGCCGCGCACCCGCGCCGGGTCCTCGACGACCTCCTCTCCGGTTTCTGAGCGGGCGTCCCCGCCCTACTCGTTCGACCGCGGCTTCGCGGCGGCACGCCCAAGTGCCCGCTCGGCTTCGGGCAGCTCGAGGATCTCTCCCTCGATGACCGAGCCGAGACGACGCTCTGCCGAACCGGGTCCGGTCGGCCGCCCCCGGCGGTCGGTGCGTCGGCCCGTCCCCGTCCTCGGGATCGACCTGGGCGCGACCAAGGTCGTGAGCGCGCTGGTGGCCGACGGAGGGAAGCTGCTCCACACGAGCGGTCGGGTCGTTCACGCGAACGACGGTCCGCAGGCGGTCCTCGAGACGCTGCTCGAGTCGGCGCACCGCTGCCTGAGCGGCTACCCGGTCCGGCCGACCTGCGTGGGCGTCGGGGTCGCCGCCCAGGTCGACCCGGAGGCTGGGCTCGTCATCCACGCGCCGAACCTCCGGTGGAGGAACATCCCGCTCGGTCCGTGGATCGAGGAGCGCTTGGGGCTGCCGGTCCTCCTCGTCAACGACGCGCGCGCGGCGACGTACGCGGAGTGGCGATGCGGAGCGGGTCGCGGGTTCGGGGACGTCTTCGGTTTGTGTCTGGGCACGGGCATCGGGGGCTCGGCCGTCCTCGGAGGGAACCTCGTGGAGGGGTCGAAGCACGCGGCCGGCGAGGTCGGGCACATCACGATCGTGAGCGGGGGACGGCCGTGCCACTGCCCGAACCTGGGTTGCTTCGAGGCCTACGTCGGGGGCTGGGCGATCGCCGAGCGGGCGCGCGAGGCGGTCCGGGCCCACCCCGCACGGGGGACGGGGATCGTGCGCGTTGCGGGGTCCGTACGGTCGATCACCGCCGAGTCGGTCTTCCGCGCGGGACGCCACGGCGACCCTCTCGCCGAAGAGCTCACCCAGGAGACCGAGCGCTACCTGGCGGATGGGGTCGTGAGCGTCGTGAACTCGTTCAACCCGGCAGCGCTCGTCCTGGTGGGGGGCCTCGTGAGCGGCCTTCCGCGGCTCGTCGACGGGGTGCGGGACGCGATCCGCGCGCGCTGCCAGCCACCGGCCGCCCGGTGCCGGGTCCGCGCGGGTGAGCTCGGCGAGTCGGCCGCGCTGGTCGGAGCGGCGGTGCTGGCCCGGGAGCGCCTGCTCGCCCGCCTACCCCGCTAGGGTCCGTAGGGCCGCGTCGCGCGGTCAGTCGCCCGACGCCCCTTCGCCCGGCAGCTCCACACCTTCGAGGCCGGTAAGGCGCCGGCATGCCTCGAAGAGACGCCGGGCGGTCACCGGGTCCCGGGACGCGGCGGAACCAGGGCGTAGGTGGCCTCGGGAGATGTACGACCCGCTGCTCGCGCCGGCCACGCTCCCCGTCGCCGCGGCCACGGGGGTCTCGGCCCCCCGTCGTACGGAGACCGCGAAGAGCGCCACGGCGAGCCGGAACCCGAAGCCGAGCGCCCCCGGGTTGTTCTGCCCGAACTTCGTCCGGACGAATCCCGGGTGCACGGCCAGGACGGTCGGCCCACCCGCGCGCAGCCTCCGGGCGAACTCTCGGGTCAGGAGCAGGAGCGCGAGCTTCGATCGTGCGTAGGCCCGGTACGGCCGGTACCCGTGCTCGAGGAACAGGTCGTCGAGGTCGAGGTGCTGGCGGTGGTGCGCGGCGGAGGAGAGGTTGACGATGCGGGCGCGCGGGCGGCCCGCGAGTTTCGGCGCGAGCCGGTAGCTCAGAAGGAACGGGGCGAGGACGTTGAGGGCAAAGGTACGCTCGAACCCGTCCTCGGTCGTCTCCCGACGCCCGAAGAGCGCCCCCGCGTTGTTCACCAGGACGTCCAAGGGACGCTCGCGACGGACGAGCTCGTCCGCGACCCTCACCACCTCGTCGTGCAGCGCGAGGTCGGTCGTCACGACCGTCTCGACGGCCGCGCGACCGACCGCCGCCTCGATCGCCGCCTTCGTCTCGGCGAGTCGGGCCGGATTGCGGGCGACGAGGACGAGGTCGAAGCCCGCGCGAGCGAGGTCGAACGATACCTGGCGACCGAGTCCGGACGCCCCCCCCGTCACCGCCGCGACGGGGCGGGAGGCGCCGTCACGATCCGCGGCCATTCGAGGTGCCTACGGGTCCCGCGGCCCCCGTGGCGCGAGGGCGGGACTACGCCTGGATCGTGATCGTGCCGGTCCGGCCCACCGAGATCTGGAGCTTCCCGCGGAAGTCCTTCACCCAGCCGTCGGTGATCCGGATCTTCTGCCCGACCGAGAAGCGCTTGGTGTCGTCGCCCCAGAGCGTCAGGAGGATCGTGCCGGTCTCGTCCTGAAGGGTGGCGTCAGCGACCTGGGACGGTCCACGGGCGGTCGTCACGTCCCGCACGGGTGAGATCGCAATAATGGTGGCGTCGATCGTCGCGTTCGAGTTGGCGCGCAGGGTGCCGATGCCGCTCATAGCGGGGCCCGTGACCGCGCCCCCCGTTAAGCGGTTTCGGGCGGGTCTCCCGGGGGACCCGAACGCTCCCGGTCGTCCCCACCCCCGACCCCGGCGCGGGGCCCGGCCCGGAAGGGGGCCGATTCTTTGGGCAACCGTTAAGGACCGAGGGGTGTCGGCCGACCTCGATGCCCTCGGCGCCCCGCGTGCTCGTCCTCGGGCTCGATTCCGTCTCGCCGTGGATCCTCTACGAGAGGTTCCTTCCGCGCATGCCGCGCCTCAAGGAGCTCCTCGACCGCTCGTTGCGCGGGACGCTCACGACCGTCGACCCTCCGATCACGGTCCCCGCATGGGCAGTGATGTTCGCGGGCGTCGACCCCGGCACGCTCGGCCTCTACGGCTTCCGCCACCGCCGACCCGGTTCCTACTGGGACAACTACATCCCGACGTCCCGCACGATGCGGCGCCCCCTCCTCTGGGACCGCCTCTCGCGCATCGGCAAGCGCTCGTGCGTGATCGGGATGCCGCCCGGCTATCCGCCCCCCGCCATCAACGGTGTCTACGTCTCCGACTTCCTGACGCCGGACAACGCGCAGGACTTCGTGAGCCCGATCGGGATGCGGGAGGAGGTCGAGCGGGCCTCGGGTGGGTACGTCTTCGACGTGACGTTTCGGGCGGAGGACCGCGAGCGGATCGCGGTCGAGCTCACCGAGATGACGAAGAAGCGGTTCGCCCTCGCCCGCCATCTCTTCGCGAAGGAGAAGTGGGACCTTTTCGCCCTCCACGAGATCGGCCCGGACCGGCTTCACCACACGTTCTGGAAGTTCTTCGACCCGAACCACCCTAGGTTCGAGCCGGACTCGAAGTTCCGGACCGTCGCGGACGACTACTACACGATGCTCGACGGCGAGATCGGAAAGCTGCTCGACCTCGTCGGGGACGAGGTCCGCATCCTGGTCGCCTCGGACCACGGTAGCCAGGCGATGCAGGGGTGCTTCTGCATCAACGACTGGCTCGCCCAGCAGGGGTTCCTCGCCTTCAAGGGGAAGCGGCCCGCGCCGGGCACCCCCATCGAGAAGGCCGAGATCGACTGGTCGAGAACGCGCGCGTGGGGCGCCGGCGGCTACTACGCCCGCATCTTCTACAACGTGAAGGGCCGCGAACCCCAGGGCGTGCTCGCCCCGCAGGAGGTGCCGGCGTTCGAGGCGGAGCTCTCGAAGGCGCTCTCGACCGTGCGCAAGCCGGACGGCTCGGCGATGGGGGTCGACGTGAAGGTCCCGCGGAACGTCTACCGCGAAGTGAACGGAGACCCGCCCGACCTCATGGTCTACTTCGCGCGCGCGGCGTGGCGCTCGGCCGGAACGGTCGGCTACGACTCGCTCTACCTTTCGGAGAACGACACCGGGCCGGACGACTCCGTCCACTCGTTCGACGGGGTCTACGCCCTTTCGGGGGCGGGCCGGGGGCCCGGGGCCGAGCAGCGTATCCTCGACATCGCCCCGAGCCTCCTGTCGGTCCTCGGCGTCCCCGTGCCGAAGGAGATGCAGGGGACCCCGATCCGCGAGTTCGTCTGAAGGCGCCCTCGCCCGGCACCCGCCCTCCGGCACCGTCAAGAGCCGGCGGCGCGGGGGTGTTGCCCGATGCGACGGGCGCGTTTCACCTCCGGGCGCGGGCTCGTCCTGCCCGCCCGGCCCTGGAGACGATGACGGGCACCCCCGGCGTCCCCGGCACCGGAGGACGGCCCCGCCGGGATGCGCTCGTCCTGGTCGTATCCCGGTCGATCCGGGGGTTCGGGGCCGGCGCCTTGAGCGTCGTGTTTGCGATCGACCTTGCGGCCGCCGGCTATTCGCTCGAGACGACCGGGATCTTTGTCGGGCTGGCGATGGGCTTCGCCGCTGCCTGGGCGATCCTCGCCCCGCGTCTCGAGGGGGCCCTCGGCCGTCGACGGCTCTTCTTCCTGGGCGCGGGGCTGTTCGCCGCGGGCGGCCTTCTCCTCTGGTCCGACCTTCCCTCGCCGGGGACGGTCCTCCTCGCGCTCGCCTTGGGAGGGATCGTCACGGGCGGCAGCGACATCAGCCCCCTCGGGGCGACGGAGCAGGCGGGGCTCGCCGCGGTGAGCCACCCCGGGGACCGGACCCTCGTCTTCGCCTACTACAACCTCGCGGGGTACCTGGCGGCAGCGTTCGGGGCCGTCGCGGCCGTTCCGCTCGCGGCGGCGACCGTCCCATTGCCCTTCCTCTCCGCCGCCACCCCGGACGCGGCCCTCCTACTGTACGGACTCCTCGGCGTCGCCCTGCTGCCGACCTACGCGCAGCTCTCGGGAGCCGCGGTCGCGCGCGAAGTAGTCGCGCACCGGCCCCTCTCCCCCGAAAGCCGGCGACCCGTCCTCGAGCTCTCGGGACTGTTCGCGGTCGACGCGTTCGGCGGGGGCCTCATCGCCAACACCCTGCTTACCGCGTTCCTCGTGGAGCGGTTCCACCCACCGGTCGCGGAGATTGGGCTCATCCTCTTCGGGGGGAACGTCGCAGCCGCGGTGTCGCTCCTCCTGGCGGTCCCGCTCGCCCGCCGCATCGGGCTCGTCCCGACGATGGTCTTCACCCACCTCCCGTCGGACGTTCTTCTCG
>JBAIXP010000153.1:0-12826 GCA_037916495.1 Thermoplasmata archaeon | reverse complement strand
GCGCGCGTCGAGCGGGAGGCCTCGGTCGAGGGGTGCGTCGTCGGGCCCCGCGCGGTGGTGCGGGCCGGCCACCGTCTTCACCGCCAGGTCCTCGGCGAGGCCGGCGAAGGCTAGCGGCGGACGCCGCGCCCTTCGCTACAGCGCCGGGCCGGTGACGACCACCTTCACCGCTTCGTCGGGCCGCTGGGCGAGCCGGAACGCCCGGTCGAGCTCGGCGAGCGGCACGCGGTGCGAGACGAGCCCCTCGAAGCTCAACCGGCCGGCCGTGAGGAGCCCGTGCACCTCGCGGACGTCGGGCTCGGTCGTCGCGTACGACGGGACGACGCGGGTCCCGCGAAGGTAGAGCTGCTGGAGGTCGGTGTCGAGGCGGCTTCCCGCCTCGGGCAGCCCGAAGAGGTTCACCGTGCCGCCCCGGCGGACGAGCGCGACGGCGCTCGCGGCCACGGACGGGTGGCCGGTCGCGACGACCGCAAGATCGACGCCCTGCCCTCCCGTGCCGTGCTCGACCGCCCGCGGGACGGATCCGTCCTCGCGCGGGTCGACGCACGCGTCGATCCCCCCGAGCTCCGCGGCGCGGCGCCGCAGACCCGAGACCTCGGCGCCGCCGACCCAGCGGGCGCCCAGGGCGCGCGCGAGCCGCGCGTACAATAGCCCGACGGGCCCGAGCCCGAGGACGAAGACGGAGCCGCCGGGGGCGAACCCGACGCGACGCAGGGCGGTCAGGGCGCACGCGGCGGGCTCGAGGAGCGCCCCCTCGTCCCATCCGACATTCGGCCCGAGGGGCAGGACGGCGCCCCGCTCGACGTTCTCGCGGGGGACCCGGAAGACGTCCGCAAAGCCTCCGGGGTCGAGGTTCGTGGTGGAGTACGTCGGGCAGAACGTGAGGTCGCCGCGGCGGCAGACGTCGCAGGCGTAGCACGGGACGTGGTGGTGGACGAACACCCGCTCGCCGACCGCGAGCCCTTCGACCCCGCTCCCGACCTCCGCGACGACCCCGGCCGGCTCGTGGCCGAGGATGCCCGCGGTGCGGTAGTTGCCGCGCAGCTTCTCAAGATCCGTACCGCAGACCCCGCAGGCCGCGAGGCGGACCGTGATCTCCCCCGGCCCCGCGCGGGGCTCCTCCCGCTCCTCGACCGTGACGGAGCCCGGGCCCGAGAGCCGGCCGAACCTCATGCGTGCGCGCGCGCGGCGCGGAGGGAGGCGTCGAGGATCTCGATCGCCTCGTCGATCTCCTCCCGCGTCACGACGAGCGGGGGGATGTACCGGATCGAGGAGCGTCCGCAGCCGAGGAGGATGAGCCCGCGCCGGACCGCTTCCTCGAGCACGCGGTCGCGGAAGGCGGGCGCGGGCTCCTTCGTCGTCCGGTCCCGGACGAACTCGGTCGCGGTCATGAGCCCGAGGCCCCGGACGTCCCCGATCTCCTCGTGCTTCGCCTGGAGCTCGCGGAGGCGCCCGAGGAGGTAGTCCCCCTCGGTCCGGGCGTGGTCGAGGAGCTTCTCCTTCTCGATCACCTCGAGCGTGGCGAGCGAGGAGGCGACCGCGACCAGGTTGCCCCCGAACGTGTTCGAGTGGGACCCCGGGTTCGGGTAGTCGAGCTTCGCGTCGAACGCGATCGCGCCCATCGGCAGGCCGCCCCCGAGCGCCTTCGCCATGGCGACGACATCGGGGACCACGCCGTGGTGCTCGATGCCGAACCAAGCGCCGGTCCGGCCGATCCCCGCCTGGACCTCGTCGTCCACGAGGAGGATCCCGTAGCGGTCGAGGATCGACTTGAGGACCGAGAACCAGCGCGGCGGCGGCACGACGTAGCCGCCCTCGCCCAGGACCGGCTCGGCGAGGAACGCCGCGACGTCCTCGGGCGGGATCGCGGTGTGGAAGTAGAGCTCGTCCAGGATCTTCGCGCAGTAAAGGTCGCAGCTCGGGTAGGTGAGGTTGTAGGGGCACCGGTAGCAGTACGGGGCGGGGATGTGGTGCCCGCCGCCCACGTACGGGTAGAATCGGGAGCGCTGGACCGGCTTTGAGGAGGTCATCGAGAGGGCCCCCATCGTGCGGCCGTGGAAGGCGCCGAGGAGCCCGACGACGATCGGTTTCTGCCGGTAGAAGCGGACGAGCTTGAGCGCCGCCTCGACGCTCTCGGCGCCGCTGTTCGTGAAGAAGACCTTCTTCGGCGCGGGGCCGGGGGCGATCCGGGCGAGCTTCTCCGCCAGCAGCGTCTGGTTCTCGTAGTAGAAATCGGTCCCCGCGAAGTGGGCGAGCTTCCCGGCCTGGTCGCGGACCGCGCGGACCACGTCCGGATGGGAGTGGCCCACCGCCAGGACGCCGATCCCGCTCGCGAAATCGAGCAGGCGGTTGCCGTCGACGTCGGTGATCCAGACCCCTTCCCCGCTCGCCGCGACGACGGGCGCCGATTTCGTGCTCGTCATCAGGTAGCGGTGGTCGCGCGCGATGATCTTCTGGGCCGCGGGACCCGGGATCGGCGTCCGGATTACGACGCCCCGTCGGCCGGCGGCGGCCGCGGGCGCGGGCGTCACAGAGGGCTTGCTGCTCTGGCTCATGCGAGACCCAGGAACGGAGGCGACGAGCAGGGTATTACGTTCGCCGTCCGCGACCTTCTACCCCGTCGCCTCTGGAGCCGCTCCTTTTTCAAGCCGGGCGCGAGAGCCGGCGGTAGCGGAGGGTACATGGTCGCCGTGGCGGAGCCGGAGGCCGACCTTCTGCCGGTCGAGGAGGTCGTCCCCACCCGGTCGGTCCTCACCGAGCTCGCACGGGGGTTTTTGCTCACGCGCGACCGCGACCCGGGCCGCGCGGCGCGGTTCGCCACCACGTTCCTCAAGGAGCGCCACCCGGACCCGAGCCCCGGCGTCTCGGCGGACCCCGAGCCGTCCGAACCGCTCACGACGGCCCACCGGCTCCTCGGTTGCCTTCCGCGGGGGGCGGTCGAACGTCCCTCCCTCCTCCGCCCGCGACCGGCCTAGTCCTCCGCCGCCTTCCGCCGGACCTCGAGGTAGGCCTCGAAATCGGTCGGGAACGAACGCCGTGTGAGGCCGAGCCGGACCCCCGTCGGGTCGCCGAAGAACCGTCCGGGGCAGACGAGGACCGAGGCGCCAAGGCACCGCTCGGCGAGCCGGTCGCTCTCCTCGACCGTCCGGTCGAAGACGACCGGCCCCGCCGGGGTCGGGACCGCGGGGTCGGCCCGCCGAAGGTACGTGGCGTTCCGCGCGAGGAGCGCGCGGACCTCGCCCCGCAACCGTCGTCCCTGGCGCAGCAGCGTAACGGCCCCGGCGGCCGAAGAAGGGGCGACCTCGTCCGTGACCAGACCTGCGAACCGGCGGAACCGCTCGGCCTCCTCGGGCGGAGCGATCGCCCAGCCGACCCTGAGGTGGTCGGCGCCGTAGACCTTCGTGAAGGTGCCGGTCGCCCAGAGGCGGGGCCGGCCGAGCCGCGCGACGCTCTCCTCGGAGGTGAACTCGCGGAACGTCTCGTCGACCAGGAGGTGGCGGGCTCCCTCCGCCCAGGCGAACAGCTTCGAACGGGACCAGAGGTCCCCTTCGGGGTTCCTCGGGCGGGAGACGGCCGCGAGGAGCGCCGGCGCGCGGGAGGTAAGCGGGGGGAGCCCGACCGCGGCCAGGACGTCCACGAGCGGCGGGTACTCCGGCAGCCGGACCCGTCCCGTCCCGTGCCGGGCGCCGGACCGGGCGCGGGCAAGATAGACCGCGACCCAGCTGTTCGCCTCGGTCGCTCCGTGGGTGAGCACGAGCCGCTCCGGACCGACGCCCAGGTGGCGGGCGAGCGCGTCCGTGAGCTCGTCGAGCACGGTGCGGTCGTAGCGGAGCCGGCTCGGGCGCGGCAGGCGCACCGAACCGTGCATCCCGCTCTCGCCGAGGTTGTGGCGACACTCCGGGTGCTGGTCGATCCAGTCGCCGAGCGGGAACCGCACCGTCCTTTCCTCCGTCCGACCCGAGGAGAGCGCGGGCGCTAAAGCCCAACGAGGAGCGCCGCGAAGAGCACGAGGCTCGTCGCCGCGGCGAGCGGAAGGCCGTACCGCACGAACGTCCCGAGGTGTATCGGAACCCCGTGGCGCTCGGCGAGGTCGACGACGATGAGGTTGCTCGCCGCCCCGAGCAGCGTCACGTTGCCGGCGAGGGTGCTCGCCCCGGCGAGCGCCATCCAGTCGACCGGGGTCCCGCCCGTAAATCCGGCGCCCAGGAGGACCGGCAGCTGGAGCGCGACCCACGGCACGTTGCTGACCAGCTGCGAGCCCGCGAGCGCCGACGCGACGATCGCGACGAGGCTCCCCCGCGGGTCGGCCGGACCGGGGACGGCTATGTGGTCCTCGAGGAGCGAGAGCGCGCCCCCGTGGACCGCCCCGCCGACGACCACGAAGAGCCCCGCGAAGAGGAGGAGGATCTCCCAGTTGACGTTCCGAAGGACCGCGGAGCGGCCGGGCGAGACGAGGAGGAGGACCACCGCGCCGGCCGCGGCGGTCTGCCAGGTGGGAAGCGTCGGGCCGCCGGTGACTGCCGCCACGAGATCGAAGGTGACCAGGGTGAGCATCGTCCCGGGGAAGACCCAGAGGACGGGGAACCGGCGCAGGCGGCCGGCCCAGCCGCCCGCGGGAAAAAGCGGGGGCGCGTCCGCACGCAGGGCGGCGAACCCGCCGTCCCGGTCCGGGAGGTCGCGGGCGAACGTGGCCCGCAGGTAGACGGCGCCGAGGGCGAGGTTGACGAGCGTCGGAAGGAGGAGGTAGCGGAGGAACGTCGCGGTCGGGGCCGGGACGCCGCTATCCAGCGCGACCAGAAGGTTCTGGGGGTTGCCGAAGGGGGTGAAGACGCTCCCGACGGTCACCGAGAACGCGAGCGTGAGGAGGAGGGGCCGGGGCGGGGCCCCGATCCTCCGCGACACGGCGATGAGGATCGGCACGCCGATCACGACGAGCGCGTCGTTCACGAGGAACGCCGAGGCGAGCCCGAAGCCGACGAAGATCACGACGGGGAGGTCCTTCGGCCGCCGCGCCCGTCCGACGAGCCAGCGGGCGAGGTGCTCGAGCGCCCCGGCCCGCTCGAGGGCGCTCGCGAAGAGGAACAGGGCGAACAGGAAGACGAGGACCGGGGCGGCCGTGGCCACGGCTTCCTCCGCGCCCCCGACCGAGAGGACCCCCGAGGCGACCGTGACGAGCGCGCCGGCGACGAAGAGCGCCCAGACGGGGGGACCGCGGCCGGAGATCTGGCGGCCGACCACGGCGGCGAGCACCCCGAACAGCACCAGGGTGGAGACGACGTTCGTCGCAGCGACCCCCTTCGCGCGAGCGTACCCCCGCTAAATGGGCCCTCCGCTCGAACGGAACCCTCAAGTCCGTCCACGCCGCGCGCCGTACGGTGACCGCTCCCGCCTCGGTCCGCGTCGATCCGAGCGGAAGGATCCTCGCGCTCTCGGTGGCCTGGTTCTCCGACGGCGTCCGGCGCCGGGCCGAGGCGCGCCGCACCAAGCGGTGCGTCGAGTGCGGCCAGGAGCTCGCGAGCCGGCGGACCCCGTACTGCTCGCGGCGGTGCCGCTGGAGCTTCCAGGGCCACTATTTCTGGGACGCCGCCCGCTCGTTCGTCCTCCTCCGCGACCGCTACACCTGCCAGGTCTGCGGGTTGCGACGGCGGGCGAGCGAGTTGGACGTCGACCACATCGTGGAGATCGCGCGCGGGGGCGCCGCGCTGGAGTACTCGAACCTCCGCACGGTCTGCCGCGTCTGCCACCGGGCCAAGACGCGGGCGTTCCTTAGGGAGCGGCGTCAGGAACGGGGCGGGGACGTCGGCTCCGCTCCCCCGTCGGCCGACGCCCTGCGGGCTCCCTGAGGCAGCCGTAAATACTCGACCCAAGCTCCGCGTTTCCCCCATGGTCGGGCGCTTGCGGCTCCTCCGGACGGCCGGTGCGGTCGTCCTCGCGCTCCTCTCCGTGGCGGGGGCTCTCTGGGTCGGCCCGGCGCTCTCCTCCCCCGCGAGCCACGGGAGCGCGACGGTCGCCGCCCCGTCGAGTGCGCCCGCCTCCCCCGGGTACCGCGGCGCCTCCGTCGCGCCGTCCTTTCACGCGCATCCCTCCGCTCCTCCCGCTTCCGTGGGTGGCCGCTCGCTGCCGGCGTCGGACATTCTCTACCCGAACCCGGCCCACGCCTCGGTGAATCCCGCGACCGGCTACGTCGCCCCGACCTTCACGTCCGGGCCAGCGCCGATGGGGGTCTCGGACGTCGGGGTCGGGGCCGGAGGGAGCTACCTCTACCGGACGACCAGCTTTGAAGGGACGGTGGCGATCCGATCCCTTTCCGCGTTCCAGCCCGCGTACGTCTCGAACGCCCCCTACCAGGCGCCCGACTGGGCGCTTCTCGAGCTCAACGCCGTCGCGGTGAACGTCACCTACGCGGCCGGGGCGCCGGCGGGCGTCTTCTGGATCCAGAACGCGGTGCACCTCAACCGGACCGGCTTCCAGCTCGAGGACAACATCTGGAACTTCTCCGCGCCGGGCGCCACGATCTCCCCGGCGGTCCTCTCCGGTCGCGGGCACATCTACCGCATCAACCAGTTCTACGCGGGCTTCGGGACGCTCAGCGCGCTCACCTTCCCCGTCACGTTCGACCTTTTCGACAACATCACGACGTCCTCCTCGCACGTGGTCGTTCACTTCGGCTACGCGGTCGTCCCGGCGAGCGGACCCACCATCTCGGGAACCTACGACACGGTGACGTTCAACGGGACCGTCCAATCGGCCTCCCCGCCCCAGTTCGAGGTCGACGGGGCCGCCACGACCCCGTCCGGTTCCCTCTACGATGCCGAGCTCGTGCTCGGTGGCAACGGGGGCGGGGCGAACACCAACCTGGTCGCTCTCAATGCGAGCGCCACCCTCCGCGCCTGGAACCGCACGGCGGCCGCCTACCGCCCGGTCTCCTCGGCCTACGACTTCGGCAGCGACTCGTCCGAGACGGCGCTCGGCGTGGCCGTGCACTACGCGAACGTCCTGGGGACACCTGCGGGAACGGCGTACCTCGAGACGGGGCCGTCGTACCTCTACGGCCTCTGGAACACGACGAGCGGACCGTTCGCGCCCGCGGTCCAAGCCGGTTCGATCCAGGTGCAGATCACGACCGTCCCGTCCTACGCGTTCGTCTTCCTCAACTTGAGCGCCTCGGGCGGGGGCTACTCCTACGCCCCGTCGACGGCCGCCGGGGTGATGACGGCGATCCTCCCCCCCGGGATCAACGGGTCCGCGTACGCGTTCGACGTCTACGCGGACGGCTACGCCCCCGGGAGCGCCTCCACGAACGTCTCGACCACGACCACGGTGACCCTCGTGTCCTCGCCGACCACGCTCAACGCTCCGGTCTATCTGGACGGCGACGCGCAGGCTCGCGCCCTCGCCAACGCGACCATCCCGTCGGTCGGCTACTCGGTCTCCGCGCTCCACCTCTGGCTCAACGCCTCGCAGGTCGCCCTGGCCCCGCCGTTCCGCATCCTGAACGCGCTCGCGAACCCTACGTTCCAGCTGTTCGCGGAGCAGGGGCTCTCGCTGAGAGTGAGCGTGAACGCGCTCGTCCAGGACCCTTCGACGTTCAACTACACCTTCTACCAGGCCCCGGAACGATACTATCCGGGCTGGACCCAGGGGTACTTCTTCTTCGCCGGGACCGGCAACTTCTCCGTCGCGAACACGACCATCGCCGGGGTCACCTCGCTCCTCAGCAACCCCATCCCGACGTTCTCCGCCCCGACGATCGAGCTCTACGGTACCCACGGCTCCTCGGTCCGCTCGGTCTCCGTCTCGAACGACGCGCGGGGGGTGAGCGTGGTCGGGGCGAGCTACACCTCGGTGAGCTCCGTGACCTCGACCTTGGGGGCGCAAGGGGTCTGGGCGAGCGGTGCGACCCACCTCGCGGTGAGCGGGGTCACGGCGACGGGCGCGGCCCCCCGTCCGTCCACGGGCGTCATCCTCGCCTCGGTCGCGGGGGCCCGGATCTCGGGGGTGAGCGCGACCGGGATCGGGCTCGGCCTCAACTCCACGAACTCCACGAACGTCACCGTCCTCGGCCTCAACGTCACCTTCGGCGCGACCGGCTTCTCCGTCAACGCGACGAACGTCTCCAACGTCTCCTGGGTGAACGTCTCGGGCGGGGTGACGAGCGCATCCGCCGCGGGGAACTGGTGGGGGAGCGGCCAGGTGAGCTTCGCCGACGTCGCCGTCACCGGCAGCGGCCTTGACCTCGAGCGCGACAGCGTCGTGACGGTCGACAACTCCTCGGCGACGGGGGCCGGCTCGTCGGTCGTACAGTCGTTCGCGAACTCGACGCTCGGCACGTTCACCACGATCAGCGCGTCCCTGGGCGCGATCGGCCTCAACGTCTCGAACGGCACGCGCCTCACGGTGCGGGGCCTTTCCGCCGCCATGGGGAGCCTGGGGCTGCTCGCGAACGACACGCTCTACCTGAACGGCTCGTCGATCTCGAGCACCGCGAGCTCGACCGGCGTCTTCTGGCTGGGCGGCGGCTACGCTTGGTTCAATGGGGTCAACACGAGCTACCTGTCGGTTGGCGTCTGGGCCGACAACGCGACCCACATCACGGTCACGAACGTCGCGGCGGAGAACGGCTCGCTCGGCCCGACGTTCTACCTGTCGAGTCCCGTCTCGCTCCTCTACTACCCGATCGCCGGGGTGGGCCTGTTCAACATCACCAACGCGAGCGTCTCGAACGTCCAGGCGCTCTACTACCCGTTCGCCGTCTGGAGCAACGGGACCCGGCTCCTCACGATCTCGAACGTCGTCGCCTGGTACGGGGGCTACGCGGTCGACGTGAACGCGACCCCGCACACGACCCCGGCCTCGCACATCTCGGGGGTCTTCGCCTACGGCAACCTCTTCGGCCTCTTCCTCGAGAACTCGAGCACCGTGACCGTGCAGGGGAGCACCTTCGAGGCCAACACGGTCCTCGGCCTCGAGATCGCGAACGGCAGCTCCGATGCGATCAAGGACAACAACTTCGTGGCGAACAACGGCTCGAGCGCCTCCGGGGGCTACAGCCGCGCCCACCAGCAGGTCTGGCTCAACAACACCTATGCCCCGTCCTTCTCGGGGAACTTCTGGGCGGACAGCCCGTACGGCACCTACACCATCTACGGGGTGAACGGCTCGGCGCGCGACCAGTCGACGTCCGACACGTTCCTCGGGGTGTACCTCGAGTTCACCGAGACCGGCCTCGTCCCCGGCCAGAAGTGGGTGATCGCCCTCGGCTACTACCCGCCGTACAACTCGAGCGCCTCCGCGATCTACGTGCCGTACCTTCCGGGCCTCTCGCTCCCGTCCACGGCGGGGAGGCTCCCCTTCGCGGTGGTCGAGCCGATCGGGATCAAGGCGGCACCGAGGATCGGCAACGTCACCTGGGACCTTGCGACCCTCCCGGCGATCCCGATCGTCTTCGGCACCCCGTCGACCCCGCTGCTCATCCTCGGACTGCCCGTGTGGGCGTTCGCGGGCCTCGTGGCGGCGCTCGTCGTGGTCGTCCTCCTCGTGCTCCTCGTTCGGCGGCGACGCCACCGGCCCCCGGCGGCGACGGCCCCGCACGACGTCTTCGACGCCGAGCTGCGCTGATGGCCTCGGCTAGCTAGGCCGTTCGCTCGCGCGTCTCCGTAACGGAAGCCGGGCACCGGACCCTTCGGGGATCTGGCTAGCCCGGGGGGGCAAGGAATCGACGCGCGCCGCTGCGTCAGAGTTCGTCGTCGGTCGGTCGGCGCCGGCGGGCCGACGCGACGGCGAGCACGGCCACGAGCGCGGCGGCCGCGGCGAGCGTCACCCAGCCGCCGAGATCGAGGGCCCAGGCCGGGAGGTTCACGGGGAGGAACGCCCCGAGGTTCAGCGCGATCCACGGGTCGTAGGAGATCGACGAGTAGTTCCCGGCGACCGAACCGAACAGAAGGTGGACCGTCGAGTTCGCCCCGTCCGGGGAGGTCGACGAGTACGTCGCGACCGTGGTCGAGTCGGTCGAACCGTCGCCGTAGAGGACGGTTGCCGCGGGGGCCCAGGAGAGGGAGGCGACCGGGGCGTTCGAGGTGTTGGCGAGCTCCTGGAGGAGGTAGGGCGTCGGGCCGACCGACGGAGCGATCCTCGTCCCCTTCGCCGCGACCAGCGCGAGGTCGAGGCCGAGCGAGTCCGAGGAGTTGACCCACGGCCAGCCGGTGGCGTTCACCGAGATCCGCGCCGAGTTCGTCGTCGCCGGGACCGAGTCGTTGAGGAAGACGTCCACCCGGAACGTCGCGTTGCCGAGCGTTCCGTTCGGGCTCCCGTCGTCGCCCGCCTCCCAATCGCCCGCGGCGGAGACGACCTCGGCCGTCGTCGTGAAGGCAAGGTCGAGGGTCCCCCCGCTCGTGCTCCACGGGAACTGCCAGGTCGTGTTCGCCGCGGAGAACGGGGCGAAGGCGGCAAAGTAGCCGTTCGGCATCACCTCGGCGAGACCGGCGATGTCGAGCGTGGTGCTCACCCTCGGGTCCGCCACCGACGAGATCGTCATGGACGGTGTCCGCGCCGGGAAGACGAGCTGGACGACCCCGTTGGTCCAGATCCCAAAGCCCGTGCCGGGAAGCTGGGTCCACGGGTGGGCGGCCGGGGGCGCCGAAACGGAGGACGCGGCCGTCACACGGACCGGAACGATCAGGAGAAGAAGCGCGAGAGCGACCGCCACGGCCAGCGCGGGCGCGCGGGCGCGCCCCCGCGGAGAGCGGTACCGAAGAAGAGGAGACACGCCGCTCATCCGAGAAGGTCGCTCCAGGTCTCCACGAACCGGTCGACCACCCGGTCGCGGAAGGACTCTTGAAACTGCTTGACGAGGAGGGCCACCCGCTCCGGGCGGACCGCCCGGAACGACCGGCCGCTCGCGGTGCGCGAGCTCTCCACGATCCCGAGGCTCAGGAGCCGGCGCAGGTGGGCCGAGGTGGTCGAGAGGCTCGTCTGTGTCCGTTCCTTGAGCTCGGAGAGGGTAAGGTCGGGGGAGTCGACCAGGACGAGCAGGAGCTTGCGCTCGGTGCTGCTGCGCAGCGAGAGGAGGACCCGCCGGTCCTCCCAGGTCATGTCGAGCCGGAAGTAGTAGTCGCGTCGTCCGCCCCGCTCCCGCCGGACGACCCCGGCCCGGATCATCTGGTCGAGGTGGTACGCAGTCTCCCCCCAGGCGAGGCCCGAGAGGCGCTGGATCTCGCGCGCGCTCGCCCCGGGGTGGGCGCCCACGACGTCGAAGATCCGCTGCCGGGTGGGCTGCGCGAGGACGTCGTCCATCCCTACTCGGACGAGCCCTTCGAGCGTCGCCGGAACAGGGAGCCGTAGAGCAGGACCGTCGCTCCCAAGGCGAGGGCGAGCGGGATCGGGTCGACCGTGAACCCCTGGCCGTACAAGGGGGAGGCCTCGTGCAGGAACGAAAGGGCCCCCACGATCGCGAGGAGGACGAGGGCGGAGGTCACCAGGGCGAGCCGGCCGTCGCGCAGGCGGGCCGACGCGATCGCCCCGACCGAGGCCAGGATCGCCGCAAGACCCGCGAGAAGCACCGCGAGAAGTTCGACCAGCCAGCTCATCGGCGGGTGGGAGGATAGGGGAGCATCTTACGTTGGCGTGGGCCCGCGCAAGGGGCCCAAGAACCGGAGCGCCCGTGACCCAGGCCCCGGGAAACGCGGGAAAGGGAGCCGCGGCAGCGTAGGGGGATCGACCGGCCGGCTCGGGTCCGGCCAACTCCGGAAAGAACGTTCCTTCGATCACGGCGAACCCCTACCTTTCCGCCCGCGGCCACGAGAGCGGGGTCCTCACCGGGCGATATGCAACGCCCGGGGGAGGAGGGCGGTGGGATCTCCCTCCGGCCCCCGGGCGCCCGGTCCGAAGACCCGACGCGGGCAGGACGGTCTCGTCTAGACCACCTTCCCGGTGACCGCCACGCTCGAGGTGAGCGAGGGGTACGTTACGGAGGCATAGTCGCACGAGTCGAACGTCGCGGTGGTGTTGTTCCCCGTGACGTTCCCGCACGTGAGGTTGCCGGACGTGTCGTTGCTGCCGGTCTGGTTGTCCCCCGTGTCGTTCTCGGCGGTCTGGTTGTCGCCGGTCTCGTTGCCCGACGACTGGCTGTCGTTGGTCTCGTTGCCCGACGACTGGCTATCGTTGGTCTCGTTCGAGCCCGTGGAGTTGTCGGCCGTCTCGTTCTCGAACGAACCGTTCGAGGCGGTTCCGTTGTCTCCCTGCTGGTCGTCCCCCGTCGAGTTGTCCTCGCTGAAGTTCCCGGCCGAGCCGTTGTCCCCCGTCCCGTTCTGGTCGGTCGGGTGGGCGCCGACGGAGGCGGGGTGGGGGGCGGCCGTTCCGGGAAGCGCTCCGGCCATGGCGGCGGATGCGCCGGCCGAAACCGCGAGGAGCACACCGGCTGCCAGGGCCCAGTAGATTGCGCGGCGTGGCATCGTGGTTCCTCAACCCAACGGACCGTTGCGGGGGTGAACCTGTTTTTGGTGCGCACCTCGAAACCCTAGGTGCAAGCCCCGTCCGCCGCACGAAAAGTACGGTTCCGGGGCCCGCGAACCCCCTCTCCTTCCCCCGACCGACCGTATCTAGAGGCGGGGGCTGGGTCACCGGGGGGTTCGATGGGGGAGGGCGCTAGCGTGGACCCGCCTCCCTCGAGCGTCGCCAAGGTCCGGATCGGTTGCTCTTCGTGGACCTCGGACGCGTGGTGGGGCCGGGTGTACCCCGAGGGGCTCCCGGACGGTGAGCGGCTTCGGTGGTACGCCCGCCTCTGGGACACGGTCGAGGTCGACTCGAGCTACTACCGCGACCCGGGGCC
>JBAIXP010000152.1:0-6533 GCA_037916495.1 Thermoplasmata archaeon | reverse complement strand
GAACTTCGACGGGGCGATCGCGGTCGTCGTCGTCTTCGCGGTCGGGGTGGTGATCGCGAACCTCGTCGCCGACATCCTCTACGGCGTCCTCGACCCCCGCGTGGAGTGGAGGTAGGCCACGGCCGAGTCGACGACGGAGCCGTCCGGCGACATCGCGCCCGCGCCGGCCCGGGACCCCCGCCGGGCCCGGGGCGCCGGCGTCGCCGCGTTCTTCCGGGTCCTGCGGGCGAACCCCCTCACGTTCGCGGGATTCGTCCTCGTGCTCGCCCTCGCGGTCCTCGGCGCCGTGGTGGCGCTCGACCCCCACCTCATCGTGCCGTACGGCGCGACCCAAGGGACCGGGGTCGACAACTCCCCGCCGACCCTCTTCCGCTGGCCGCCGTCGTGGGCGTACCCGTTCGGGACGGACCAGACCGGGTTTGACGTCTACTCCGAGGTCCTGCTCGCGCTGCCTCTCGACCTCGGGATGGGGATCCTCATCGCCGGCTCGGCGCTCGTGATCGGCGGGGGTCTCGGGCTCGTCGCCGGGTTCTGGGACCGCCCCGGCACGTTCGGCGGCTACGCGTCGGTCGCGATCCTGCGCACCACCGACGTCTTCCTCGCCTTTCCGAGCCTCCTGCTCGGGCTCGCGATCGTCGCCGCTCTCGGGTTCGGGATCGTCCAGCTGATCCTCGCCGTCCTCCTCACCTGGTGGCCGTACTACGTGCGCCTCGTGCGCGGGGAGGTCCTCGCGGTGAAGCACCTCCCATACGTCGTCGCCGCGCGGGCGGCCGGGGTCTCGGAGGGCCGCATCCTCCTCCGCCACGTCCTGCGCAACGTCCTCGAGCCGGTCGCCGTCTACTTCACGCTCGACATCGGGACCGTCCTCGTCACGTTCTCGACGATCTCGTTCGTCTTCCCCCAAGCCGTCCCCTACCCGCGGCCCCCCGAGTGGGGGAGCATGCTGTCCTTCTTCCAGACGTACTACCCGATCTCGAAGGTCTGGTGGGAGATCGCGTTCCCTGCCGCGGCGATCTTCGTGACCGCGCTCGCGTTCAGCCTCTTCGGCGACGGGTTGCGGGACGTCCTGGATCCGCGGAGCCGCCGCGCGCTGGTGCAGGAGACCGCGGTCCCCTCCACCCTGCCGCCGGAGACGATCACGGCGGAGGCCGCCCCGTACCGCCCGGCCGCCGTGGGAGGGGGGAAGTCGGTGTGACCGAGCCCGTCCTCTCGATCGAGCACCTCTCGGTCGACTACCGGGCCGGCCGCGAGCGGGTCCACGCGGTGGCGGACGTCTCGCTCACGGTCCCACCCGGCCGGGTCGTGGGGATCGTCGGCGAGACCGGCTGCGGCAAGAGCACGCTCGCGCAGGCGATTCCCCGTCTCCTCCCCGAACCGCCGGCCGAGATCGTCGGGGGCCGCATCGTCTTCCAGGGGACCGATCTCGTCGGGGTCCCTCGCCACAAGCTCCCGCTCGTCCGCGGCACCGGGATCGGCATGATCTTCCAGGAGCCGCTCAACTCCCTCAACCCGGCGCTCCGGGTCCAGCAGCAGCTCGCGGAGGCCGTCCAGATCCGCCACTGGCGGGAGGCGGGGATCCTTCCGACGTTCCGCGGGGGACCCCAGCCGTTCGACTACTCCCGTCGTCCCCTTCCCGAGACCTCGAGCGTCCTCACGAAGCCGATCACGCCCGGCGGGGCGGCCGCCGAGGAGGCGCAGCGCCGCCTCCTCACCCGCAAGGACCTGCGCGAGGAGATCCTCCGGTACCTGCGGCTGGTCCGGATCCAGGACCCGGAGACCGTCCTCGACCGCTACCCCCACGAGCTCTCGGGCGGCATGCGCCAGCGGATCATGATCGCGATGGCGCTCTCGGAGAAGCCGGCGCTCCTCATCGCGGACGAGCCGACCAGCGCGCTCGATGTGACGATCCAGGCCCAGGTCCTCACGCTGATGAAGGAGCTCATCGAGGAGGTCCGCGCCTCGATCCTGTTCATCAGCCACGACTTCGGGGTCATCGCCGAGATCGCGGACGACCTCGGCGTGATGTACGCCGGTCGTCTGGTCGAGATCGGTCCCGTCGCTGAGGTCTTTGCCACCCCGCGGCACCCGTACACGAAGGGCCTCTTGCGCGCCGTCCCGGAGCGGTACAAGTCGGACGGCCCCCTTGCGGCGATCCCGGGCGCCGTCCCGCACCTCGGGCACCTTCCCGCGGGGTGCAGCTACCACCCCCGGTGCCCGCTCGTGCGGGACCCCTGCCGGGTCGATCCCCCTCCTCCCCTCCGCACCGTGGTCGGTTCCACCGCCCACGCGAGCGCCTGCCACTACGCCGAGGAGGTGGGCTCGCTCCCGTGACCGACGAGGCCCCGCTCCTCGAGGCCGTCGGCCTTTCGAAGCACTTTCCGCTCCCGCGGACGATCTCCGAGACGGTCGGGCGCCGGCCGGCGCGCGCGGTCCACGCGGTGGACGGGGTGAGCCTCGCGATCCGGCCGGGCGAGACCCTGGGCCTCATCGGCGAGTCCGGCTCGGGGAAGACGACGTTCGGCTGGCTGCTCGCGCGCCTCCACGAGGCGACCGCGGGCACCGTCCGCTTCGACGGCGAGGACCTCGGCGGGCTCTCGGGGGCCCGGCTCCGGGCCTGGCGCAGCAACGTCCAGGTCGTCTTCCAGGACCCGGTCGGCTCCCTCGACCCCCGCTTGAGGGTCTGGGAGATCGTCGCCGAGCCGATCCGGGTGCAGGAGCGGGTCCGGCACGGCGCCTCCCCCGGACGCGACGAGCTGCGTGCGCGCGTGCGGGCGACGCTACCGAAGGTCGGCCTGCCCCCCGACTGCCTCGACCAGTACCCGCACGAGTTCTCCGGCGGCGGCCGGCAGAGGATCTCCCTCGCCCGGGCCCTCTCGGTCGACCCCCGCCTGATCATCCTGGACGAGCCGACCAGCGCGCTCGATGTCTCGGTCCAGGCCCAGATCCTCAACCGGCTGGTCGAGCTGCAGCGCGAGCGGGGCGTCGCCTACCTCCTGATCACCCACAACGTCGCCGCCGTCCGGTACGTGGCCGACCGGGTCGCGGTGATGTACCTGGGCCAGCTGATCGAGCTCGGACGGGTCCGCGAGGTGCTGGACGCCCCGGTCCACCCGTACACGAAGGCGCTCCTCGCCGCGGTGCCGAAGAACGATCCGGCGAGGCGTCGGACCCGCTACCGGATCTCGGGGGACATCCCGACGCTCATCGACCCTCGACCGGGTTGCCGGTTCGCCCCGCGCTGTCCGTTCGTGCAGGACCGTTGCCGCGTCGCCGACCCTCCGCTGCGTCCGGCCCCCGGGGCCCCCGACCGGTGGGTGGCCTGCGTACGCGCCGAGGAGGTCGGGGCGATCCCGGCGTCCGAGCTGCTCGGGACCGAGGCCCCCGCGGCCCAAAGAGCCGCCGGCTCGCCGCCGCCCGCGGGCGCTACGTGACGTAGTCGGTGTTGAACAGGAACGCGAACGGCTCGGCGCTCGCCATCGGGTTCTGGACGTAGCCGTAGAGGTTCGTGGACGTCACGGAGAACGACGTCGGCACGACCAGCCAGATGTCGGTGTAGTTGTTGTACATCGCGCTCGTGATGTTGGTGTAGTACTGCTGGAGCAGCGCCGGGTTCGACTCCGCGGCTGCCGCGAGGGTGAGATTGTCGACGGTCGAGTTCGCGTAGCCGGACATGCACATGTTCGCGCTCCCGTAGCTGATCGCGTCGTTCTGCGTCCAGTCGTCCGGCGAGATGTAGTCGGAGGTGTAGAACTCCTGGCCGATGTAGAACGGCCCGTTGTTCGCCGAGGTGGAGGAGACGCACGCGCCGCTCTGGTAGGCCTGCTCGACGTAGAGCTCGGGGAGCGAGATCGGGGTCGGTTGGATGGTGATCCCGATCTTCGCAAGGTCCGCCGCGAGGAAATTGGCGACGGCGGCCCAGTTGCCCGAGGCGAGGTACTCATACTTGAACACCGTACCGGCGCAGGCGTTCGCCGCGCACGGCGAGTTCGTAATGTTCTGCTGCGCCTCGGCGAGGTTGTAGGCGTAGGGCGAGAGGTTCCCCGGATTGTAGTAGGGGTACGACGGTGGGACGGGGCCGACCCACTGCTCGGCGTAGCCGCCGAACCCACCCTGGATGATCTGCGTGTAGTTGATCGCGTGGGCGATCGCCGCCCGGACCGAGAGGTTGTTGAACGGGAAGACGGACTGGTTGAGGAAGATCCACCACGAGCCGCTCGTCGCGCCGTAGACGGTCGGGAGCGCCGTCACGTTCAGGCTCGAGGAGCCGTTGAGCTCGCTGATCGCGGAAGGGCCGAGGTAGGCGAACGAGGCGCTCTGCACGGCCCCGTTCTTGAGGTCCCCGATGGTCGCATCGAGCGTGCCCTGGAAGATCACCTTCACGGGGAACAGGGCGTGCTGGATCATGTTGTTCCACGGCTCGAGCGTCGCCGCGGTCTTCCCCCAGTAGTTGGGGTCGGGCGTCAGGGTGTAGCCGCCCCCCGACGTCGGGTTGTAGTCGGAGAGGAGGTACGGGCCCGTGCCCATCGCGTTGGAGGCGACGTAGCTGTTCGGATTGGCGATCTGCACCCCGCCGTGCGCGTCCACCCAGGCCGGGTCGACCGCGTAGGAGTTCGGAGCCGAGATCGTCGCGAGGAGGTAGGTGTAGTTGCTCCCGAGGTAGCCGTAGCCCAGGTTGAGCTCGATCGCGGTCGCGTTGATGACCTGGAACGACTGGTTCGCGATCTTCATCTTCGCGATCTCGCCGGGGGTCGGCGAGAAGAAGTTCCAGCTGTTGAGGTCGTTCGCGAGCGTGATGTTCGAGGCGTTGCTGAGGTCGCTCGGCGAGTAGTAGGTGAGCGGGGTCGAGTTGTTGAAGTCGGTCGAGTAGAAGTTCTGCTCCAGGATGAACTGCGGTCCCTGGGCGAGGAGGAGGCTGCGGTAGAAGCTGTACCACTGCACGTAGGCGTTGTACGGGTCGCCGTCGGAGAAGTGGGCGTGCGCGCGCAGGTTGAACACGTAGTCGGTGAGCCCCGTGTTCGGGTTCGTCCCGACCGTCCAGTTCGTCGCGAGCACCCCGACGAACGACGTGTAGCTCGAGCCGTTGTAGTTCACCAGGCCCTGGTAGACCTGCTGCACCGCCGCCCAGCCCGGCGTGGAGAACGTCACGGCGGGGTCGAGCGAATCGGGGATCTCGGCCTGGTCGACGCAGATCGTCCCCGTTTGGCCCGAGCGGCAGGTCGCCGAGACCCGGGGAAGGAGGACGTAGACGCCGACGCCGGCGAGGACGATGATGACGACCACCGCGATGACGAGAACGTTGCGTCTTCTCGGATCCAAGGCGGGCTCCGTCGGACGACCGGTGACGGAGCCCTCTTTGATATCTTGTTCGACCGGACCTCCCTGGCCGATCGGGGCCTCACGTAGGCATCATTAGCGCCGCGGGCGTGGAGCCCCGAGGGACGCCATGGACCACACGATGTTCGTCAACGGCGAGTGGGTCACCGCGGCCAACGAGGCTACGATGCCCGTCGTGAGCCCGTTCGACGGCGCGGACCTGGGGACGGTGCCGCGGTCGTCCCGGGAGGACGTGCGCCGGGCGATCGACGCCGCCCGGGAGGCGTTCGACCGCGGCCCGTGGCCGCGTCTTCCTCCGAAGGGCCGCAGCGAGGTCTTCCTCAAGGCGGCGCAGCTCCTCGGCCAGCGGATCGGCGAGATCGCCGAGCTCGAGAGCCGCAACCAGGGCAAGACGATCAAGCAGGCAGCGGACGCCGACCTCCCGTTTTGCGTCGACAACCTCAACTTCTACGCGGGAGCGTGCCGGACGCTGGACGCGCGGAGCCCCGCCGAGTTCACCGGCGACGGGACGACGATCTTCCGACGCGAGCCGGTCGGCGTGGTCGGCTCCATCACCCCGTGGAACTACCCGATCATGATGGCGGTCTGGAAGATCGCCCCCGCGCTCGTCGTTGGCAACACCGCGGTGCTGAAGCCGGCGAGCTGGACCCCGCTCTCCTCCCTGCAGCTCGCCCACGCCTTCGAGGACGCGGGGCTTCCGGACGGGGTCCTGAACGTCGTCACGGGACCCGGCGAGGAGGTCGGCGACGAGCTCGCGCGCAACCCGAAGGTCGACATGGTCTCGCTCACCGGCGACACCGCGACCGGCCGCAAGCTCATGGAGGCCGCCAGCCCGACGGTGAAACGGGTCCAGCTCGAGCTCGGGGGGAAGGCACCGTTCGTGGTCTTCGAGGACGCGGACCTCGCCGCGGCGGTCGAGGGGGCGGTCGTCGGCGGCTTCGTGAACGGGGGACAGGATTGCACGGCCGCGACGCGCCTCATCGTGCACCGCTCCGTGAAGGCGCGCTTTGTCGAGAAGCTCGTCGAGCGCGTGCGCACCATTCGGTACGGGGACCCGCTCGTACGGTCGACCGACCTCGGTCCGCTCGTGAGCCGCCCGCAGCAGAAGCGGGTGCTCGATTTCGTGGAGACCGGGCGCCGGGAGGGGGCGCGGCTATGTGCCGGGGGCACGGACGCCGCGAAGCAGTTCCCGCACGGAG
>JBAIXP010000151.1:0-9077 GCA_037916495.1 Thermoplasmata archaeon | reverse complement strand
CTCGTGCTGCTCTCCGCGGTCCTCACGGTGATCGGGGGCCAGGCCGACATCCTCGCGGTCGCGGGCAGCGTCGGCGAGATGATCCTCGCCTGGATCGCCCTCCTGATCGCGGCCATCGTGTTCGTCCCGCGCCTGCTCAAGGTGCGCACGCTCCGTGAGGCCCGGGGGATGCCGTTCCTCTTCCTGTTCGTCCTGGTCGTCCTCGTCGTGAGCCTCGGCCTCTCCGCGGTCGTCGGGGCGTTCATCGCGGGCCTGGCCGTCGCGGAGAGCCTGGTCGCGGACCGCACGCGGGAGATCACCGAGACGCTGCTCGTCTTCTTCGGCGCGCTGTTCTTCGTCGTGGTCGGCGCGCAGTTCGACGCCCGCCTCTTCGGCGACCTTCCGGTCGTGGCGGCGGGCCTCGGCCTCGCCGGGCTCGCGACGGTCGGCAAGGTCGCGGGCGTCTATCCGTTCTGCCGCGCCAAGCTCGGGGCTACGGGGCCGGCGCGGGCGGTGGCGCTCGGGATGATCCCGCGGGGGGAGATCGGCCTGGTCGTGGGGGCGCTCGCGTTCGCGAGCGGGGTCGTCGACCGCGAGGTCTTGGGGATCATCCTGATCGTCTCGCTCGTGACGACGCTCGCCGGCGCGCTCGTCTTCCGTCGCGTCGCCAAGGTCCTTCGCCCCGTCCCCGAGGCCGGGACGGCGGCGCCGGCCCCGTAGCGGGTGGTCCCGCCGCTACGCGTAGCCGAACTGTCGGCGCGCGAACTCGGTCATCCGGTCCGGGCTCCACGGGGGTTCCCAGACGATCTCGACCTTCACGCTCGGGGCGCCCGAGGCCGCCCGGGCGCTCGTCTCGACCTCGCGGACAAGCTCCTCGACCGCGGGGCAGCCGGGGCTCGTCATCGTCATCCGGACGGTGAGCTCCCCGGACTCGGACCACTCGAGTCCGTAGATGAGGCCGAGGTCGACGATGTTCATCGGGATCTCGGGGTCGTAGATGTTCTTGAGCGCGAGACGGACCCGCTCCTCCGCCTCGGGCCGCGCGGGCGCGGCCCCGCCGGGCGCCGGCGCCTCGGGCGGGGGCGCGGCCGGCGGCGTGCGCGTGGGAAGGAACGGGCCGACGACCTCGAACCCCGGCGGGTTCGCGTCCGTGCGGTAGCGGATCTCGGCGTCGCGGAGGAAGCGGACGCTCGCCTCGTCCACCAGGAGGAGGACCCCGTCGACCTCGATCGCGAGGTCCCGGACCGACGGTCGGTCGATCATCATCTGCGGATGCGGGTGGACCCCCCGCTCGACCCAGACCCGAACGCCGGTGCCGGTCGGACGGCCCGCGAGGGCCTTCGCGAGTTCCTCCCGCGCCGGCGCGGTCAGCTTGAGCCGGACCGTCTCGGCGGACGTCTCGGACGAAAGGGGCTCGGTCGGTGGCGCTCCCATCGCTGCCTCGGTGAGCCTAGGCCCCCATCCCGCTATACCATGTTCCGGTGCCGTTTTGGCCCGGGGTCAGCCGCCCGTCACGTCAACGAGGAACTCGCGGACCGTTCCCAGGAACTCCTTCGGCTGCTCGAGGATCGCCATGTGGCTCGAGCGGGGGAGCACGCGGAGGTGGGCGGGTTCGATCCGCTCGTTCGCCTCGACGGCCGCCTCGAAGAAGAAATCGTAGCGGCCGACCACGACGAGCGTCGGCACCTCGATCCGGGAGTAGTACTTGCGGCCGTCCCAGCGGGAGAGGGTGCCGTCCACCTCGAACTCGTCGCCCGACCGCGTCATCATCGCGCGGTAGACCTCCGGGCTGATCTTCGTAGCCTTGAGGTCCTGCGGGACGCCCTTCAGGAACCGTGTCTGGAACGGCCGCCCGATCGCCTCAACGAGGCGCGCGTACTCGGGCTCGGTGAACGCCTTCTTCTTCGTGAGCTCGCGAAGCCGCGCCCGCTGGCCGGGCGAGGCGGCGCCGAGCATGAGCCGGTTCGCGGCGCGGACCTCCTCGGCGCTCCCGGCCGTCGCGCACAGGAGGAGCGACGTGAGCCGGTCCTCGTAGCGGTGGGCGTACTCGAGGGCGACGAACCCTCCGGCCGAGTACCCCGCGAGGTGCAGCTCGCGGATCTTGAGCGCCTTGCGGATCGCCTCGACGTCCTCGGCCTGGTTCGCGACCGTGTAGTCGCTCGCCCGTCCCGGGGCCCAGCTGTGGCCGACGCCCCGCGGGTTGAACAGGACGACCCGAAGGTTCGCGTTGGCGAGCTTGAGCAAGCCCCGGAGGTAATGGTAGGTGAGGCCGGGTCCGCCGGGGACCACGAGCAGCGTCGCGGGCCCGGTACCCTGCGCCACGTACTCGAACGCCCGTCCTCCCGGGACGCGGACCCGGCGCGGAAGCCCCATCAACGCTCGGTAGGAGCCCCACAGCAAAAAGCCCGCGCCGTCCGGTCCGGCCCCGAACCGGCCACCGTTCGAAACGGTGTCCTGGGTTTTTGGAGGCCAGATCCCGGCGGCCGGGAAGGATGCGGGCACCGGGATTTGAACCCGGGTTATAGGCTTGGCAAGCCTATGTGATAACCAGACTACACTATGCCCGCGACCTTCCTGGTCGCTTTCGGCGCCACCCACGAAGGCCCGCGTATTTACGTTGCGGTGGGCGCGACGCCGTAGGTCCGGCTCTCCGCGCGGCGCGAGCGTCGGGTTATTACTCGCCGAAGGACGTGGCGAGCGGGAGGACGCGTGCCGGACCCCGGGTGGAAGGAGGGCGAGATCGCCGCGCTCAAGCGCTCGGGCGAGGGCGCAAGACTCCTCCCCGTCGCCCGGGGACCGCAGCGCGTCGGGGAGTCGGGCGTCCTCGACCTCACGAGCCAGATCGGCGCCGCCCCCGGAGGGACCGTCACCTGGCTCGGGGCGAGCTACCGGCTCGTCCGGCCGTCGCTCGCCGACCGGTTGGGCGCGGTGCGCCGGGGCGCCCAGATCGTCAGCCCGAAGGACGCCGCCCACGTCCTCCTCCTCGCCAGCATCGGTCCGGGCGCGCAGGTCGCCGAGGCCGGGGCCGGCAGCGGGGCTCTCACGATCGTCCTCGCCCACGCGGTCGGTCCGGCAGGCCTCGTGACGAGCCACGACCGCCGGGCCGATTTCCTCGACGCCGCGCGGTCGAACGTGCGACGCGCGGGGCTCGGCGAGCGCGTGCGCTTCGTCGAGCGCGACGTCGTCCAGGACGGCCTGGAGGGCACGGACCTCGACGCCGTGGTCCTCGACCTCCCCGAGCCGTGGGCGGTCCTCGCCTCCGCGCGGTCCGCGCTCCGCACGGGGGGCTACGTCGTGACGTACACGCCGACGTTCAACCAGCTCGAGCGGGCGGTCCTTGCGATGCGGGAGCTCGCGTTCGACGAGGTGCGGGCCGTCGAGCTGCTCGAGCGCTCCCTGCACGTCGCGGAGACCGGGACGCGCCCCTCGTTCGAGATGCTCGGCCACACCGGGTTCCTCGCGGCCGGACGGAAGGTCGACTGAACGATGGTCGTCCCGTCGCTGGCGATCGGGGGCGCGGTCGGCGTGCTGCTCTCGGGCGGCTTCATCTGGTACGAGGTCGGGCGGTACGCGGCACCGCAGGTGCCCGTGACGGTCTTCGACGAGCGCAAGCTCCTCGCGGCGTACACGGTCGGACTCTTCGTCGGGGTCCCGTTAGGGGTCGTCTACCTCCTTCTCGGGGTCTCGCTCGCGAACGGGGCGCTGGTCGGCGCGGTGGTGTTCCTCCTCGCGCTGGTCGGGGGCGCCGAACTCGCGCAGCACCTCGCGCTCCGGGCCGCGTACTGGCGGTCGCCGGCCGCTCCGTTCTACGCCCTCGCGTTGCGCGCGGGCATCGGCGGGATCCTCGCGCTCGTGGTCGTCTCCACCTACCTCGGTGGTCCTGAGGTGACGGTCGTCGGGCTCGCCCCGGTCGCCGTCATCGCCGCGGCGGTCGTCGCCCTCGAGACGACCGGGGCGCTCGTCACCCTTTCCTCGGGGGGTCGACGGGGGGCCACGGGGCCCCGGCCCCTCGCGGGCATCCTCTTCGGGGCGTTCGGCTTCTTCCTCGTGAGCGTCGGGCCGCTCGCGGGTCCCGCGGGCGGCGTCGGGGGCGGCGCGATCGCCCTCGTGGGGGCGGTCCTCGTCTACCGTCGGCTCCGCACCCTGCTCGACGACGTGCGGGCCCCGGGCTCGGTGGACGTCCCACGCGACGCGGGACCGCTCCCCGGCTACGGGCGCACGGACACGGGCCCGGGGGGGCCCGGGGGGCCCCCCGGCCCGCCCCGGTGAGCGGCCCGGCCCGGAAGTTACCATCTTAAGGCGGAAGGCGTCGGGGGGCCCGCGATGGCCTCGGAGGAAGCGGGCGAACCGTTCGGCCGGCGTCTTCGCCACGGCCTTCGGTCCCAACGGGCGATCATCTCGGTGGTCGTCCTCGCCCTCGGCCTGCTCCTCACCGTCCTCGCGCTCGGCGACTTCACCCCGCTCCGCGCCTCCTCCCTGTTCTCGCAGATCAACGCGGTCACGGACCAGCCGAACGGGGTGAACTACAACCTCGTCTTCGTCATCGCCGGGCCGATCATCATCATCGTCGGCGGCTACCTGGTCGGGGCCTACTACCACGCCCGGCGAAAGTTCGAGCACCTCATGCTGACGAAGAGCAAGGCCGAGTTCCTCCGCAACATCCCCGAACTCGAGGACCTTCTGTGGGACCTCACGCCGCGGGACGAGGTCCGCTACCAGGACCGCCTCGCCGAGCTCCGCCTCCGCCGGTAGACCGGGCCGACCGGGGTCGGCCCGTTATGTAGCGCGGCCCGGTCTCGGGAGCCGTGGCGCGCGGGCCCGCGGAGGGAGGGACGGGGTTCCGCTTCCGAAGGCTCGAGAAGCCCGAGGAGTTCCGCCAGGCGGAGGAGGTGGAGCGCCAGGCGCTCGCCGAGGACGCCCTCCTTGTGGTCCCGGCCGCGGTCCAGCGCACGTTCCAGGACACCGGCGGCCTCGTGCTCGGCGCCTTCGCGGACATCCACCTCGCGGGGGTGGTGGCCGCGTCGCTCGGCTGGGACGGCTCGGTCCTCTACCAGCAGCTCCACGCCGTCGCGGTCCGACCGGAGTACCAGAACCATCACGTGGGGTTCCGCCTCCTCGCCTATCTGCGGGACGAGGTCCTCGGTCTCGGCCTCGCCGAGGTCCGGGGGACGATCGACCCGCTGCAGAGCCGCGCGGCGCACCTGGCGATCCGCCGCCTCGGCGGCCGGCCGACCGGCTACCTTCCCGACCACTTCGGACGGCGCACGGAAGGACCGAGCGCCGACCCCGAGACCGACCGGCTGCTGGTCCGATGGAAGCTCGCAGACCCGGCCGTGGAACGCGCGATGGCCCGGTCGGACGGCTCCCCGGAGGGGCTCCTCACCCGCTGGCACGGCTCGAGCGCGGTGGTGGAGACCGAGCCCGGAGAGAGCGGCCTGAGGGTGCCCCGGTCGGTCGTCGAGCCGGACGGGCGTCCGGCGCATCTCGAGGTGCCGTTCGATATGGCGGCGCTCCGCGAGCACGAGCCCGCCTCGACCCGCCGATGGCGTCACGCGGTGCGGGACGCGTTCCGCCTCGTCTTCGAGCTCGGTTACGTTCCTGACGAGTTCGCCGTGCTTTCCGTCGAGCACGAGCGCCGCGCGTTCTACTTCCTTTCGCGGCCCGCGGAAACCCGTGGGGCGTCCGCGCCGCCACGGTAGGCCTCGCCGCGGCGCCTCCGCCGTTCCGGCAAGGGGTTATCGGGAGAGCAGGGCTCGTCGGAGGACCGGGCGGACCCGATGGAAGCGCCGTTCCGTTCGTCCTCGCTGGTCGCCGTCCTTCTCCTCGCCACGGTCCTTGTCGCTGTGGCGGCCGTCACCATCGGGAGCCTTCCGTCGAGCGGAGGGGGGTCCGCCGGAGCGTCCACGCCGGGGAGCCAGCTCGTCATCGATCTGCCGGGCTGGGCGTGGGGGCTCCTGTTCCTCTCTCCCCTGATCGTCGGGTATGGGTTCCTCCTCTTCCGCCGCCTCACCGAGCCGAGCGCCTCGGTTCGGATCTGGTCGGTCGTCGTCTTCCTGGTCGTCGGGGTGATCTTCGGCTACCTCCTGCTGCACGGAGGGGCCGGGGGCCAAGGATCGGTGGGGTTCGGCCCGCCCACCTCCTCGTCCGGGACCGGTTCGAACAACTCCTCGGGCTCCGGGACGAACAACTCCTCGGGTTCGGGCAATTCGAGCGGGAACGGCACCAGCCCCGGCGCCGGCGGCGCCGTGACGTTCCACTTCGCGGTCCCACCGTACGCGGTCTGGATCGCGGCGCTCGCCGTCTGCGTACTGGTTGGCGCCCTGACGGTCCCCGGGGTGGCCGCGCGCCTCGCGGCGCGGGACCGCTCCCGGCCGAAGGGCTCGGGCCGTGCCCCCCCCGACCGGGAGGAGATCGCGGCGGCGATGCAGGACGCCGCCAGTGCCCTCGAGCAGGGCCAGGACCCCCGGGATACGATCGTCCGGCTCTACGTTCGGCTCCTGCTCGATCTGAGCATGGTCACGGGTGAGCTCATGTCGCTCACCGCGGAGGAGGTCCGCCAGACCTACCTCATCCCCCTCGGAGTTTCGGCGGCGGACGCCGAGACCCTCACCCGGCTGTTCGAGGAGGCGCGCTACTCGAGCCACCCCATCGACCCTGCGTCCGTCGTCCGCGCCCGGGAGGCGATGCGGCGGGCCGAGTCCGGCCTCCGCTCGGGGGTGGACGCGACGTGAGGACGACCCCCCTCGCGCTCGCGATCGGGCTGGCGCTCGCCCTCGCGTTCCTGGCCGCCGCCACGCGTGCCGGGGCCGGCCCGACGATCGCCGCCGCGGCCGCCGCGGTGATCGTGGCCTCGCTGGTGCTGGTCGGCTCGCTACTCCTAGAGTTCCGTCGCGAGCGGCGGGCGCAGCCGCCCGCGGCCCTGGAGGTGAACCCCCTTAGGGACTGGATTCGGAGCGGTGAGCTCGGCCACGAGGAGATCGTCCGGCTCCTCGACCGGATCGACCGGATGGGCCTCCACCCCAACCTGAGCGTGCGGAGCGAGCCCGAGATGGCCCGGCTCCGCCTCCTGAGCCACGCCCGGTTCCTCGAGCTCGTGGAACGGCGCCTGGACGAGATCGAGGGCGCGTCGTGAGCCTGTCCCGGCCCGCGTCCGGCCCGCTTCGCCTGCGCCCGCGGACGATCGTCCTCCTCGGGTTCGTGGGGGTCCTCTCGGTCGGAGCCGTCCTGCTTCATTCGCCGGTCCCGCTCCTCGCCGCCCTTCCGCTCCTGGTCGTCCCGCTCGCCGCCGCCGCGGCGTCGCCCGGGCCCCGCGTGCGCGCGGACCTCACCTGGGAGGCGGCCGGGCTCGGTCCCGAGCTCAATCTCTCCGGGGTGCTCCGCGGGCCGTTCGGCTCGGTGGCCCCGAACGTGGAGATCGTGCCCGACCGGTTCCCCGGGGCAGTGCTCGCAGGGCCGGTTCGGGTCGAACCGGGTCCGTCCTCGATCCGCTTCGAGTTCTCCTGGACGCTCGGCGAACCCACGATCACCCGCCTCGACCCGCCGCGGGTCGTCTGGAGGGACGCGCTCGGCTTGGTGGAAGAGCCCCTCCCCGGGGACCGCCCGGGCCTCGCCGTGGAGCGCTACCCGCCCGAGCTCCACCGTCTCGGCTCGGTGCGGCTCGACCGGACCCTCCAGCTCCCGGGCGAGGTACGGTCGCGTCGGCTCGGCTCGAGCGGCGAGTTCTTCGGAATCCGGGACGCGGCGCCGAACGAGCCGCCCCGGCAGATCAACTGGCGTGCGACCGCGCGGACCGGCCGGCTGAAGGCGAACGACTTCCAGCTCGACCGGACCGGCGACCTCCTCCTCCTGCTCGATGTCCGCCCGACTTCGCTCGGCCGGGTCGTCGACGAGCGGCTCCTCGGGATCGCGCGGGCCGGTGTCTACGGGATCGCCGAGTCGCTCCTGCGCGGGAAGGTCCGGGTCGGCTACGCGTCGTTCGGAGAGTTCGTCCAGGGGGTCCCGCTCTCGACCGGCCGGGCCCACCGGATCCGCCTCCAGCAGGCGGTCCTCGAGACACGTCGGGCCGACGTCGCGGGGCCCCCGGACCGGTGCACGTTCGGCCTTCGGCGCTACTTCCGTCCCGGGCTCACCACGCTGGTCGTCTCGGCCTGGCAGGGGGACGCCGGGTTCGAGCTCCTCCCGTACCTGCGCCGGGGCGGCTATCCCTCGATCCTCGTGAGCCCCTCCCCGCTCTCGCTCGGCGCCGTCGGCCCCTCCGAGGCTCCCCCGCACGAGGAGCGGGTCGTCCGGCGCCTGGAGCGCGCCGAGCGCCGCGCCCGGCTCGCGGCGCTCTGGGAGCACGGGCCGGTCATCGACTGGACCGAATTCTGGTCCCTCGAGGGCCTCGTCCGGTTCCTGCGCCAACCGTCCCGTAGGAGGGTCACGTGAGCGCCCCCCCCGCGTCGACCCCGCGCCTCACCGCAAGCTCCGTGCTCCTGGCGGCGCTCCTCTCCCTGCTGGGTCTCCTCGGGGGGCTTCCGCTCTTGGTCGGGCCCATCGTCGCCGCCGTCGGGGTCGTGCTCTCGGGGACCCTCCGCGGACGAGCGGGCCGCACCACGCCCGGGGTCGAGCTCGTGCCCGCGCTCACCGCGCTCGCGATCCTCACCTTCGCCGCCCCGGTCGCGGCCTCCACGGAGCTCGTCGCGGGGGCGAGCTCGCTCGGACTGCTCCTTTGGCTCGCGGACGACCCCGCGCGCCGGCCCGGGTCGGCTCTTCGGGCGATCCCGACGATCGCGCTGGCGGCCCTCGCCTTCGGACTCGGCTGGAGCCTTACCCTCGCGGTGTCGATCCCCTCCGCCGACGTCGGCCTCGCCGGGGCCCTCATCGCGGTCGCGCTCGTGGTCGTGGCGGTCGTGCTCCTCCGCGCGTCGGAGGCGATCGGGGCCGAAACCGCTTAGCCTCGGCGCGTCCTCCCCCTCGTGGCGCGGCTAGCGTCGCGCCCGAACGCCGTCGAAGGGTCCCTCTCGACTCAACGCGGACGGGTCGTCCGCCGAGGATGACACGAGGACAACCCCGGTGTCCGAAACCCCCGGCCGGGGTCAGACCGCCGAGAGGGCTGA
>JBAIXP010000150.1:0-5243 GCA_037916495.1 Thermoplasmata archaeon | reverse complement strand
CGTGGGCGAACGACACGGAGTACGCGCGCGTCTTCGCCGAGCAGCTGAAGGGCCTCGCCGTCCCGGGCGACGTGGCGGTCGGGATCTCGGGGAGCGGCAACTCCCCGAACGTCCTGGACGCGGTGCGTGTGGCGAAGGGCCTCGGCCTGACGACGGTCGGCCTCACCGGCATGGGCGGAGGGAAGCTCAAGGAGCTCGTGGACGTGCCCCTGGTCGTCCCGTCGAACAGCATGCAGCACATCGAGGACGTCCACCTTCTCGTCTGCCACCTCCTTACCGCGTACCTCCGGGACGAGCAACCGTCGCCCGGCCGATGATCGTCCGCGTCCGGGACTACATGGTGCTCGAGGTCGAGCACCTTCGAGCGACCTCGACGATCGGAGAGGCGATCGAGCAGCTCACGAAGAGCCGCCACCACGGCCTCCCCGTCACCGACCCGGCGGGGAAGCTCGTCGGGTTCGTCAGCGCGAAGGAGCTCCTCCGCCACGCCTCGGAGCGGTCGATGCCGCTCGGCAAGATCATCCGGCCGGGGACGTACACCGCCTACCCCGACACGGGGCTCGACGACGCGGCGCGCATCATGTTCCGCTTCGGCCTCCGCGACCTCCCGATCATCGACGAGCGGGGGCGGCTCTGCGGGGTCCTCTCGAACCTCGACGTCGTCCGCTCCCACTTCGAACGGGCCTCCCCGGCGAAGGCGGACACGCTGAAGCGCCTCCTCTCCGAGCGCTACAACCTCCCGTTCACCTTCCACCGCGGCCTGGTGCCGATCGACCAGCTCACGCCGACCCAGTGGAAGGTCTACGAGGACGAGCTCGAGGGGCGCCGCTACGAGCTCGAGCGGGGCTTCGCCGAGCCGGTGCTCGTCGTCCGCAAGGGCGACATCTGGCTCCTCGTGGACGGGCACCACCGCGCCCTCGCCGCCCGGGAGATGGGGCTCGCCCAGCTCCAGGCGTTCGTCCTCGAGTGCGACCGGCCGGAGGAGTTCGCGCAGCAGGAGACCGGCTTTGAGCGCACCGCGGCCGAGCACCACCTTCGGAGCGTGACCGACATCGAGATCGACCGCTCCGCGCACCACCCCCTGGTCGAGGTGACGACCCAGCTGCTCCGCCGGGTCGAGCACGAGGTCGAATCCCCCGAACGGTCCGACTGACGCGCGGGCGAATCGGTACCGGGCCGATATCAAACGCGGCCCCCCTCTCCGAAACCTCCGATGGCCCTGCTCCTGCCCGGCTTCGAGGTGACCCCGGTCCTCGTTCCGTTCGCGATCGTCGCGGTGGCGATGGTCGTCGTGACCGTCGTGGTGCTCGGCCTCGTCCTCGCGAGGGAGCGCCGGCCGCCGTTGCTCACCCAGATGCTCCTGTCGGTGGGCGTCGTCGGAGGCGGGAGCGTCCTCTTGCTCGCCCTGGTCGTGGCGCTCGTGAACCCCGACCAGACCAGCGCCTGGACCTGGGTGCTGCTCGCCTTCAACTTCATGATGGCCGTGCCGGTCGGCCTCTGGTTCATCACCCTCGTCATCTACCGCGACCGGAGGGTCGCGCCCGAAGATTGGCTCTGGCCGGCCGCGCTCGCGACGGCGACCACGGGCGCCGAGGTCCTCATGGGGGTCCTGTTCGCGATCGGGGAGGCTTCGGGCCCGCTCTCGACCGTCGCCTCGTTCGCCCACGGGCTCTCGTCGGTCTGGTACTTCTGGTCGATGGCGGCCGTGATGGCCGCGCTCGTCCGGTGGGCGCGCCTGCGGCCGTCCGGCCGTGCGGTCGCGCTCGGCCTCCTCGCGACCGCGGTGGTCGCGCCCTGGGTCGCCGCCTATCCACTCGTCGGGGGGATCGCGATCGCGGCGGTGATGGGCGCGGTCGTCGCGTTCCTGTTGCGGGCGCTCGTCGGAGGGAAGGTCGGGCCCGACGAAGGCCGGTTCCTCCTGGCGGCCTCCGCCGCCTTCCTCTCGATGACCCTCGCCGGCCTCGGGTTGGTCGCGAGCGGCGGGGCCGACGTCGGCCGCCTCGCGTTCGGGGCCGTCATGGGCGTGGTCATGACCGCCGAGGTAGCGGTCCTCGTCCGAGGGTGCTACGCGGTTCTCCCCGAGAGCGGCGCGCGAGCTCTTTCGGTCGGCACGACCGTTCCAAGCGAACCGGCCCTAAGCGAGCCCGCGGGAAACCGCCCGGCCGCGCAATTCGTACGGTGACCATATCAAAGTCGCCCAGGTCGAAGGACCCTCGGGTTGCGCCGTGACCGACGTGCGATCGATCGTCCCGTCGCGACGCCGCCCCCGTGCCGCGCCGGTGCTCGTGGCCGGTCTCATCTTGCTCGCGTTCGTCCCCGCGATCGCGCTCGCTCACTCGATCCCGGTCGCGCCCCGGATCGGCTACGCGCACCCGCTCGCCGCCACGACCGTGACGGTGAGCCTCACCGACGCGCCGTCCTTCCAACCGGCCTCGATCACCGTCGCGTCGAACTCCACGGTCGACCTCCACCTCGTCAACGTCGGGAACTTGAGCCACAGCTTCACGCTCCAGAACCTGACCCAGTACAACACCGCGATCAACCGCTCGTTCTCCCCGGCGCAGCTCGACCAGTACTTCACGCAGTATCCCCCTCAGGCGAACGTCACGCTCGCCGCGAACACGTCCGCTTGGGTGAACCTCACCTACCCGGCCTCGAACCTCACCCGCTCGTTCGAGTTCGTCTCGATCGTCCCCTACCAGTTCCAGGCCGGGATGGCAGGGTTCCTCAACGTCTCCTCCTCGGGCCCCGCCCAGGTCCTCTACGAGAACACGACCAACAACCTCCAGTTCGTCCCCTCGGTCCTCGCCGCGGCGGCCGCGAGCCACGGCGGGCCGACCACGGTCGACGTCCAGCTCACGAACCTGGGGAACTTCCCCCACACCTTCACCGTCGTGGCTCAGTCGAACGTCTCGATCGGGACCACGGACTACTTCTCGTCCCACCCCCCGCTCGTGAGCGTCAACGTGAGCCCGTCGAGCACGACGCAGTGGACCGGTTGGGCGAACTTCACCGTCCCGGCCCCCGGGGTCTACGAGTACGTCTGCCTGGTCCCCGGCCACTTCCCGGCCGGGATGTACGGCTTCCTCTACGTGGGCGTGCCGGTGCCGACCCCTCCTCCGCCCCCCAGCACGGCGGTGGTGGAGGTCGGGGTCCTGGTCGGGGCGTTGGTCCTGCTCGGGATCGGGGCCGTGCTGGTCGTGGCCGCGGGCTTCGTGGGCCGGTTCCCGCGACCTCCCTCGACGGGCAAGGGCCACGGCCAGTCCTGAGCCGGACCGCGCAGCCGCCGGCGGGGCCGGACGAGGAGAGGGCCGTCGGGGTCGCAACTCGAACGATCGCGTTCCGAGGACCGAAGCTCAGACGTGGGCGACGACGTCGAGGAACGAGCGCATCGTGCCGTGGTAGGTCCCGCAGAACTCGGTGCACTGGATGAGGTAGAGCGTCCCGACCGCGGCGTCCGACGGGACGGTGAACGCGAGGTAGTTCGTCCGGCCGGGGAAGGCGTCGATCCGAACCCCGAGCTGTGGGATGTTGAACGAGTGCACGACGTCGGCCGACGTGACGTTGACCTGCACCACCCAACCCGGTTGAGCCCAAAGGTCGCCGCCGGTCGTCGTGTTGGTCGTCGGGTCGTAGCTCGAGTTGAAGCAGGTGTTGTTCGCGGGGTAGCAGAACTCCCAGTACCACTGGTGTGCGGTGACGTTCACGTACTCGTCGACGTGATCGGGCAGCGCGTCCAAGTGGTAGAGGAGCATCGTCGAGTACACCGCGACCCCGGCGAGCAGCACGACGACGGTGAGGGTCCAGGCCACCTCGAGCCGCTCAACCATAGCGCCTCCGCCGGGTCGCCGGGTCCCGGAACCTTCGGAGGGCGTAGACGAGGACCGCGAACGTCACGATCGCGCCGGCGGCGCTGATCGCGACGAGCGTCCAGACGAGCGGTGCGGTCTGGGCTAGGTTGCTCTGCGACGCGGCGACGATACCCACGCCCACGATGCCCGCTCGTGCCCCTGGAGGGCCCCCGTTGGCCGGAAGGTCCACGTTTGCCGTCTTCGTTCCGCGGTACTTATTCACGAGGTTCGTACGGCAGCCTCGCCGTCCGAACACGGTGCAGGAGTCTCCGGGCGAGCCTGTACGTACGGAGGGGCTTTGAAGCGCCCCACCGTGGGCACAGCCCGCCGGAGAGTTCGCAGGGTCTCGCATGGGCACCAAGCAGTCCGGACGCGGTGCGGCCCCCGTCGTGGCCGCGCTCGCACTCGTGTTGGCGGTCGTCTTCGCGTCGCAGCCGGTCTTCGCCCATCCGGCGCAGATCGCGGCCGGCACGTCGATCGCCGATACGGCGACCGGCTTCTCCTACTCCGTCCCCGAGTTCTCGAACCTTCCCCTCAACACGGTCATCAACGTGACCTTCACCGACTCGGACCCGGCGCAGCTCACGCACACGTTCACCATCCTCAACCGGTCGGACTGGGCGTTCAAGACCGGGGCCAGTTCGACCAACATCAGCGACCAGATCACGAAGTACGGCACGCTCGTCGACCTCACCGCCGACTATCAGGTGACGAAGCAGGGGTCGTTCCGCTCGCCCTCGAGCGCGAGCTGGTTCGAGTTCCTCTGCACCGAAGCGGGACACTTCGACCAGGGGATGTTCGGCTTCATCGCGTTCGGGATGGCGGTCCCGTCCAACCTCAGCCTCGGGGCGCCCAGCACGGGGCCGGGGCTTCCCGTCTTCATCATCGTCGGGACGATCGTGGTGCTCACCGTGCTCGCCATCGTCCTCGGCTTCGTCTTCGGTCGGCGGGAGGGGGCCGTGCACGAGATGCCCCCCGAACGGTTGGGCTACCCCGAGACCCCCGCGTCGCCGCCCCCGCCCAGGTCGTAACTTTCCGCTCCGGAACGTTCAAGAACCCCTCCTCGTATAAGCTACGAACCTCGTAGTAGGTTCGGAAGGTTGGGATGGCGTGGGGCACCCCTAGTCGCGAGCGTCGCGTACTCAAGGCCGGACACTCTTCGATCGCGGTCACGCTGCCCAAACCCTGGGCCGAGGCGATGAACCTGCGGCCCGGCGACGTGGTCGTCTTCGACCAGAGCGACGACGGGACGCTCTTTCTGAGACCGGCCCCCGTCCCCGGGGCGGGGCCGAGCGCCGCCCCGTTCCTCGTGCAGGCCCGCTCGTTCGCGACGCCGGGGATCCTCGAGCGGCTGATCGTCGGGGCCTACCGCGTCGGGCACGACGCGATCGA
>JBAIXP010000149.1:0-12402 GCA_037916495.1 Thermoplasmata archaeon | reverse complement strand
GACACCCCGGCGTCGGCGCTCTCTCTCAACGCGCCCTACCCGTGGCTGTCGAACAAGCTCGTCCTCAGCGGGGGTGCGGTGGGCTATCTCGCAAACCTGACCCTCGAGAACAAGATCCTCCACGTGTTCAACACGTCGGCCATCCTGGTCGACTCGACGAGCTTCGCCTACCTCTACCGGTGGGCCGAGTTCGCCATGATGGGGCGGGGCGGCTACCTGCCCGTCTACAAGGGCTCGGTGAGCACCTACTACGCCTACGACAACATCCAGGCGAACAACAACACCGCCAACACGCTCAACAAGTTCCAGACCGCCGACCCGGCGATCTGGGGCTACCTCCAGTACTACGATGTCCAGCACGCCTACCCGTCCTACGCGATGTCGGGGTCCTCGGGCGTCGCGGCCGTTCTTCTCCTTGCGAACGAGATCAACAGCTCGTCGCTGCCGAACGGCTATTTCCTGGGCGGCTACCACATCTTCGAGACGATCCCGGCTCCGAGCGCGAACGTCCAGCAGTTCAACTGGACCGTGAGCGCCTACCCGATCGGCTCCGCCGTGGGCACCCCGGGCTACGCGATGCCGGACACGGCGCCGCAGACGACCTTCAGCTCCTACTACGCCGCGGTCACGATCTCGGGCGCGGCGACGTACGTGGGCGGCAGCCTCGCGACGAGCGTCAAGATCGGCGAGACGCTCACCGTCCGGCTCACGCTCCACGACAACGGCACCGCACCGATCACGTCGGCGATCGGCGCGCTCTACTACAACCGGTCGCTCGGCACGCTCCTTGCCTACAACTCAAGCCCGCTCTCCCTCGACACCCTCGGGCAGAACGCGCCGTTCAACCTCACCTGGCAGGTCAACGACTCGGTGTCCCCGCAGAACGGCACGTACACCAACACCTTCGCGGTGACGATCCAGTGGAACACCGGCATCCCGATCACGGGAGGCGGTGCCACGAACTCGACCGTCGCGATCGTCATCGAACCGAGCAACGTCCGCGTGACGGGCGCCGCCCCGACGTTCCCGTCGTCGCTCCTTCCGAACCACATCTACAGCGCTACGGGCCGGGTCTACTACAACGGGACGCAGGTCGCCACCGTTGTCCTGCTCTCCGCGCCGGCCGGCACGGCGGCGGGCACCTCGGGTTGGACGGAGATCGCCTCCACGGTCGCGGGCCCGTCGGTCAACGGGAGTGCGGCGTTCACGATCTATTGGAACACGTCCTTCCTCACCGAAGGGAAGAGCTACAGCTTCGAGGTCCGGGCCTACTACAACGGGGTCAGCAACACGAGCGCCACCCTCCCCGGGACCTACGAGGTTCCGTCGACGGTTCCCCCCACGAACATCCTCAACACGAAGTTCCTCGGCCTCGACCTCTGGCTGTGGATCGTGATCGCGGCGGCCATCCTCGCGGGCATCTACGGCGCCCTCCTGCTCTTGAAGCGCCAGGCCGCGGGCAAGCTCGTCGAGTGCGGCGAGTGCGGCAACCTCATCCCCGAGGACGCCCGCGTCTGCCCGAAGTGCGGCGCGGAGTTCGAGTCGGATGTCGTGCGGTGCAGCCGTTGCGCCTCCACCATCCCTGCCAACTCGAAGTTCTGCCCCGAGTGCGCCGCCCAGCTCCTCGGCAAGCCCGAGGACACCGCGGCGGACCCGGACCGGCAGGCGTACAACGACTTCACCGAGCGGTTCCGCGCTGAGGGCCGCAAGGAGCTCGGCGAGAACTACACCGAGGGAGCGTTCTGGGACTGGTGGAAGCGCCAGCCGTCCTACACGCCCTACAGCCAGTGGCGGCTCCAGCAGAGCCAGGGAGCCCCGCGGCCGGGCATGGCCGCCCCACCGGCGGCCTCCTCCTCCGAGTACCTCCCGACCGGCTCGCGCCGCCCGCCCAGCCAGGGCCGGGGCGGAGGCGGACCCGCCGGCCCGTCGGACGCCTCTCCAATGGCCTCCGCCGGCCCGAGGGGACCGACCGAGGCGGCCGCCGCTCCCGCGGCCCCCGGCGCGATGAAGCCGTGCCCGAGCTGCTCCCGCGAGATCCCGAGCGAGTACCTCGTGTGCCCGTTCTGCGGATCGGTGACGCAGTAGGTCGCTCGGAGCCACGCGGCGCCCGGACGGCCCGCCCGTCCGGGCCCCGCCGGGGAGCCTTTATCCGAGCGGACCGCTCGACCGCCCGACCGGGATGAAGGGAGACCTTTCGCGGGGACGGCTCAAGATCGACTGGGTGCGGGCCCACATGCCCGTGCTCGGGGGGATCCGCGAGCGGTTCGCCCGCGAGCGGCCGTTCGCGGGCCTCACCGTCGCGGCCGTGCTCCACGTCGAGGCGAAGACGTGCGCGCTGGCCCTCGCGCTGAAGGAAGGCGGCGCGGACGTCCGGCTCGCCGCGAGCAACCCGATCACGACCGACGACGATGTGGTCGCGGCGGTCCGCGAGGACGGCATCGACACCCGCGCCGAGCGGGGCGAGTCGATCGCCGAGTACCGCGCGGGCCTGGCCGCGATGCTCGAGGCGGACCCGGACATCATCGTCGACGACGGCGCCGACCTTGTGGTGCTCGTCCACACGGCCCGCAAGGCCCGTGGGAAGCTCCGGGGGTCGACCGAGGAGACGACGACCGGGGTGACGCGCCTCAAGGCGCTCGAGCGCTCCGGCGAGCTGCTTTTCCCCGCCATCAACGTCAACGACGCGTCGATGAAGCACCTCTTCGACAACCGCTACGGCACGGGCCAGTCGACCGTGGACGGGATCCTCTCCGCCACCAACCTCCTCGTCGCGGGCAAGGTCGCGGTGGTCGCCGGCTACGGCTGGTGCGGCAAGGGGGTCGCCTCCCGGCTCCACGGTCTCGGCGCCGAGGTCATCGTCACCGAGATCGACCCGGTGCGGGCCCTCGAGGCCCGCATGGACGGCTTCAAGGTCCGTCCGATGCTCGAGGCGGCCGCCCAGGCCGACCTCATCGTGACGGTCACCGGCAGCACCCACGTCGTCCGCGAGGAGCACTTCCGCGTCCTCAAGGACGGCTGTCTTCTCTCGAACGCCGGCCACTTCGACGTCGAGGTCTCGAAGGCCGACCTCGAGGGCCTCGCGGTCTCCCACCGGGCGGCCCGGCCGAACGTCGAGGAGTACCGCTTTGCGGACGGCCGCCGCGCCTACCTGCTCGCGGAGGGCCGCCTCGTGAACCTCGCCGCGGGCCAGGGGCACCCCGCCGAGATCATGGACCTCTCCTTCGCGCTCCAGGCGCTCTCGGTCGAGCACCTCGCCCGCCACGGCAAGGAGATGGCGGTCCGCGTCCACGCTGTCCCCGAGGTGCTCGACCGCGCGGTCGCCGACGCGGCGCTCGTCCCGATGGGCGTGGAGCTCGACCAGCCGACCGCCCAACAGGTCAAGTACGCCCAATCCTGGCAGGGTGGGACCTAGATGGAGACGAGCAAGATCCCGGCCGAGCTCAAGTACACCAAAAGCCACGAGTGGGTGAAGCTCGAGGGGACGAGCGCGACCGTCGGGATCACCGACCACGCCCAGAGCGAGCTCACCGACATCGTCTTCGTCGACCTGCCGGCGGTCGGCAAGGCGTTCGAGGCGGGGGCGGCGGTGGCGGTCCTCGAGTCCGTGAAGACGGTCGCGGACGTCTACGCCCCCGGGGCGTGCAAGGTCACGGCGACGAACGCCGAACTGAAGGCCCATCCCGAGTACATCAACCAGGACCCGTACGGCAAGGGGTGGCTCTTTCGCGTCGAGCTCACCGGTCCGGCCGACGCGGGGCTCTTTGGCGCCGACGAGTACCGCAAGCTGATCGCCGCGCCCGGTTAGGACCCCGCACGGGGCCGGGCCGGGTCACTTACCTTCGAACCGGGGTTTCCGCTTCTCGAGGAAGGCGGCCATCCCCTCGGTCCGGTCCGAGGTGGAGAAGGTGCGTCCGGCCGACTCGCCCTCCATGTGGAGCGCGCTCGCGAGCGAGGCGTCCATCCCCCGGTCGATGACCTGCTTGATCCAGCGGACGCCGAGCGGGGCCCGCGACGCGATCGTCCGGGCGAGCTTCGCGACGTCGTCGTGCGCGGTCGCCGTAGGGACGACCTGGGCGACGAACCCGAGGCGGTGCGCCTCCTTCGCGTCGACCGGCACTCCCGTGTAGACGAGGTACTTCGCGTTCGCGCGGCCGATGAGCCGGGAGATGCGGGTCGCTCCGCCCATCCCCGGGTGGATCCCGACCGTCACCTCCGGGAGGCCGAGCTGGCTCCCCTCGGCCGCGACCAGGAAGTCGGCGGCGAGCGCGATCTCAAGCCCCCCGCCGAGCGCGTAGCCTTCGACGAACGCGATGACCGGGAGCCGGCACCGCTCGATCCGCTCGGCGACCCTCTGGCCGGCGAAGCCGAACTCGATCCCCTCCTGCGGGGTCTTGCGGGCCATCTCGGCGATGTCCGCGCCGGCCGCGAAGACGTTGCCGGCGCCCGCAAGCACGACCGCCCGGAGCTCAGGGTCGGATTCGATCGTACGGAACGTCGCGTCGAGCTGGTCCAAGAGCTCGGTGCTGAGCGCGTTCAGGACCTCGGGACGGTCGAGGAGGACCCAGGCGACCGGCCCGTCGCGCTCGACCCGGACTAAGCGCATCGGCCAGACCTTCTCGCGGCGGGACGCCCGCTCCTTGAGCTCCCGCGAGACCGGGAAGCTCCCCGGCCAGCGCTTCGCGTACTCCTCGACCAGCCGAAGCCCTTCCGGAAGGCCTACCTGAGCGAGCTGCTGGACCGGACCCTCGCGACGGCGCAGGCCGACGATCGCCCCGCGGTCGACCGCCTCGGGGGTGGCGACCTTCTCCTCGACGAGGCGCGTCGCGATCCCGACCGTGAGCCCGAGGAGCCGCGCGCGGACCGCGGCCTTCTTCTCCGGCTCGACCGTGGTCTCCTTCCAGGCCCACGGCTTCCCGCTGCGGAACTGGGTCTCGAGGAGCCGCGTGGGCTGGTACGCGGGGCCGAACGATGCGCCGAGGCTGGTCTCGGCGTGGAAGGCGATCGCGATCCCGGTGACGTTCATCAACTCGAACGGGCCGAGCGTCGCCCCGAAGAGCTCGCGGCCAACCTCCTCGATCGACGCGAGGCTCGCCACGCCCTCCTCGGCGAGGCGCGTTGCCTCGTTGAGGTACGGAACGAAGAACCGGTTCACGCAGAAGCCGGCCCGGTCGGCCGTCTCGATCGGGATCTTGCCGAGACGTTGCGAGAACCGGAAGAGCTCGTCCCGCGTCTCGGTCGAGGTCCCGTCCCCCCGGACGACCTCGAGGAGCTTGTTGACCGCGGCGGGATAGAAGAAGTGGAGACCGGCGAACCGCCCCGGCTCCGGAAACCCTCGGGAGAGGGCGGTCACCGAGAGGGACGAGGTGTTCGTCACGACGATCGTCTCGGGCGCGACGAGCGGCGCGACCTCCGAGAAGAGGGCGTGCTTCACCAGCTCCTCTTCAAAGACCGCTTCGATGACGAGCCCCGCCCCCTGGACCGCCGACTCAAGGTCGGTCGTGTACGTCACGCGTCCCAGGATCTCGCCGCGACGGGCCGGGGTGAGCTTTCCCCGCTGGACCCCTCCGTCCAGCGATTTTTCGAGGAGGCTGCGGCCCCGGTTCACGGCGGCGTCGTCGACATCGCGCACCCGGACGGAAAACCCGGCCGAGGCGCACGCCTGCGCGATCCCCGAGCCCATGTTGCCGCCACCCAGGACGGCGACCGGGGTCGGCGGCTCGATCCTCGTGACGGCCATCGGGTCCTAGGGGGTCTCCTTCGACCGCGGTCGTGGGGATGCATCCAACTATTTGGGCTCGTCCCCGGGCTCCGGGCCCGCGGAGCGGGCGACCGCTCCGGCCGAAGCGTTTAGGACGTTCGACCGGTCGTGGCCCACGTTGTCCGACCCCGAGGTGCGCGAGGCGCTCGACGCCGAGGCCGAATTCGTCCTGACGCTGGGCGGGCTCGCCCTCCGCGTGCGGGGCGCCCTGCTCGTGACGCACGAGAAGATCCCCGTGCCGAGGTTCAACTACGTCCAGGTCGACCGGATCGGGGCCGAGCGGCAGACGGCCTTCTTCGAGCGTGCGCTCGACCACTACTTCCAGCGGGCGCTGCGGCCGACCTTTAGGCTCCCGCAACCGGTCGAGCCGCACCTCGACCACGGGCTCCGCCGGCTCGGGTTCGTGCCTCGGACGGAGCCGCTCTCCGTCATGCTCGAAGGCACCTCGCGCCCGCCCGAACCCGCTCCGAGCGGCTTCGCGGTGCGTCCGGCCCGGGACGCCGAGCTCGACGAGGTCGCGGCGTTCTGGACCGGGGCCAAGGAGCGGCTCGAGTTCCGCACCGCGGTGGACGTGGCCTGGCACCACCCGCACCCGGACGAGCAGTTGGTCCCCCTTCTCGCCACGGCGGACGGCGAGATCGTCGCCGCCGCCCTCCTCTACCGACACGGGGCCACGGTCGGCATCCACTTCGTCGCGACCCATCCTTCCGCCCGAGGGCGGGGCGCCGCCTCGGAGCTGGTCCGCTACGTCCTCAAGGAACGGCCGCTCGGCGGCCCCGTCCGCCACACGATCGTCGCGGACTCCGCTCGCCTCGAGGCGCGGCTCCGCAAGCTCGGGTTCGGCTCGGCGCTCAGCTTCGCGGTCTACGAGCTCCCCCGGGGAGCCGAGCTCGCCCTTCCGTCGCCCGGCCCTCCCGGTCCTCCGCGATGGCGTCCGCCGAGGTCGTAGAGGTTACGGACGGGGGGATCGGCCGCCGGAAGGGCCGGGCGCTCGCGGGAGCCGTCTACGCGCTGCGCAGACTGTCGAGCTTCATCTTCTGCTCGATCGCGGCGATCGTACGCGAGGTGGTCACGACCGTGTCGGCGTTGAGCGAGATCGAGTCGATCCCCTCGCGGACGAGGAACTCGGCGAACTCGGGATAGACGCTCGGGCCCTGGCCGCAGATCCCGACCGTCCGGCCCTCCGCGTGCGCCCCCTCGAGGAGGAGGCGGATCGCCTGGAGGACCGCCGGGTCGCGCTCGTCAAAGTACCCCATCCTCCCGAGCGTCTCGGAGTCGCGGTCCGCCCCGAGGACGAGCTGGGTGAGGTCGTTCGAGCCGATCGAGAAGCCGTCGCAGTGGTGGGAGAACTCCCGGGCGAGGAGGACCGTGGACGGGACCTCCGCCATGAGGTAGAGCTTGAAGTCGCGGGAGCGCTTGAGGCCGGCCGAGCGCATCGTCTCGGCGATCTCCTCGAGCTCCCAGGTGTTCCGGACGAACGGCAGCATCACCATGGCGTTCTTGAGGCCCATCTCGGTCCGGACCCGATGGATCGCCTCGAGCTCGCAGAGGAACGCCGGACGGTAGACCGGCGAGATGTACCGCGAGCAGCCCCTCCACCCGATCATCGGGTTCTCCTCGGACGGCTCGAACGGCTCCCCGCCCGGCATGCCCCGGTACTCGTTCGTCTTGAAGTCCGAGGTCCGGATGATCACCGGCCGGGGGTGGAACGCCTGGCAGACCTTCCCGATCCCCTCGGCGAGGCGCCGGACGAGCTCCTCCTTCTTCCCCTTCTGGAGCAGCGCGAGCGGGTGCTCGCGCACGTGGGCCGTGAAGATGAACTCGATCCGGAGCAGCCCGACCCCCGAGACCGGGAGCCGCGCGTACTCCTCGGCCTTTTCCGGGACGCCGACGTTGACGAGGATCTTCGTGGCCGTCACCGGCACCGACTCGTGGGCCGAGCCGGACGTCGCGGCCGCGCCCGACGCGGCGGGCGCGGGCTTCGGGGCGGCGCGCAGTCCGCGGTAGACCGAGCCGGTCTTCCCGTCGACCGTGATCTCGCTGCCCTCGGAGATCTTTCGCGTCGCTTCGCGGGTCCCGACGACGCAGGGCACCCCGAGCTCGCGGGAGACGATCGCCGCATGACAGGTCATGCCGCCTTCGTCGGTGACGATCGCGGCCGCCCGCGACATCGCGGGGACCATGTCGGGGGTCGTCATCGACGTGACGAGGACCTCGCCGGCCTTGAGCCGCTCCATCTCCGCCGGACCGCGGAGGATCCGCGCGATCCCTCCCGCGACCCCGGGGCTCGCGCCGAACCCCTTGAGGAGCGGTTCGTCGCCCGACGGCGGCGGCGCGGCCGCCGGCGGGGTCGGGGCTTCCGGGACGGGCGGGACGGAGCCGATCGTAGTGACCGGACGTGCCTGCACGATGTAAAGAGCGTTGGCATCGGCGCACCACTCGATATCCATCGGGCGTCGGTAGTGCGACTCGATGAGCCGAGCGAGCGAGACCAGGCGCAACAGGCGCGCGTCCGGGAGCTTCTGGACGGACTTCTCGGCGTCGGGGACGTCGTCGCGGCGATTGCCCCCACCTTCCGAGCGGACGAGCTTGATCCGCTGCTCGGAGATCTTCTTCGCGACGATCTGCTGGGTGGCGCCGTCGATGACGTAGTGGTCGGGGGTGACCTCCCCTCCGACGACCGCCTCCCCGAGGCCCCAGCCGGCTTCGACGATCATGTGGTTCTCGCCGGTGTTCGGGTCGCGCGTGAACAGGATCCCGCTCACCGTCGCGTCGACCATCTTCTGGACGACGACCGCGAGCCGCACGGTCGCGTGGTCGAACCCCTTCTTCTGGCGGTAGACCAGGACGCGGGGGGTGAACAGCGAGCCCCAGCAGCGCCGGACGGCGTCGAGGACGTTCTCCTCCCCGTGCACGTTGAGGTACGTCTCCTGGAGGCCCGCGAACGAGGCGCTCGCAAGGTCCTCCGCGGTCGAGCTCGAGCGGACCGCCGAGAAGCGGACACTGTGCTTGCGGCTGAACCCCTCGTAGGCCCGGGCGATCGCGCTGCGGAGATCGGCCGGGAACTCCGTCGCCTCGAACGCCGAGCGGATCTTCTGGGACGCCTCCTCGAAGGACGCGGGCCGCCCCTCGTCGAGCGTCGCGAGGGCGCGCGCGATGACCCCCGAGAGCCCCGTCTCCCCGACGAACCGGGCGTACGCCTCGGTCGTCACCACGAAACCCGGAGGCACGGGGAGGCCCTGACGGACGAGTTCCCCGAGCTTCCCGGCCTTCCCTCCGACGAGCGCGATGTCGGCGTCGGAGACGTTCGCGATGTCGATGATCTCCGCCACGGCCTTGCCCCTACCCGCCCGTCCGTGAAAAGAGGTAGCTCACGAGGTCCGAAGCGGGCGAGTACGGGTGCACGATGCGCACCGAGGAAACGACCCATTCCCGTTCGGGGGACAGAACGCCCTCGATCACGCGACCCCTCCCCTCGAACTCGTCCCGCCCGACGACCTCGTAGTAATGGAACTGGCCGCCGGGAGCGACGAGCCGCGCCACCAGGGGGGCATACTTAATCCCTTCTCGAGGAAGGTTCAAAATGACGCGATCGGCAGGCCCCGCGTCGCGGGCGAACGCCTCGACGCGCCCCTCGATGGGCGTGACCCGGTCCGCCAGTCCGAGCCGGGCGAGGGTGCGTCGGAGGAGCGCGATCGCCTCGGGGTTCGCGTCGACGGCCGTGACGTGACGGGCGCGGCCGTCCCGGGCGATCGTCACGGCGAACGGGCCGACCCCGCAGCAGAGGTCGTAGACGGTCTCGCCGGGACGCACCTCGGCCGCGACCCGCTCGTGCTCCCGCGCCAGCCGGGGGGAGAAGTACGCCCGTTCGACGTCGATGTCCAGGTCCACCTGGTTCTCGCGGTGCACCGTCGCCCACCCTCCCGAGCCGGCGATCCGCTCGACCTCCCGGAGGCGGTGCTCGCCCCGGACCCCTCGGTCGGCGCCGACGATCCGAGCGCCGGGCACGAACGCGAGGAGCGCCTCGCCGATCTCGAACCGCCGGGGCTCGAGTTCGGCCGGGATTCTCACGAGGACAATGTCCCCGACGACGTCGAACGAGCGCGGCAGCAGGCCGTGCTCCGCGGTGGGCCAGTCGCGGAGCAGCTCTTGGTAGGTGGACGGACCGCCGGGGGGGCGGGGGAGGAACTCCCGCTCCTCCACCGTGCCGAGGCCGGCCGGGACCTCGGCCCCGTCCACGAGCGGGAGGACGAGAAGGCCCCCGTCCTCGTGGATCGCCAGGTCGGCCCGAAGGAGGCCGCGCGCGGCGAGCTCGCGGCGGGTCGCTTCGCCCACCGCGCGCGCCACGACGAGCGCGCGGGACCTCATGGATCGCGGCCGGGCTCGCGGTCCCCGAGAAGCGCCGGTAGCACGTCCGAGCCGCGCAGGAGTCCGCGGTCGGCGGGGCTCGGCGGAGGGGCTCCGAACTTCGTCCTCCCGCCCGGTCCCGCCGTGACCCCACGGCCCGCGAGCACCCAGGGGACCGGGTCGTCCGTATGGCCGCCGAGGACGCACGGCGTGGCGTGGTCGGCCGTCACCACGAGCCGGACGCCGCCGAGGTCGAGTCCGTCGAGCAGCGGGCCGAAGAACGACCGGTCGATCGCCTCCACGATCTCCTTCTTCCGGGGGGCGTCCCCGTCGTGCGCGGGCTCGTCCGGCCCCTTGAGGTGGACGTACACGAACGGGGAGCTCTCGAGCAGTTCCCGGACGGCGACGGCGCGGGCACGATACCCCGCGTCCCGATCCCCCGTCATCGGACCGACGTACCGGTCCTCGAGGCCGAGGACCCGGGCTATTCCCCGCTCGACCGGCATCTCGGTGAGCGCCGCACCGGGGAGACCGTACTTCTTCGCGAACGGCACCGGAACCCCCGGGACGAGGGCCCCGGCGTTGCGGAGGAGCAGCCCGTTCCCGACCTTCCTTCCGGCAAGGGCCCGCCGCGCGTTGACCCGATGCCCGGCGAGGACCGGCCCGGCCCGCTCCAGGAACCGGTTGATCGCCCGTGCGGTCCGGTCCGCCGCGGCGGAAGCGTCCAACGGCCGGACCGTTTCCACCCTCGGCCGCTCGGGCCGAAGGGCTCGGCCCATTCCGCCGACCTTCTCGTAGAAGGGGTCGGCGTTGCTGACGTTGGGGGAGAGCGCGCCGCCCGAAGTGGGATGGAGCCAGAGCACCCCGCGGTGGCCGACCGTCGACCGAACCTCCGCGACGATCCCGTCGTCGTCGAGGAGATGCGCGTCCGAGATCGAGCGGGCGAGCTCGGCGGCCTCCGAGGTCGACAGTGACCGTCCCACCCGAGCGTCGAGGACCGCCCCGTCCCCGTCGACCGTGGCGAAGTTGAGGCGCAGGGCAACGTCCTCCGGTGCCAGCGAGATCCCGCAGCCGAGCGCCTCCAGGACCCCCCGACCGGGGGAATCGTGGACCGGGTCGTAGCCGAGGAGGGCGAAGACCCCGGCGTCCGACTCGGGGGCGACGCCGGGCCCGAGCACGGAGAGCTCCCCGGAGCGGCCCGCGGCCAGGAGCCGGTCGAGCTCGGGCGTCGCCGCGGCCTCGACCGGGCTCAGGCCGCCCGTGGCCGGACTCGGGCGATCGCCGAGGCCATCTAGGACAACGAGAAGGCGGGCCGGCCCTCGCACCGAAGTCCGGGCGTCGTCCGCCATTCGCTTATAGGGAGCACGGGAGTAAGCTCCCGCTCCATGGCGTCGCAGCCGGTTGGCGGTCTTAGGGGTTTCGTCCAGAAACCGTTGGGCAAGGTCCTCCTGATCGCGTTCTGCGCCCTGGCGGTCGCGGGGACGTTCGCCTACGTGAGCCCCCTGCTTGCGATCCCGGTCTTCCTCTTCCTCGGCCTCGCCCTTCCGATCCTCTGGGGGCTCAAGCGGCCGAGGTACCTCGCCCTCTCGGGCCTCGTCGTGATCATTGTGGTGGCGCCCGTGGCGAACGCCGCGTTCACCAACATGATTCTCACCCCGGTCGGGGCGGCGAGCTCGGACCCCAACGCGCCGTTCGGCGCCGGGGGCTCGGTGCTCCAGAACGCCACCGTGAGCCCGTTTTCGGGCGACTCGGGGACGAACTTCACCTGGACCGTGACGATCGATCCGTCGCACCTTCCGGCGGCGCTCAACGTGACCGACTGGAAGGCCAACCTCCTCCAGCTGTTCATCTCCACCTGCCCCGGGGCGATCAACGCGAGCGAGTCGTACTGCGGCTCGGGCTACGCCCTCACCGTCCTCAACCACACGTTCACCGCGAACTTCACGACCCCGAAGCAGGTCGTCTTCAACTACACGGTCGGAACGGTCGGGATCTGGAGCTGGCAGATGGGGCTCCGGGTCGAGAACTCGACGACCCACAACAACACCAGCATCCTCCTCATGGGGGACCCGACCTGGAACGGTATCGAGGGACCCGTAATCGGTGGATTCTGGACGGTCTACGGGGCCCTCATCGCGGACATCTACTTCTCCGCGTTCCTCTACCTCGGGCTGCCGTTCTACTTCCTCCTCCTGCTCTACCTGTTCCTCAAGAACCGAGAACGCCGGAGGCTCGACTACCAGGCCCGGGCCGCGGGGAGCATCCCTCCGGCAGGGACCGCCCCCCCGGAGGCACCC
>JBAIXP010000148.1:0-13993 GCA_037916495.1 Thermoplasmata archaeon | reverse complement strand
ACCCCGCCGGGGGCGAGCAGCTGCGACGGGCCCGAGGGGATTCGAACCCCTGACCTTGCGGTTAAGAGCCGCCTGCTCTACCGAGCTGAGCTACGGGCCCGCGAACGCCGCCGAGCGGAGTGGACCCCTTAAAACCTCGCCGCCCTCGCGCGCCGCGCGCTCCCTCTTGGCGTCTCAGCGCGCGATCCGTTCGAGCGCCGCGCCGACCATGAGGGGCAACAGGATCGTCGCGTCCCCCTCCACGACCGCGTGCCGCGCGGTCGGCTTGATCTTCCCCCACGAGACCGCTTCCCGGGGACGGGCCCCCGAGAGGCTCCCGTCCCACTCGACGGCCGTGGTGATGTAGAGGGCGGCGTCCAGCCCGTCGCGGAACTGGTTCCACCAGATCGTGTGGTGCTTCGAGATCCCACCGCCCAAGATGATCGCCCCGGCCCGCTTCGAGCCGTAGACGATGTCGGCGAGCGCCTGCTCGTCGGACAAAAGGTCGATCGAGAGCGCACGGTGGTCCTGCCAGAACAGCCAGATCTGCGAACCGACCGCACCGTCCGTGAGGCCGGGAACGAAGACCGGCACGTCTTGCTCGAACGCGGCGCGCAGGATGCTCGTCGTCCGCGCGGCCGGGATCGCACGGCCGATCTCGCGGGAGAGGGTCTGGCTCGAGATCGACCGGGTCCCGCCCTTCCAGAGGCCCGCGAGGATCCGCTGCATCTTCGTCTCGACGATCGAGCCGTAGTTCCTCTGCGGGATCACGAGGTTGCCGAGCCGGTAGAGCCCTCGCCGGTGGAGGTCCGCGTCGTTGAGGTCCCACGCCCCGTGGTAGTACGGGCGGAACGACCGGGCAAGATCGTGGTCCAGGGTCCCGCACGTCGTGAGGACCGCGTCCACCAACCCCTCCCGCACGAGGCCGGCGAGCACCCCGCGGGTCCCGGTGGCGACCAGGTCGGCCGGGAACGACAGGAACACCGTCATCTCCGGGTCGCCGAGCATCCCGGCGAGCACGTCCACGCCGACCGCGAGGTCCTTCGCGCTGAACCCGCCGCCCGACTTCAGGCGCTGGACGAGCGTGTCGAGCGACGGGCGGTCGTCGACCCGCACGTCGTCGACGCGTGTCGGCATGCCGCGGTCGAGCCGTCCCGGGTTAAAGCCCCCCCGTGAGGCCGAAGGTGAGCGAGCGGAAGACGAGGAAGTAGGCGACGGCGTAGCCGACCAGGGCCCCCCCGTTGAGGAACGGAAGGCCGGCCTGGGGCTCGCCTCCCGCGACCCGGCGCATCAGGGCCGCGTAGCCGACGAGCGAGCCCGCGAGCGTCGCGAGGGCGATCCAGAGGTTCGCCCCGACGCCGGCGAGGACGGGCGTCTCGGGGAGCCAGGCGAACGCCGAGACCACGAGCGTCCCCGGGATCACGATGTCCCCGAGGCCCATGAAGACGGCCGCCCGCTCCCCCGGCGGGGCCGCGCGCTGGGTCCTCAGCGGCGGCGCGCTCGGGTAGTCGAACCCCGGGACCTCGGGCATCACCATGAGGATCGGGAGCTTCATCTCGGTCACCGCGTCGGCGAGCGTGACCATGTGCTTGGTGCGGTAGACGGCGATCGCGTCGTAGACCATCAGGGCCCCGAGGAGGATGACGGCGGGAAGGATCCCGAACGAGATGCCGAGGATGGCGACGAGCGCGCCGCCCGCCGCGAGCCCGGCGAGGTCGACGACGTACCACTGCGGCTCGATGAGGAGCGCGAGATAGATCCCCGCGCTCGCCGCGGCGGCGAGCGGCAGGGCGACCTCGAGGCCGAACCCCGCCGCGTAGGGGGCGAGGAGCACGAACCCGGGCGGGAAGAGGGAGAATGTCGCGTAGAGGGTGATGTAGAGCGACGCCGCAATGCCCAGGAGTATCACCTGGCGGAGCGCCGGGACCCCGCCGCGCCGACGCGCGAAGAGGAGGATGACGAGCGGGGCGAGGACGATGACGAGGATGAGGAAGAGCGGGGCCGTGGGGCTCCCGGGGTTCGAGCCGCTCGCGAGGCCCTCGGAGCGGAACGGGTTCGCGAGCGCGAGGCCGATGAGCTGGGCGGTTACATACATCCCGGGCAGCCCGAGCCACCGGCCGCGGGACATCGGCCGCTACGGCTGGACCACGGCGTAGGCGTTGTTGCCGAGGATCTTCGTGATCTTCGCGTTCACGGTCGCGCCGCGCTGGTTCGCCCCCGTGACGAAGATGACGAACCCTTCCTTCTTCGCCACTCCGTCGCCGCGGCGCCCGACGTCCTCGATGGTGAGGCGGTAGACCTCGCCGACCACGACCGGCGTCTTCGGCCGCTCGGGCTCGACCGTCCGGCGGACGGTGACCGGCCGCTGGGCCCCGCACGCCTCGCAGACGAGGAGCGTGAGCCGCCCGTCCTTCTGGAGGTGGGTGTCCGGGCGCTTGCATTCCGAGCAGATGACGTACTTCGCGGTGTACTCCCGGACCTTCTGGGCGATCGCCTCCTTGGCGAGCCGCGACTTGAGCACGGCGCGCGGCAGGTCGAGGACCCCCGGGCAGCCGAACTCGCGCGCGAGGTAGCCGATGACGTGCGCCGGCTCGCGCCGAAGCGTGCCGGCGATCTCCTGGAAGTTGCGGACGACGGTGCTGCGGCCGTCGGTCATGACGTCCGGCTCGGGCACCTGGAACCGCTCCCCGCCCGTGAGGACCGGGGGGAGCTTCGCGCGGGCGCGCTGGAGCAGGACCGAGTACGGTTCCATCAGTGCGAGGGGAGCGGGGAGCGGCGGATAACGGTTCCCCGAGCTCACTCCTCGGGGAACGCCGCGAGGACCTCGAGGACGTGGCCGAGGTCGTGGTCGGCCACGACGTGGTCGGCGCCCGTGCGGATCGCTTCGTCCTCGGGTCGGAACGCGATCCCGACGCGGCTGCGTCGGAAGAGCCCGAGGTCGATCTCCGAGTTGCCCACCGACGCGGTCTCGGACGGGTCGATCCCGAGCTGGGCTTGGAGCGCGGCGAGGACCTCCTCCTTGCCGTGGATCGGGACACGGACGATCCCCTCGCCGGTGAGGCGGCCGTCCGCGGTGACCTTGAACCCGTTCGCGAGTGCGAGGTCGAGCCCGAGCTCCCGCGCGACCCGGTGCGCGAGCAGGTCGATCCCCCCGCTCACGATGACGGTCCGCACCCCTCGGGCGCGCAGCCCGTCGGCGAGACGGTGAGCGCCCGGCATGAGCGGGACCCCGTCGAGGATCCGTTCGATCTGTCCGAGCGTGAGGTCGGGCGCGTGGCGCTTCCAGATGACGATGTCGCTCTGGATGAACTCCTCGTCGTCGATCTCGTTCGCGAGGAAGCGCCGGAGCCCTTCCGAGTTTCCCGCGCCGAAGTGGGCGTGGACCGCGGCCCAGGAGCTCGAGACGTCGACGAGCGTCCCGTCCATGTCGAACGCGACGAGCCTAAGCACGGTCCCCCCGCGCGATGGCCTCCGCGCGGGCGAGGAGCCTCTCGCTCGGCCGGCTCGCCCAGGCTCGGAGCGCCTCCTCGACCTGCGGCGGGCGGCTCGCCCCGAGGACCGGAGCGGCGCCCTTGCCGGCGAGCCATCGGAGGGCCACCGCGAGGATCGGGAATCCCTCCTCGGCGGCGAGGTCCTGGATCCGACGCGCGCGCTCTCTCACCGTGTCGAGCCGGGACTCGCCGAAGAGATCCTGCGCGAAGCGTCGGACCTCGGGCGGGACGCGGCTCCCGTCCAGGTACCGGCCGGCGAGGATCCCCCGGGCCACCGGCGTGTACGCCTCGACCAAGATCCCCCGGTCCCGGCAGTGCGCGGCGACCGGTCCGGCCTCCTCCTGGTCGAGGAGACTATAGCGGACCTGGTTCACCGCGATCTTCGCCTCGGCGAGGTGGCGGGCTGCCTCCTCGAGCTGCTCGACGGAGAAGTTCGAGACGCCAATCGCCCCGATCTTGCCGTCCTTCCAGAGCGCCTCGAGCGTCCCCATCGTGTCGGCGAGCGGGACCTTCGGGTCCGGGGCGTGGACGAGGTAGAGGTCGACCGACCGACGGCCGAGCCGCTCGAGGCTGTTGATGAGGGCCGCCCGGATCTGGGTCGGACGAAGGTGCTCCCAGGAGACCTTGGTGACGACGTAGGCTTGCGAACCCGCAGGGGCCGTGTGCTGCAGCACGTCGCCGAGGAGCCGTTCGGACCGGCCCGCGCCGTAGACCTCGGCGGTGTCGAACCAGCGGATCCCGAGCTCGAGGGCCCGGGCGATCGTCGCCTTCGTCCGCGCCTCGTCCTCGGCGCGCCAACGGCCGAGGGCCCAGAGCCCGAGGCCGAGCGCCGGGTGCTTCCTCGCGCTCCCCGGGAGCGAGAACTCCCCGTCGGGGGGCGGGATGGCGGCGACGGCTGCCTTTGGCCGGGCGCGTCGCCGGGGCGCCGCGGCCCTGCGTGACGGGGTCACGTCCGGGGTGCCTCCTTGAGCCGCTCGTCGATCGTGGCGAGGCGCTCGGCGAGCTCCTCGGCCTTCGTCCTCGTCTCCGCGACGACGGTCGGGGGGGCCCGTTCGGCAAAGCCCGGGTCCGCGAGCCGCTCGCGGGTCTTCGCAAGGAGGGCCGCGAGCTTCGCACGCTCCCGCTCGAGCGCTTCGAACGTGGCCGGTGACGCCTCGGGTCGCTCGAGGAGGCACTCTCCGATCGCGGCGACGCGGCTCGCCGTGGAGACCCCCGCCGGCGCCGTCGCGTTGACCAGGTCGAGGCTCCCGAGCTGGGCCTGGCGGACGATCGTCGCGCGCTGCGCGTCGAACAGGCGGCCAAGCTCGGCACTCGCCGGTCGGATCCACGCCCGCGGGGTCGCGGTCGCCGCGACCTTCTCCTCCGCCCGGAGGTTGCGCAAGAGGCGGATCGCTTCGAGCACCGGCTCCATCTCCTCGACCGCCACCGGGTCGGGAGCCACCTCGGCGACGGACGGCCAGGCGGCCGTCGCGAGGAGCTCGCCGTCGTGCGGGAGCGCGTGCCAGAGCTCTTCGGTCACGTGGGGGACGAACGGATGCAACAGCCGGAGCGACCGCTCGACGACGAAGAGGAGGGTCGCACGAGCCTCCCGGCGCGCGGGCTCGCCCCGGCGGCCGTTGAGCGCGTCCTTGGAGATCTCCACGTACCGGTCCGCGAGGTCGTGCCAGAGGAATCCGTAGAGGGCGCCCGCCGCACGCGTCGGGGAGAGCTCGGCCAGGGCCTCGTCGAGTTCCGCGAGCGTCCGGCGGTACCGCTCGAGGATCCACCGGTCCTCGAGGGAGCGGGAGCCGGCGGTCGAGGGGGCCGCGGCGGGGGCGGGGGTCCCCGGGGGGATATGGAGGAGCGTGAACCGGGTGAGGTTCCAGAGCTTGGTGAGGAAGTTCCGTCCTCCTTCGAGGGCGGACGTACCGAACGGTCCGTCCTCGTCGGTCGGGTTCGGGAAGACAAGGGCGAAGCGGAGGGCGTCCGCGCCCCGCTCGCGGACGAGGGCGAGCGGCTCGGGCGAGTTGCCGAGGTGCTTGCTCATCCGACGGCCCTGCTCGTCGCGGAGCATGCCGGTGAAGTAGACCTCGGCGAACGGCCGGCGGCCCGTGAAGCGGTAGCCGGCCATCATCATCCGGGCGACCCAGAAGAACATGATGTCCCGGCCGGTGACGAGGACGCTCGTCGGGTAGTAGTGCTCGAGGTCGGAGGTCCGCTCGGGCCAACCGAGCGCCGAGAACGGCCAGAGCCACGAGGTGAACCACGTGTCGAGCACGTCCGGGTCCGCGTCCAGGTTGCGGGAGCGGCAGTCCGGGCACTCGGCCGGGGGGTCGACCGAGGCGGTGGCGTGGCCGCAGTCACGGCAGTACGCCACGGGAACCGGGATCCCCCAGAGGACCTGGCGGGAGATGCACCAGTCCTCGATCCCCTCCATCCAGCGGAAGAACGTCCGCTCCCACCGCTCGGGCCGGAGCCGGACCTCGCCGTGGCGGACGGCCTCGATCACCGGGGCGGCGAGCGGGCCCATCCGGACGAACCACTGGGTCGAGAGCCTTGGCTCGATGACCGCCTCCGACCGCTCCGACCTCGCGACGGCGGTCCGGCGGACCGACCGGCGCACGAGGGTCCCTTCCTGCTCGAGCATCTCGACCGTCTTCGAGCGGGCGGCCGCCCGGTCGAGGCCGTGGAGCTCGGCGGGGACCCACGGACCCGTGAGATGCGCGGCGTCGTCGAAGATCTCGACCGCCTCGGTAAGGCCCGGGTGGCGCAGGAAGATCTCCCGGTCGAGGTGGTCGTGCCGCGGGGTCACCTTGAGGGCCCCCGTGCCGAACGCGGGGTCGACGCCCGCGTCCGGGATCACGGGGACCTTCCGTCCGACGAGCGGGACGACGACCTCCCGGCCCACGGCCTCGCGGTGCCGCTCGTCGGTCGGATGGACGGCGACCGCGACGTCCCCGAAGAACGTCTCGGGACGCACGGTCGCCACCTCCACCCCGCCCGGCGAGCCGTCCGCCCACCGGTAGAGGACGGTGAGGAACTCGACGTCCTCCTCGGTCCGGACGACCTCAAGGTCGGAGATCGCCGTCTTGAGCTGGGGGTCCCAGTTGACCATCCGCTCCCCCCGGTAGATGAGCCCGGCGCGCCAGAGCGAGACGAACACCTCGCGCGTCGCCCGGACGCTCGACGGGTCCATCGTGTAGCGGTAGCGGCTCCAGTCGACCGAGAACCCGCCGGCGGTCGTCTGCTCGCGGATCCGCTTCTCGTGCTCGACCTTCCACGCCTCGACCTCGTGGACCGCCTCGTCCCGGGAGAGCTCCTCGAAGCGGATGCCCTGGCGGGCGAGCCGGCGCCGGACCTCCACCTGCGTGGCGAGCCCCGCGTGGTCGACGCCGGGGACCCAGAGGGTCGGGATCCCCCGCATCCGGGCGCGGCGGGCGAGGACGTCCATCACCGTGTCGCCGAGCATGTGGCCGAGCGTCAGCACCCCGGTGACGTTCGGCGGCGGCAGGACGAGCGAGTACCCCGGGCCTTTCGGCCGCTCGGGGGCGCGGAACGCGCCGAGCCGCTCCCACTCCGCCTGCCAGCGCGCCTCGATCGGTCCGGGCTCGAACCTCGGCGCGAGCGCCGGCTCCGTCACGACCTACCCCCGCCGAGGGCGAGCGGGAGCGTGGCGAGGAGCTCGGCCACGGACAGCGCGGCCATCACGGGGAGGCCGTAGAGCTCGAAGAGGAGAAGGGGGGCCGTGACGACGACCAGGCCCGGGATCGAGACCAGGAGGACGTTGAACGCTCCGGCGTAGAGGTTCGTCACCGGTTGGCCCCGCGTGCGCGACCAGCGGTAGAGGATCCCGAGCTCGACGAACGCCCCGGCGAGGACCGCGGGAAGCTCGGCTCCGACGAACGTCACGAAGAGGGCGCCCGCGGAAAGGCGGCTCGCCGTGATCCCGAGGACGATCGCGCTCGAGGCCAGGTAGATCCCGACCACCAGGGCGGACTTTCCGAGGACGACCGACCGGGAGGAGAGCGGGAGCGTGCGGGCGTAGGAGTGGGCGAGCACCTCGAGCGCGAAGAAGGCAGGGCCGAAGAAGGTTGCGAGAAGCGCGGAGGAGCTCACCGCCCCGAAGGCGATGCCCCGGGCCGCGGGGGCGCCGGACGGGCCCAGGACGCTCACGAGGCCGAGGGCGAGGGAGTCGAGGAGCGGGAGGAGGATCAGGAACGCGTAGCCCGGCGTGCGGCTCGCGATCCGAAGGTCCTTGGTGAGCACCGCGAGCGCCGGCCGCTGCGGGACGATCGCGCGGACGACCGTGACGGCCCCTCGCGCGAGCTCGGCCGGCGCCTCCCCGAGTCGGACGACGGAGCGGGAAAGCCAGACGAGGGCCCAGAGCGCGAGCGCGGCGTAGGCGATGGCGGCGGCGACCAGGAGCTCCGCGAGCGCCGGGGCGAGCCCCAGCCCGGCGGGGCCCCCTTCGATCAGGGCGGGAAGGGCCGCGAGCGGGAACGGGTAGACGAGCGCGGCGAACGCCTCGGCCGAGAGGCCTCCCCCGGCCGCGAGGTGCGCGAGCAGGACGAAGTAGATCGGGGTGAGGGTGACGAATCCGAGGATGCCGAACGCCGGAACGATCCACAGGAGCAGGTAGAGCCACCGGACGACCGTGCGCCCGCCGCCGCCCCCCGACCCCTGCACCCGACGGACGAAGAACCGTCCGGTCACGAGGGAGAGCGCGAGGGCGAGGAGGACCGCGGAGAGCGCCCCCGGTACCGCGCCGAGCCCGGCGATCGGTCCGAGGGCCCACGCGACAGCGAGCGGCGTCCCCACCGCCACGACCACCGCCGGCGCGTCGAACAGGCGGAAGTAGAGGATCCCGGCGACCCGGCGGAGCGTGCGGGGGTCGATGGGGAGCGGCTCGAGGACCTCGACCACCTGCGAGGTGAGCAGCGTCGGGAGCGCCTGGAGCCCCGTCCACCAGAGCAGGGCGGTGTCGAGGCTCAAGATCGCGGCGACCACCGCCGCGTTGAACAGGCCCGCCGGGAGCTGGGCGCTCACGAAGGCGGCCCGCTCGGCGGAGGTCGTGCGGAGGAGCGCCCCGCCCCCCAGCGTCAATAGCGCGAGGAGGCCGGCGACCAGGGCCTTGCTCTGCGCCACGCGTCGGCGGGAGCGGCTGACGAGCCGCGCTCCCTCCGCCGGCGGGACGGGGTTACCCTGGCGGAACGCGTAGATCGCCTGGAGCGAGAGCTCGGTGAACGCGACGCGGGCGAGGGCGCGGGCCTCCCGCCAACCCATGCTACGGACCCTCGAGCGCGCGAACGGTCTCGGAGAGCCCCTCGTCCTCGCGGGTGAGCCTCAGGAAGACCTCCTCGAGCGTCGCATCGCCTTGCGCGATCCGCTCCCTTAGCTCCGGAAGAGTCCCTTCCGCCCGCAGGACGCCGCGGTCGAGGATGCCGATCCGCTGGCAGAGCTCCTGCGCCACGGCCATCGTGTGGGTCGAGAACAGGACGCCTCGGCCGTCCTGCGAAACGTACCGGACCAGGAGCTCCTTGACGAGGCGGACCGACCGCGGGTCGAGCCCGTTGAGCGGCTCGTCGAGCACGAGGAGGGAGGGCTGGTGGAGGAACGCCGCGATGACCAGGACCTTCTGGCGGGTGCCGAGGGAGAGGGTCGCGATCGGCCGCTCAAGCTCCTCGACGAGGCGGAAGGCGGCCGTGTAGGTCCGCACCCGTTCCTCGGCGGCCGCGCGGTCGAGCCGTCGGACCCCCGCGACGAACTCGAGGAACTCCCGGGGGGTGAGCGCCTCGTAGAGGAGCGACGTCTCGGGAACGTAGCCGATCCGCTCCTTGGCGCTCCGGGGGTCCACGGCCACGTCCTGGCCGAAGACCCGGACGGTCCCCGCGGTCGGGCGGAGGAGGCCGACCGTCGCCTTGATCGTGCTCGACTTCCCGGCCCCGTTCGAGCCGAGGAGGCCGTAGATCTCACCGGCGCGGACCTCGAGCGAGAGCGCGTCGACCGCCCGCTGGGGGCCGTAGTCGATCGTGAGGCGATCGAGGACGAGCGGGACCGGCGGCGGGGTGCGGTCGGCGGCGGCCATCCGTCCCCTACGCCGGACCGCGCCCCGGGGTGGCCTCGGCGCTCGCGTCGCGCACACGGACGAGCGGGAAGAGCAGGACGTCCTTGATCGACGGCGAGCCGGTGAGCGCCATGACGATCCGGTCGACCCCGAGGCCGATCCCCGTGGTCGGGGGGAGCCCGTGGCGGAGCGCCCGGACGAAGTCGGCGTCGTAGGCGTACTGCTCGGCGCCCCGCTCGGCGAGCTGCGCGCGGAACCTCTCCTCCTGCTCGTCCGGGTCGTTGAGCTCGGTGTAGGCGTTGCCGATCTCGTAGCCGGGGACGAACATCTCGAACCGCTCGACCCGGCCGGGCTTCGAGCGATGCCGCTTCGCGAGCGGCGTCGTCACCGCCGGGTGGTCGACGACGAACGTGAGGCGGTCGAACGTCGGCTCGACGTAGTGCTCGAAGAGCTTGTCGAGGAACGTTCCGCGCGTCGAGTTCGCGGGCACGGTCGAGCCGATCCCGCGGGCGAGGCGCTCGAGCTCCTCCCGGTCCTTCTCCGCGACCCCGGTGAGCCCGCTCACGCGCTCGAGCTCGTCGACGAAGTCGACGGTCGGGAACGGGGGTCGGAAGAGCGCTGCGCGGTGACGGGCGTCGTCGGAGCCGCCGTAGAGCTCGACCGTGCGGTCGGCGAGGCGCGCGAACAGCCCCTCGACGAACCTGCGCATGTCGTGGTAGTCGGCGTACGCCCAGTACGCCTCAAGCTCGGTGAACTCGGGCGAGTGGGTCGTGTCGAGGTCCTCGTTCCGGAAGGACTTGCCGATCTCGAAGACCTTCTCGTAGCCGCCGACCAAGAGGCGTTTGAGCGGCAGCTCGGTGGCGACCCGGAGGCGCACCTCCTGGTCGAGGTAGTTCGACCGGGTGACGAACGGGTGCGCGGCCGCCCCGCTCGCGATCGGTGCGAGGACCGACGTCTCGACCTCGAGGAAGCCGGCGTCGTCGAACGCCGAGCGCATCTCCCGGACCAGCCGGCTGCGGATCCGGAACCGCTCGCGCGCTTCGGGGGAGGCGAGAAGGTCGAGGTAGCGTCGGCGCAGCTTCTCCTCGGGATCCTGGAGGCCGTGGTACTTCTCGGGGGGTGGGGCGATCGCCTTCGCGAGGAGCGTGAGCGTCGTCACCTCGACCGACGGCTCCCCTCTACGGGAGACCGCCGCGAACCCCTCGGCGCCGACGATGTCGCCCGGGTCGAGCTGGGCAAGCCATCGGTCGTAGACGTCCTGGCCGAGGGCGTCCGCGCGGACCAGAAGCTGGATCGACCCAGCCTCGTCCTCGAGGTCGGCGAACGACGCCTTCCCGTGCGTGCGCACGGCCCGAAGACGGCCGGCGACCCGGAGAGCTTGGCCCTTCTCCGCCTCCCCTGGGGAGAGCCGGGCGCAGGAGGCGCGCACGCGGTCGGTGCCGACCCGGTGCGCGTACTCCCACGGGAACGGCTCCCCGCCTTCGGAGCGGAAGCGCACGAGCTTCGCGCGCCGTTCCTCCTCGAGCCGGTTCGCCTCGTCCATCGGACGGGCGGAGGGACGCAGACGGGGATAGAAAAGGCGACCTAGGCGCTCGCCCCGGGGGCCTCGAGCGAGAGCCGCTCGACCCCGGCCGGGCGGTAGAGCGCGACGTGCTCGGGGACCGCCGGCTCCTTGTCCGCGGCCCGGGCCGGCTCGTGGAGGATGAGGTAGGTCCCGAGGAAGAACTCCGCGGTGGCGTCCCCGCCCCCGATCCCGTAGCTCACGTAGTCGGAGAAGTAGACGTGCACCTGCCCGGAGCGGTGGCGCCGGAGCGCGTCCAGGAACTTCCCCGCCTCCTCCGGCCCCTTGCGCTGGAGCTCCTCGAGGAGGTCGCGGACGATCGGCCGCTGGGTGATGCCGGCGAGCCCGTCGTAGGCGAGGTAGACCGCGGGACGCGGGTCGAGGGCGACGACGTCGAGGCGGAGGACGCCCTCGGCAGGCTTGGTGCGCATCGCGGGCCCCTACCGGGCCTCCGCTAAGAAGCCTTCGGCCACGGCGTCGCCCGCGAGCGCACGGTCGGAGTCGGCGCGATCAGTGGTCGTGGCCACCGCCGCCGCCCGGCGGAGCCGGGCCCGACTTCTTCGACGCGATGATGTCGTCGATCCGGAGGACCATCGACGCGACCTCGACCGCCGAGCTGATCGCCTGGCGCTTGACGCGGGCCGGTTCGATGACCTTGAGCTTCCACATGTCGGCGGCCTTGCCGTCGGCGAGGTTGATGCCGATGTTGTGGTTGCCCTTCGCCCCGTTGTGGGCGCTTCGCAGCTCGATGAGCGTGTTGATGGAGTCGTAGCCGCCGTTCTCGGCGAGGGCCCACGGCACCGCCTCGAGCGACTGGGCGAACGCCTCGACCGCGAGTTGCTCGCGGCCGCCGACGGTCCCGGCCCACTTGCGGAGCTTGACCGCGAGCTCGACCTCGGTGGCGCCGCCACCGGGGCAGACCACGCCGTCCTCGAGGACGCTCGCGACGACCTTGAGCGCGTCCTGGAGCGATCGCTCGACCTCCTGGGTGACGTGCTCGGTGCCGCCCCGCACCAGGATGGAGACGGAGCGCGGGTTCGAGCAGCCCGTGACGAACGTCATGTGGTCCTCGCCGATCTTGCGCTCCTCGACCTTCGCGGCCGAACCGAGGTCGCCGGGGGTGAGCTCCTTGATGCCGGTGACGATCTTGCCGCCGGTCGCGCGCGCCAGCTTCTGGAGGTCGGACTCCTTGACCTGCTTCACGGCGTAGATGCCGTCCTTCGCGAGGTAGTGGAGGACGACATCGTCGACCCCCTTCTGGCAGACGACCACGTTCGCGCCCGACGCCTTGATCGCGTCGACCATCTTGCGGAACGTCTTGTCTTCCTCGTCGAGGAAGCTCTGGATCTGCGAGGGACTCTTGATGTTGATCTTGCTCTCGATCTCGGTCTTCTTGATCTCGAGCGCGGAGTTGAGCAGCGCGATCTTCGCGCCGGAGAGCTCCCCGGGCATGCGCGGGTGTCCGCGCTCCTTGTCGAGGATGATCCCCTGGATGAGCTCGGTGTCGGAGATCTGGCCGCCGTGGCGCTTCTCGACCTTGATCTGGTCGACGTCGCAGACGGTCTTGCCGCCCCGCTGCTCGGCGATCTGCTTGACGGCCTTCACGACGATCTCCGCGAGACCGTCCCGGGCCCCGGCGACGCCCTTCGAGCCCATCGCGGTCACGGCGCAGTCGACCAGGACCGCCTCGTCCTCCGGCTTCACCGGCGTACCGATCTCGGCCTCGAGGAGGCGCTTCGCCTCCTGAAGGCCGAGCTGGAACCCGCGGGTGATCACCGTGGGGTGAACGTTCTGCTCGAGGAGGTACTCCGAGCGCTTCAGAAGCTCCCCTGCGAGGACGACCGCGGTGGTCGTCCCGTCGCCGCACTGCTGGTCCTGGGTCTTCGCGACCTCGACCAGCATCTTGGCGGCCGGGTGCTCGACGTCGACCTCCTTGAGGATCGTGACGCCGTCGTTCGTGATGGTGATGTCCCCCATCGAGTCGACCAGCATCTTGTCCATGCCGCGCGGGCCGAGCGTGGTCCGGACCGCGTCCGCGACCGCCCTCGCCGCCGAGATGTTGTTCGCCGTCGCTCCCTTGCCGCGCTCGCGCTCCGTGCCTTCCTTCAGGACGAGGATAGGGGTCCCCTGAAGCATACTGCCACCAGCAACGGAAAAATTGCCCTTCTATATAAGCACGGCGAAGGCTGCCGCCTCGTTCCCCGGCCCGACCAGGGCGTCCTGCGCGGTCGGCGCCGGCGGGGAGACGTCGGGACCCCCGTCCGCTAGGGTCAAGTCCCTCGCTCCGTCGCCCTTGACGGCGATGAAGTCCGCCCAAGCCGGCCCGGGGCTGATGACTTCTACCGACGACCGGGAGGGCGCGGGGGCGCCCCAAGACCCCCGCACAGGGCGGACGTGGACGCGAACCAGGTGCGGCTCGTAGCGTTGGTCGCCGCCGGGGGCGCCCTCGGCGCGGTGGCCCGGTACGGGGTCACCGGCCTCCTGACGCGAGGGGACTTCCCTTGGGGGACCTTTGCCGTCAACTTCACGGGTACGTTCCTCCTCGCCCTCCTGTTCTTCCTCTTCCTGGGCCGCGGGTACGTCGGGCCCAATCTCCGCACGTTCCTCTTCGTCGGGGTGTTCGGCGGGTACACGACCTTCTCGACGTTCGGCCTCGAGACCGTGAACCTCCTCCGCGGCGGCCAGGTCTGGCTGGCCGGGGTGAACGTCTCGCTTAACGCGGGGGTCTGCCTTCTCGGGGCGATCGGCGGAGCGGCGCTGGGCGTGGCGTTGGGAGGGAGTTAGCACGGAGCTCGACGAGAAGGCGGTGCGCCTGCGGATCTACGTCGGGGAGTCGGACCGCTACGAGGGGAAGCCGGCGTACCAGGCCGTGGTCGAACTGATGCGCGCGCGGGGGCTCTGGGGGGCGACCGTCACCCG
>JBAIXP010000147.1:0-3227 GCA_037916495.1 Thermoplasmata archaeon | reverse complement strand
AGGCGGTCGCGATCGGCCAGGCGACGTTCACCGTCGCCCCGCTGCCGAAGCCGGTGCCGGTGAACTCCACCGTCGACCCGACCGGGGCGAACCCGGGACCGTTCGGGAAGTACGCCGGGCTCACCTTCAGCCGAGGGACGACCGTGAACGTGGCGCTCTGGGTGTTCCCTTTCGAGTCGGTCGCCACGATCGCGTGCGGCCCCGCCGAGGCCGCCGGAAGGGCGAAGGCGCACTGGAAGCTCCCGTAGAGGTTGGTGACGGTCGTGGACGGCGTGCAGACGTCAACGGAGTTCCAGGTGACCGTGACGGAAACGGTCGAAGTGGAGGAGACGGAGGAGTTGAACCCGAGGCCGGAAGCGATCACGATCGTCCCGATCGTGCCGGAAGTGGGACTCACGGAGAGGCTCGGCGTGACGGTGAACGCCGCGTTCGCCGTGTGGCCGGCACCGTCCGTGCCCGTGAAGGTGTACGTACCGGCCCCGGTTGCGGGAATCGTGTAGGAACAGCTGTCCGTGCCGGTGCTGGACGTCTTCGGGCAGGCGATCGTCACCTTTCCCCCCGACGGGGTCCACGAGATCGAGAACGTTGATCCGTGCGCAAAGCCGGACGCGCTGAAGGTCACGAGGGTGCCGACCGTCCCCGAGAGTGGGCTGGCGGTGAGGGCCTGGGTCACGGACGGCGCGGAAGAGACGGCCGGCGAGGGAACCGACCCTGCCGCGGCCGAGGCTCCGGGCCCGGCGGCCGGTGCGATCTGAGCGGGCGACGCCGCGAGCAAGGTCCCGGGAACGACGGTCGCAACGACCACGACGACCGCGAGAACGGCGGTCCGCCAGGACCCCCCGCTACGTTCCGGGCGGCCCGGAAGTTGGAGGGGCAAGCCGGGCGCGGAGGAACGAGGAACCATGCGCACCGTAGGGGTGGGTGCGTAGAGGGGTACCCTCTATGAAGGTGACGGCGCGGATTCGGGTCGACTCCGGCCCCCCCGGGCCGAGAGCCGGGGCTTCGGTTATGCTTCGGCCCGTTCGGGGCCCGGGCAACCCCCGGGACGGCTATTCGGAGAGCGCCTTGTTCGCGGCGCGGAGCCGCTTGGCCATCTCTTGGAGGACTCCCTGGAGGACCTCGGGCTCGGTCTTCGCAAACCCCCAGAACTCCCAGCGGGAGAGGACCGCGCACTCGGTCGCGGCGGTCGTGACGACATCGGCGGACCGGGGCTGCTCGTCCAGGAGCGTCATCTCCCCGAAGAACTGGCCCGGCGCGAGCTTCGCGAGCACGCGGGACCCCTGGCGCACTTCGGCCCCTCCGCTCAAAATGATGTAGAAGGCGATGCCGGGCTCGCCCATCTTCACGATCGGGGTGTTCGCCCCGTACTGGATGACCTTCGTCGACTTCGCCAGCGACTTGAGCTGCCGCTCGGAGAGCGTGGCGAAGATCGGCGCCTGGCCCATCATCTCAGCGACGTTCTGCACGGCGGCGGTCACGCCCCGCGCATCGTCAGGCGGGTTAAAGAACTACCCGGGGCGCGCGGGGGAGGGCCCGGACTTGCGCGCGAGGGGAGCGGAGGTGCCGCCGACCTCCTCGAGGGCCTTGCGCACCGCCGCGATCCCGTGGTCGGCAAGGGCCCGGGCGCGGTCGCGCTCCTTCGCCTCGGCAAAGACCCGGAAGATCGGCTCGGTACCGGACGGCCGCAGGAGCACCCAGCCGCCGTCGCGGTAGACCTTGAGCCCGTCGATCGTCACCTGGCGGTCGCCCTCCCCGCCGAGGGTCCGACCGAGCCGCTCGAGCACCGCGTCCCTCAGGGGGACCGGACACGGGACGCTCTCCTTCACCATCGTGTACCGGGGGATCGTCTCGAGAAGCTCGCGCAGCGAGCGCTCCGTGCGCGCCATCAGGTCGAGGACCCCGGCGAGCGACATCGCCCCGTCCCGGGCGAGTTGGAAGGACGGGCGGATGAGCCCCCCATTCTCCTCCCCTCCAAAGACGGCCCCGCGGGCCTGCATCTCGTGCGTGACGGCCGGGGAGCCGACCCGCGTGTAGACGACGCTCCCACCGAGCGGAGCGATCGCGTCCTCGAGCGCCTGGGAACCGGTCACGGGGGTGACCACGACCCCCCCGTGGTGGCGCTCGACGGCGTCCTTGGCGAGGAGGGTGAGGATCTGCTCGCCCGGCACGAAGGCGCCGCGGTCGTCGACGAACGCGGCGCGGTCGGCGTCCCCGTCGTGGGCGACCCCGAGGGCCGCTCCCACCGAAGGGACGAGGCGGAGGAGCTCGGTGAGGTTGCGCTCGGTCGGTTCGCTCGGCCGTCCCGGGAACATCCCGTCGACCTGGGCGTTAATCGCCACGGTGCGGCAACCGAGCCGGCGGAGCAGCTCGGGGGTGGTCGGCACGGACGCCCCGTTAGCGCAGTCGAGCGCGATCGTGAACTTCCGGCGCGCGACGCGGGTCGAATCGACCTCGGCGAGGAGCCCTGCGAGGTAGCGGTCGGTGGCGAGGCCGTCCGCGACCACCGGCCCCACCTCCGCGTAGCCGACCGTGACCCCTCGGTCCTCCGCGACGGCCGCCTCGATCGCGGCCTCGGTCTCCCGGGGGACCTCGAGGCCGTCCGCGGCGATGCACTTGATGCCGTTGAACTCGGGGGGGTTGTGGGAGGCGGTGAGGATCACCGCCATCCGGGCCCCCAGCCGGGGGACGTTGTACTGAACGGCCGGCGTCGGCAAAAGACCGACCTCCACGACCGTGTGGCCGGCGAGCGACAAGGTGGCGCTCGTGAGCTTCGCGAGCGCGACGCTCGAGGTCCTTCCGTCCCACCCGACGACCACCTTCGACCGCGGGGGGAGGACCGTCCCGATCGCCCGGACGACCCGGACCACGAACGGGGCCGTGAGCGTCTCCCCGACGACCTCCCGGATGCCGTTGGTGCCGAACAGGCGCGGAGCCGGCGTCACGGGTACCGGCTAGACCGGCCCGCTATAAGTGGGCCAACGCCCGACCGGAACGTTGTGGTCCGATTCGGGACGGTCCGTCCGCGGCCCCGCGGCGGGGGCTCCCGGACGTCCGGGGAACGCCGGTGCGGGGGGTCCAACCGTCCCGAACGGCCCTGCCGATGCGGGACGTGGTATCAAATACGTAACCCACGGCGTTGAACGACTGAAAAAGGTAGCCATGAGGCCTCTCCACGCCCCCGGAAAAGGGGAAGGAAGACGTGCGGCAAGCCGAGCGATCGTCGGTGC
>JBAIXP010000146.1:0-3412 GCA_037916495.1 Thermoplasmata archaeon | reverse complement strand
GTAGGTCTGGATCTCGCTCGACGCGTTGGCGTCGTGGAGCTCGACGAAGTCGAGCTCGCGGATCGGGTCGGTGAGGCCGGCCATGCGGTACGCCTCGAGGCCGGCGGAGCGGCCCGCGCGGAAGGAGTGGACGCCCGGGTACTCGAGCCCCCGGTAGTCGGCGGCCTTCTCGTGGGGAATCAGCGGGACCTCGCCTAACGGCCGGTCGGCGAGCCGCATCGTATCGGTCCCGCACCCGACCCCGGTGACGCGGACCGGCTTGTCGGTGAACTCACGCGCCCGCCGCTCGTCGCAGAGGATCGCGACCGCGGCGCCGTCGGACATCGTGCATATCTGCTCGCGCGTGAGCGGGTAGGAGATCATCTCGGAGGCGAGGACGTCCTCGACGGTGAGCCGCTTCGGGTACTGGGCGTAGGGGTTGTGGAGCGCGTTGGTGTGGTTCTTCACCGAGACCCAGCTCATCACCCGCTGACCTTCCGCGATCGCGAGCCGCTGCGCCTCCCGCTCGTCCTTCACGTTCGCGAACTTGCCCCGGCGAAGGTACTCGTAGATGTGCCGGACGACCATGAGCGCGTAGTAGCCGGTGTAGAACCCCCCAAGGGGGAAGTCGAAGTTCGTGTCGGAGGCGAGCGCGATGAACTCGTTGCCCTTCCACGTCGCGACCCGGCTCATCGTCTCGTAACCGGCGGCCAGGCAGACGTCCATCCGCCCGCTCGCGACCGCCTCGTACGCGGCCTGGAAGCACTCGCCCCCGGTCGCCCCGCCCCACTCGATGCGGACCGAGCCTTTCGGGTTGAGGCCGAGGTAGTCCTGGACCATGCTCGCGGCCTTCAACTGGCGCGAGAAGTGGTCGGAGAAGTAGGAGATCCGCGAGCCGTCGATCCGGTCCTTGGTGAGGTTCGGGATCCCGCGGAGCGCGTCGTCGTACGCCCGCTTGACCATCAGGCGGAAGTCCATCGCGGGGTGCGCCTTCGCGAACTTCGTGACGCCGGCCGTCACCACGTAGACGCGGCGTCCCGGCAGGGAGGACGGACGCGAGGAGGCGCGGGTCCGGCGCACGGGGCGGCGCTTCGGGCGGGGCGAACGTGCGGGCATAGGTTCGAACCTCGCGCGGCCAGCCGGGCCCGGTTCTTAACGTGCGCTCGGGGCGAGCGCGCTCGGGGGCGACGGTTTTCCCTCCGCGGCCCTAGCGCGACCGATGGCGCCCGAGGACCCGAAGCGAGATCTCGTCTCGATCGCCGACGTCGCCGACGCGCTCGGGGGGCTGCTCGACCGCGCGGCCCGCCTGAAGGCCGAACGGGCCCGACGGACGGTGCGCCCGAGCCTCGCCGGCCGGACGCTCGCCCTGATCTTCGAGAAGCCCTCGACCCGCACCCGGACCTCGTTCGAGGTGGCGATCCACGACCTCGGGGGGCACGCCCTCTATCTCAACGCGAACGACCTCCAGCTCGGCCGCGGCGAGACGATCGGCGATACCGCGCGCGTCCTCTCGCGCTACGTCGACGCCATCACCTACCGCGCGTATCGCCACGAGAACGTCCTCGAGCTCGCGCGCGGGGCGACCGTGCCGGTGATCAATGCGCTGGACGACCGGGAGCATCCGTGCCAGATCGTCGCGGACCTCCTCACGATGCGGGAGCGCTGGCCGGACGGCTTCCGCGGGCACCGCCTCGCGTGGATCGGGGACGGCAACAACGTCCTCCACTCGCTCCTGCTCGGCGCGGCCGCCGTCGGCCTCGACCTCACGGCCGCGACCCCCGAGGCCTACCGCCCCGAGGCCGACGTGGTCCGGGCGGCCCGCGCCCTCGCCGACCGCTCCGGCGCGTCCCTGACGTTCACGTCGTCCCCGGCCGAGGCCGCGAAAGGGGCCGACGCCCTCTACACGGACGTCTGGGTCTCGATGGGCGACGAGGCGGAGCGGGAGGCGCGTGAGCGCGCGTTCCGGAGCTACCAGATCAACGCGGAGCTCCTCGGGCGGGCCGCGCCCGGGGCGTTCGTCCTCCACGATCTCCCGGCCCATCGCGGCCAGGAGATCACCGACGAAGTGCTGGATGGTCTCCGTTCCGCGGCGTGGGACCAGGCGGAGAACCGCCTGCATGCCCAGAAGGCGATCCTCGAGCATCTCCTCCTCGGGGAGGAGCCGCGCCCGGCGCGGGTCCACGCGGCGCCCCCGAGGACGGCGGGGCGGACGCGCCGCCCGGCGCACGGCCGGGATTCGTAGGCGGCGGGCGCGCGCCGGCTCAGCGCTCGGCCGCCGCCCCCGTCTCCGGGGTGGCCCGAAGGCGTACCTTGAGCAGGTGCTCGAGCCGGCGGACGAGCTCGTCCGGCGGATGGAACGAGCCGCTCTCGATCTTGAGGACGACCGACTTCTTCTCGTTGAGGCGCTTTCCGAGCTCCTCCGGCGTCCAGGTGAGCGCCTCGCGGGCGTGCCGCACCCGCTGACCCCAGTCGGGGGCGAGCTCGAGGTCGCCGATCTCGGCATAGAGGTCCCGCTCCTCGAGACGGCGCGGCCCGGTCGCCGCCCGGGTGGCGGCCGCCGCCGGGCGCGGCCGGCCCCCAGGGGCCTCCGGAGCCGCCGACGCGGGAGCGGGATCGACCGGGGTCCCGAACTTGGCGCACGCCGGGCAGAGCTGGAGCACGGACTGTTCGATCCGGACGCGGCTCGTCGTTTCAACCTCGTTTCCGCACATTTCGCAGAGCATCGTTCCCTCCTAGTGGCCCCTCGACCGGCATCGTTCGCCCGTCCACCGACCGCCGTCCTCGAACCGACCGTGCTCCTCATCGATCGAGAGCGCGATCGGTGGGACCTCGCGGGGGCGTTCCTTCCCCTCGACGGCGACCCTGGTGACGGCGGCCCGAGCGAGCCGGTGGTTGGATCCCCCCGTCGCCGGAGCGGCCCCGACCGCGACCTTGACCTGCATCGACCTCCGTCCCACCCTCGTCACCCCGACTCGATCTCGGAGAGGATCGCCCCTCCGATTCCCGGCGAAGTTCGTGTCGTTCGGCACCATGAGCCGCGCCACGGAGGCGCGGCTCGCGGCGACGGTCCCGTGCGACGTATCGGTCACGCGGAGCGCCTCGCAGGTAGGGCTGCCCTGCTATCGGCCCGTCCCCCTATACTGGGTTGGTGCGCGCCACGCGAGGGTCGTCGCGAAAGCGGGGCGGCGACCGGGGTCCGGGCCAGGGTCCGGCGCGTCGTGGGAACGGTCTCCTCACGGATTTCTCGGCGGGCGAGCGCAACAAGTGTGATATAGGGGCACCTTTTGGCCGCGCCCGGAGTCCATCGGATGGCGCAGAAGCCCCACCTCAACATCGTCTTCATCGGCCACGTCGATCACGGCAAGTCCACGACGGTGGGGCGCCTTCTCCTCGACACCGGCTACATCCGCCAGGAGGAGATCGACAAGTACCG
>JBAIXP010000145.1:0-2217 GCA_037916495.1 Thermoplasmata archaeon | reverse complement strand
GGCGCCAGCCTCCCCGGGCGCGGTCGTCGACCATCGCCCACCCGAGCTTCTTCTTCAGGAGCCGGGCCTCGCCGTCGTGGTAGTACCGTCCCACCGGCTTCGTCGGATGGCGGAACGCCGGGTCGTTCGCCCGCACTTCGGTGCGGCTCACGACGGTGAGGACCGAGCGGCCGACCCGGGCTCGGCGCAGCGCGGGGACGAGCTCGCTCTGGATGAGGTAGCCGATCTGACCCTGCGTCTCGGCCCCCAGGACGTCGAGGGGGAGGGGCGGGAGTTCGCCCGCAGCGAGCTCGTTCTGCCGGAGGAGCGCTCCGACCTGCGGTCCGTTGCCGTGCGTGAGGACCAGCGAGCCGGACCTTCGGGCGACCTCGGCGAGCACGGGGGCGACCGCGTGCATGCTCCGGCGCGCTTCCGCCCAGGAGCCGGTGCCCCCCGCGCGCTGAAGCGCGTTGCCGCCCAGGGCGACCAGGACCCCCGACATGCTCCTACCCCGAAAGCGGACTCCGCTCTCAAGAGCCCGGCGGTGCACGCGCTCCCACGAGGTTTCCCACCGCGCCGCGTCTCCGCCGCGCCCCGGGCCGGGCACGGCTAAATATCCTCCCCGGGCTCGCCGGTCGTGACGGCGGAGACGGGCTCGCTGTTCTGCCCGATCGAGTTCCGCTACGGGCGCGAGGCGGTGCGCGCCGTCTTTTCCCGGGAGGCGCGGCTCGGCCGGCTGCTTAGGATCGAGGCGGCGCTCGCCCGCGCCGAGGCGGAACTCGGCATGATCCCGGTCGCGGACGCCGGCGCGATCGAGCGCGCCGCGAAGCTCGAGCACGTCCGGCTCGCGCGGGTCGACGAGATCGAAGCCGCCACGCGCCACGACATCATGGCGATGACGCGGGCGCTCGCGGAGGCCGCCGGCCCGGCGGGGCGCTGGGTCCACTTCGGGGCGACCAGCGCCGACATCACCGACACCGCGCTCGCGCTCGAGCTCGCCGAGTGCGTCCGCATCCTCTCGAAGGACCTCGAGGACCTCGCGCGGGTCCTCTTGGCGCTCGCGCGGAAGCACCGCGCGACCCCCGAGGTCGGGCGGACCCACGGCCAGCACGGCGTCCCGCTCTCCTTCGGCTACAAAATGGCGGTCGCGGCGGCCGAGGTCGCCCGCCATCACGCGCGCCTCGGCGAGCTCGCTCCGCGGCTCCTCGTCGGCAAGCTTGCGGGGGCGGTCGGGACCGGCGCGGGCTTCGGCCCCCACGCCGCCGAGGTCGAGGAGAAGGTCATGCACGCCCTCGGGCTCGGCGCGGACGAGGCGCCGACCCAGATCGTCGGGCGGGACCGCATCGCGGAGTTCACGAACCTCCTCGCGCTCGTCGCGGGCACCGCCGAGCGGCTCGCGACCGAGGTGCGCAACCTCCAGCGGACGGAGATCGCCGAGGTCGCCGAGCCGTTCGACGAGGAGCGCCAGGTCGGCAGCTCGACGATGGCGCAGAAGCGCAACCCGATGTTGAGCGAGAACGTGACGAGCCTCGCCCGGCTCGTGCGGGCGTTCGCGCTCCCTCCCCTGGAGAACATGGTCCAGTGGCACGAGCGGGACCTTGCGAACTCGGCGAACGAACGGATCGTGCTGCCGCACGCGGTCGTCCTCACCGACGACCTTCTCTCGAAGCTCGTCACGGTCTTCTCGGGCCTTGAGGTCGACCCGGAACGGATGGCCGAGCTCCTCCGCGTCGCGGGCGGCGCGGCGATGACCGAGAACCTCCTCCTGGCGCTCACCGCGAAGGGCCTCGCGCGGTCGGAGGCCCACGAGCTCCTGCGTCGGATCACGAAGGGCGCCGACGCCGGTCCGGGGCTCGCCGAACGGGCGAAGGCCGACCCCGAGGTCACGCGGCGGCTCTCCGCCGAGGAGATCGACCGGGTCCTCGACCCGGCGAGCTACGTCCGCGCCGCGGCGGCCAAGACGGACCGCACGGTCGCCCGGGTGGAACGGCAGCTCGCACCGCGATGAGCCGCGAGCGCGCGTGGACCGCCCGGGTCCTGATCCGGCCGAGCGCGGGCCCCTCGGGCCGGTGGCTCGTCCGCGCCCTCGCCCCCGAGGCGGCCCGCGAGGGTCCTAGGGCCCGGGCGCTCGTCCGCGAGCTCGAGGACGGACAGGTCGAGATCGCGGTCGAGGCGGCGGACGCGGGGGCGATGCGGGCGGCGCTCAACACCTACCTCGGCTGGGTCCAGCTCGCCCTC
>JBAIXP010000144.1:0-4752 GCA_037916495.1 Thermoplasmata archaeon | reverse complement strand
TCGCGAGCCCCTACCGCGAGACGGAGGCGATGCGGGACGGGTCGGACGCGATCGCGGACTGGCCGGTCCTGAACGCCCTGCTCAACGTCGCGAGCGGCGCGACGTGGGTCTCGTTCCACCACGGGGGCGGCGTCGGGATCGGCAACTCCCTCCACGCCGGCCTCGTGCTCGTCGCGGACGGGACGGACGACGCGGGCCGGAAGATCGGACGCGTCCTCAACAACGACCCGGGCCTCGGGGTCGCGCGGCACGCCGACGCGGGCTACCCCGAATCGATCCGCGTGGCGCGGACGGCCCGGTTCCGCCTGCCGTCCCTCTAGGCCCTGGCGACCCGTCCGTCCGCAACGGGAGCCGTGCCAGGGCCTAGCACGGCGTCTTGTCCGGCGAACCCTCCCTCGAACGTCCCCTTATCCCCCGTGCGGGCGATTTTCCGAGGTGCGGGGCTCGGGAGAGCCCGCACCAAGGAACGTATGCACGACAATCGAACGAAAGGACAGCTGGCCGTCCTCGGGATGGTGGCGCTCCTCGGCCTCGCCGTGGTGCCCTTCGTCTCGGCGGCTGCGAGCGCGGCGCCCGGGCCGGCCGTGTCGGCCCCCGTCGCCTCGTGGGCGTACGGCGGCGAGGCGTCCTCGAACGGGAGCTTCTCGGCCCTCGGGGCGGAGATCACGTGGAACGCGACGTTCGGACTGGTCGCGATCTTCAACGCGACCAACACGAGCGCGACGACGGTCGAACTCACCGCGCAGCGGACGATGGCCCTCTCGGTCACCGCGAGCGCGAGCAACGGAAACGGGTCCTTCGTGGCCCACTACGCGCTCAAGGCCCTCGAGGTCGACAGCGCCTTCGCGAACCTGAGCCGGAACGCGAGCGTGACGCTCGCGAACGGCACGAACGCGACCGCACTCGGGATTCTCAACGCCTCGACCCACACGAGCGCCTCCCTGGTCGAGTCCCTGACGGGCTCCTCCTCGGGCACGCCGTTCGGGGCCCACCTGAACGCCTCGGGCAGCGCGCACCTCGCGGCCGCGTTCACCCCGGCGCTCGGCCTCATCCCGAACAACCTCTCGGGGGTCTCCGCCTGGTCGTCCACGGCGGTCCTCAACGCCACCTCGGCCTGGCAGTACGCCTACAACTGGTCGCACGTGGGCCCGCTCGGTTCGGCGTCGGGGAACGGCTCCCACGCGGGCGGCTGGAACAGCACGCTCGCGGTGACCCTCTACGGCCACGCCTTCGCCGCGCCGGTGGCGTTCTCCGACCACGCGAACCGCACGGAGGTCGTCCTCGCGCTCGGCGGGCCGTTCGAGCTCCGCGACGGGTTCGTCCTCATCCCCGGAGCCTTCGACTTCTTCAACGGAGATGCGAAGGCGTACGGGAACTTCACGCTCGGTGCGGCGGCGATCTCCGCCGACGTGGTCTTCGTCCGGTCGGGGAGCCTCCACGTCGAGTCGGTGAGCGCCGCGCAGGCGACGTTCGGCGACGCGTCGGCCCCGCTCTACGTTTCGGGCGGGTCGTCCGGCAGCGTCGCGGCGGCGACGCCCGCGTCGGTGAGCCCCGGCTCGACCGTGACCGCCCAACCCGAGAGCCCGAGCACGGCCCAGGCCCAGGCGGCCTGCCTTAAGTTCGGCTGCAGCTCCGCGGGTCCCTCCTACGCGGCCCTCGTCGTCGTGGGCGTCGTAGGCGTCGCGGCCCTCGCTGCGGTCGCGGCGATCGTAGGGTCCCGGCGCAAGCGGCCGGCGGCCCCCCAGGTCCTGGAACCGGCCGGGTCGGTGTCGCCCGCTCCCTCGGGGGCCGGCGACCAGGGAACGAAGTGATCCTCCGAAGTCAGCCGCACCTTTAGGCGGCCCCGTACGGGGGCCGCCGAACCCTTTCCCCGCTCCTTCTTCCCGACAGCTAACCGGGTCAGGGGCGACCGTTTGCCCCCGCGTGGGCCCGGCGGGCCGCTTCGATCACGTGCCGGTCGGTCGGGTACGGCACGAGCTCGAGCGCGCGATCAAAGTCGGCCCAGACGAACCGGTCGAAGAGGCCCTCGGGCCGGACCGCACGGTCCTGCGTCGTGGCGAGAAAGTAGACGCTCACCTTGAGGACGTTCACCGCGCGGGCCGGCGAGAAGAATCGGTAGGAGACCTCCGCGAGCTCCGGACCGAGGCGCACGGACGCAAGGCCCGACTCCTCCCGGATCTCCCGGAGCGCCGCGTCCTCGAGCGACTCGCCGGCCTCCACGTGGCCCTTCGGGAGGCACCATCGGTCCTCCTCCCGGAGGTGGAGCAGCAGGAGCTCGGGGGCCTTGGTCGAGGGGGCGAGCACGACCGCCCCGCTCGCGAGCTCCGCGACGATCGGCGCGCCGGGCCGGAACCGCTCGTTCGGGGGCACCATCCCGGGCGGCGACGCGCGCCGGGGTTTGACTCCTTTCCCGAGGCCCCGGCTCGAACGCGCGAGAGCTTATGGACGAGGAAACTTCACCGGTCGGGATGTTGGATCGTGGTGAGGAGTACCACGACCTCGCGACGCTCGTCCGGAAGAAGGCGGAGAAGAACGGGGACCGGCCGGCCCTCGTCTTCGGGGCTCGGACGCTCTCCTACCGCGAGCTCGACCGCGAGACGGACCGCGTCGCGGCGGGCCTCTCACGGGCCGGAATCGGTCGCGGCGACCGGGTGGCGGCGCTCCTGTTCAACACCCCCGAGTTCCCCCTCCTCTGGTTCGGCGCCGCCAAGCTAGGGGCGATCCTCGTCCCGCTGAACACCGGGCTCAAAGGGGAGATCCTCCGCTACGAGCTCTCCGACTCCGCACCGAAGGCGCTCGTCGCCGACCGGCGTCTCTGGGGGCCGTACGCCCCGCTGCGCGAGGGGCTCGCGATCCCCCGCGAGTTCGTGACGGGGCCGGCCGAGCCGGACGGGGGCCTCCCCGCCTCTGTCCCGGACTTCTCCGAGCTGCTCTCGGACGCGCCCGCCGACCTGGGGCCGCCTCCCCGACCTTCGGACCCGGCGTCGGTCTTGTACACGAGCGGGACGACCGGGCCGCCGAAAGGGGCGATCATCCCGCACGAAAAGCTCCTCAGAACCCCGGCCGAGATCGCGCGGCGCAGCCGGCTCACCCCCGACGCGGTGCTGTTCACCGCCCTCCCGCTCTTCCACTGCAACGCGCAGGAGATGACGACCCTCTCCGCCCTGCTCCACGACCTCACCGCCGCCTTCGACGAGCGCTTCCACGCGACGACGTACTGGGAGACCGCGTCGGCGTTCCGCGCGACCCACGTCTCGCTCCTCATCTCGATGATCACGATCCTCTACAAGCAACCCGAGAAGCCGACCGACCGGAGCCACACGGTGCGCACGGCGCTCACCGCGGGGGCGACCAAGGCGATCTGGCCGGACTTCGAGCGCCGGTTCGGGGTCGACCTCATCGAGCTCTACGGGATGACCGAGTGCGGCTGCACGACCCTCATGAATCCCCCCGACCGGGTGCGGGTCGGCTCGGTCGGCACCCCGCTCGGCTTCGTGGAGGCCGAGGTCGTCGACGACGACGACCGTCCCGTTCCTCCGGGGACGCGCGGGGAGCTCGTGGTCCGCCCGAGGTCGCCGTTCACGATGTTCTCGGGCTACCTCAACAAGCCCGAGAAGACCGTTGAGGCGTGGCGCAACCTCTGGTTCCACACCGGCGATTTCGTCACGCGGGACGCGGACGGCTACTACTACTTCGTCGACCGCAAGAAGGACGTAATCCGGCGCCGCGGCGAGAACCTCGCCCCGTACGACGTCGAGTCGGTCCTCAACCGGCATCCGGCCGTCTTCGAGACGGTCGTGGTCGGCGTCCCGTCGCCGCTCGGGGAGGAGGACGTGAAGGCGTTCGTTCAGCTGAAGCCGGGGTCGACCGTCGAGCCCGCCGAGCTGTTCCGTTTCGCGGTCGAGCACCTCCCGTTCTTCATGGTCCCGAGGTTCCTCGAGTTCGTCGACGAGATCCCGAAGACCGCGAACCAGAAGTCCCAGCGCTACCTGTTGCGCGAGCGCCGAGGAGGGACCGAGTACGACCGCGAGAAGCTCGGGATCGTCGTCCGGGCCCCGTGAACCGCCCGGGCCCCCGCGCCCGGTCGTCCTGCTCGACACCAACGCGCTCTTCCTCCCGTTCCGCACCGGGCTCGACCTTGTCGCCGAGGTCGAGCGGCTCCTCCCGGGGGCGGAGCTCGCCGTCCCGGCGTCCGCGCTCGGTGAGATCGACCGGCTCGAGGCGCGCGGGATCCCCCACGCGGGGGCCGCCCGCCGCTTCGCGGGGCGGTTCCGCACGGTCCCGACGCGCCTCGCTGGCGACGCCGCGGTCCTCGAGGCGGCCGAGGCGCTCGGCGGGTGGGTGCTGACGGCCGACCGCCCGTTCGGCGAGCGCCTGCGCCGCCACGGGGTCGGCACGCTCGTCCCGAGGGACCGCAGCCGGCTCCACCTCCTCCGGGGCGAGCGGCCCCGCTCCCTCACGTCCGACCGCCCGTCGCGCGGCAAGGGTTAAGAATCGACCACCGCTCGATTCCCGGCGAGGGACGATGCGCGACGACGACCGCCTGCTCGACCTTCCCGAGGCCGAGTTCGGCAGCGGGGTCGTCGGCGTCTGCGACATCTGCGGCGTGCGCCAGGCGGTGGTCGTCCTCACGAAGGAGCGGTTCCGCCTCTGCGTCCTCGACTTCCTCAACAAGGCCTGGCTCAAGACCGACCGCAAGCCGGGCGCTCCCCTCCCGCTCTACCGGACCGAGCGGATCCGGTTCCCGACGAC
>JBAIXP010000143.1:0-2194 GCA_037916495.1 Thermoplasmata archaeon | reverse complement strand
CGTTCTCGACCAGCTCCTTCGCGACGGAGGCCGGCCGCTCGACGACCTCGCCCGCGGCGATCTTCTCGACCGTTTCGGCGCTCAGCCGCCGGATCGGCCGGCGGTCGGGCGCGGTCATCCGTCCTCGGGCGGGGACCCGGCGATGAGCCGCCGACGTAGCTCGGCGAGGAGCTGGAGCGCCTCCATTGGGGTCAGCCGCTCGGGGTCGAGGCCGCGGATCGCCTCCTCCACCGGGGACGGCGGGGCGGGCTCGGAGGAGGAGAGGAGAACCGCCTGCGTGTATCGGGTCGGGCCGGCCCGGCTCGAGCGGCCGGACCGGAGGCTCACCCCCTGGTCCTCGAGGCGCTTCAAGAGCCGCTCCGCCTCCCGCAGGAGCTCCGACGGGAGCCCGGCCAACCGGGCGACGTGGAGCCCGTAGCTCTGGTCCGTGCTCCCCGGCACCAGCCGGTGAAGAAAGACGACCTCCCCGCCGGCCTCCCGCACCGCGAGGTGGGCGTTCCGCGCACCGGCGAGGCCCTCGATGAGGTCGGTGAGCTGGTGGTAGTGCGTCGCGAGGATCGTCCGGCAGCGGAGGGAGTCGTGCAGGTGGCGGAGGGTGGCCCAGGCGAGGGCGAGACCGTCGAAGGTGCTCGTGCCGCGTCCGACCTCGTCCAGGAGAACGAGGGAGCGGGCGTCCGCCGACCGGAGGATCTCCGAGACCTCCGTCATCTCGACCATGAAGCTCGACTTTCCCCGGCCGATCTCGTCCGTGAACCCCATGCGGGTGAAGAGCCCCGAGACGAGCCCCACCCGTGCGAACCGCGCGGGGACGAAGGCGCCGACCTGCGCCAGCAGGACGAGGAGTCCCACCTGGCGCATGTACGTCGACTTCCCCGACATGTTCGGTCCCGTGAGGACCATGAGCCGCGCGTCGTCCGCGTCCAGCTCGGTGTCGTTGGGGACGAACCGTCCCTCCATCGTCCGGTCGAGGATCGGGTGGCGGCCGTCACGGAGTTGGAGGACCGGGCTCTCGTCGACCGTCGGGCGGACGTACCCCCGCTCCTGGGCCAGGAGGGCGAACGTCGCAAGCGTGTCGAGCTCGCCCACCGACCTCGACAGGCGGTAGAGCCGGGGCACGTGCGCCTCGAGTTCGGCGAGGACCCGCTCCCACAGCTCGGCCTCGCTCTCCCCGCGGCGCTCCCGGGCCGTGAGAATCGACTCCTCGATCCGGCCGAGCTCCTCCGTCGTGAACCGCTCCGCCTGCGCGAGCGTCTGCTTGCGGCGGTAGTGCGGCGGCACCCGGGAGAGGTTGGGCCGGCTCACCTCGAGGTAGTAGCCGAAGACCTGCGTGTAGCCGACCTTGAGCGTGCGGATCCCCGTCGCCGCCTGCTCGCGCGCCTCGAGAGCCTCGATCGCCGCGAGGCCGTCCGATTCCGCTTCCCCGAGGGCGTCGAGATCGTTCGAGAACCCCGGTCGGAAGAGCCCCGGTCCCTCGGGCGTCGGCGGGGGTGACTCCGGGAGCGCGGCCGTGAGCCGCTCGACGAGCCCGGGGATGGCCGTGAGGGCCCGCTCGAGCCGCCCGAGGGCGCCCGCCGTCGACGGGGAAAGCCACGTCCGCAGGCGTTCGACCGCCCGCAGGCTCTCCGCGAGGGCGGCGAGCTCGGGCGGACGCACGCGACGGCCGGCAAGGCGGGCCGCGATCCGGGCGAGGTCCGCGACGGGCCGCATCTCGCTGCGCAGGGAGAGGAGCTCGGCGCCCCGCGCCACGAGCGCCTCGACGGCGTCCTGGCGGTCGCGGATGGCGGCGACGTCGGCGAGCGGGTGCCGCAGCCAGAAGGCGAGGGTCCGCCGGCCGGGGGCCGTCACGGTCTCGTCCCAGGTCGACAGGAGCGTCGCTCCGCCCGGGTCGTCGGGATTCATCGGACGGGAGACCTCGAGATGGCGGAGCGTCTTCGCGTCGAGGATCAGCCGTCGCCGCCCTCCCGAGAGGTCGACCCGCTCGAGGAACGGCAGGAGACGGGGCTGCGTCGCCTGGACGTACGCCGCCAGGCGACGCGCCGCCTCGGCCTGCGCGGGGCGCGTCGAGGCCGGCGGCTCGAGCGGGCCCGGCGGCGCCGAGGCCAGCGCCGGTCCGGTCGCGGTCTCGAGCCGGGCGGAGGGGAACTCGCGCCGCAGCGCTCCGGTGAGCGGGGATTCGTGCTCCGGGGCGGACTGG
>JBAIXP010000142.1:0-5827 GCA_037916495.1 Thermoplasmata archaeon | reverse complement strand
ATGGCCCTCTCGATCCGAACCTGGTCCGGCCGCCTGGTCGCGAGGCCGTGGCTCCTCGGCTTCGTTCCCATCAACGCGGCGACGTCGGGCTTCGGGGTCGTGCTCCCCCTGCTCATCCTTCTCCCGCTCCACGGCAGCTGGACGGACGTCGCGCTCGCCGCCACGGTCTTCAACGTCTCGGTCACCGTCTCGTCGGTCGTCTGGGGGCATCTCTCCGACGCGTACCCGCGACGGCGCGTCTTCCTCGTGCTCAACTACGCCGGCTTCGCCGCGCTCTACCTCCTGCTCGCCCACGTCGGCTCGATGCTCGAGCTGTTCGTCGCCTACGGGGTCGTGGGCGCGATCGCGCCGGCGGGCGCGAACGCGTCGAACCTCCTCATCCTCGAGAAGTTCGGCGAGGCGGAGCGCGCGGTCGCCTTCGCCTCGTTCCAGGAGATGAGCATGGTCGGCTCGATCGTCGGGCTCCTCATCGGCTACTTCTGGACGATCGGGAACGGCGCGCTCGTGCCGCTCCTCTTCGTCCTCGCCGGGCTCGCGGCGGTGAGCGCGGTCGCGCTCGGCCTGTTCATTCGCGAGGCCGACCGTCCCCTCACGACGCGGCACGTGGCCGCCCATCCGGCCGGACTGTTCTCCCGGCTCCGCCCGTCGATCGCGCTCCGCAACCCGATCCCGTTCTTCCCCCACCGCCCCCGCCCGAACCGCGACGCGCTCCGCCGCCTCGTGCGGTGGGCCCGCACCGAGCTCCACCACGAGCTTCCGCTGATCCTGCTCGCCTCGTTCCTGTTCAACCTCGCCGCGAACCTGTTCAACATCTCCTACACGCCCTACCTCGTCTCGGCGGGCCTGGTGCCGGCGTCGATCTTCTTGGTGAACCTCTCGAACAACTTCACCCAGACGCTCGTCTTCCCGCTCACCGGCCCGCTCGCGAACCGCGTGGGCGCCGACAAGCTCGCGCGGCGGTCGAGCTACGTCCGCAGCCTCGGCTACCTCGGCACCGCGGCGTTCACCTTCGCCGCCCTCGGCCGCGGCCCCTCGCTCTGGGCGAACCTCGGGGTGTACGCGGTCCTCGGCGGCTCGATCGCCGTCTACACGACCGGCTCGTCCCTGGTGTTCTTCCGGGCCCTCCAGCGGCGGGACGCGGGCGGCCTCCTCGGCCTCAACAGCGCCCTCGGGGGGGCGGCGGCGGTGGCGGGGGCGGCGCTCTCTTGGGTCCTCGCGGTGTTCGGGAGCTTCCGCCTGGTCTTCCTCGTCTCGGCCGGCATCCTCCTCGCCTCGGTCCCCATCTGGGCCGCGGCGAACGTCGCCTACGAGGCGCGCCGACGGGCCTCGGACGCGGGCGCTCTCGCCCCCGCCGAGCCCGCCTCCCGACTGCCCGAGCCGGTCCCGGCCGCCAAACCCCATTAACCCGAAACGTCCTCGCGCGGCCGCACGGGGAGGGGACGGACGGTGGCGACGGAGATCCAGCGCGGCCTAGAGGACGTCGTGGCCCTCGAGTCGAGGATCTGCTTCATCGACGGGCAGAAGGGCCGGCTGATCTACCGGGGCTACGACATCCGCGACCTCGCCGCGGGGTCGACGTTCGAGGAGGTCGCCTACCTGCTCTGGTACGGCCGGCTCCCGACGCTCGCCCAGCTGGACGACCTCAAGACCCGCCTCGCACCGCTCCGCGAGCTCCCGAGCGCCCTCGAGCGGCAGATCGACGAGCTCCCCGCGACCGCGCACCCGATGGACATCCTGCGGACCGCCGTGAGCGCCCTCGCGCTCATGGAGCCGGAGGAGACGCGGCCCGGCGCGACGTCGATCGGGGGGGCCCAGCGCCTGACCGCCGCGCTCCCGACGATCCTCGGACGGTTCCACCGCCGGCGCTCGGGGGGCCGCCCGCTCGAGCCGCGCCCGGGCCTCTCGGCCGCCGCCTACCTCCTCTACGCCCTCCTCGACCGCGAGCCGACCGACCTCGAGACCCGCGCGGTCGACGTCGCCCTCATCCTGCACGCCGACCACGAGCTCAACGCCTCGACCTTCTCCGCCCGCGTCACCGCCTCGACGCTCTCCGACCTCTACAGCTCGATCACGAGCGCCGTCGGGACCCTCAAGGGGCCGCTGCACGGTGGCGCGAACGAGCGGGTGATGGAGCTCCTCGCGGAGATCGGGACCCCCGAGCGCACGGAGGAGGTCGTCACGGCCAAGCTCGCCCGCCACGAGCGGATCATGGGGTTCGGCCACCGCGTCTACAAGGTCGAGGACCCGCGCGCGACGATCTTACGGGAGTGGTCCCGCCGCCTCGGCGAGGCGAAGGGAGACCTCGGCTACTACCAGCTCCTGCGGCGCGTCGAGGAGGTCGTGCACCGGGAGAAGGGGCTCTACCCGAACGTCGATCTCTACTCGGGGTCGATCTACTCGCTGCTCGGGATCCCGCACGATCTGTTCACGCCGATCTTCGCGGCGAGCCGCGTCGTCGGCTGGACGGCGCACGTCCTCGAGGAGTACGACGATCTCCGGCTCATCCGGCCGACCGCGCAGTACGTCGGCCCGACCGACCTCGCCTACGTGCCGATCGCCCAGCGGACCTAGTCGTCCCGGGCCTTGCGGGACCGGCGCGTTCGACCCGCATCAGCGGGTACTTGAGGTCCGGGCGGAAGGCAAGGCGCGCCGAGACCTCGACCGGACCGTCGGCGAGGTCGACCGTCACGTCGAGCATCTCGGCCGAAAGGTACCGGTAGTCGAACGGCGGCGCCCCGACCGGACCGGCGCGCGCGGGGTCGATCCGGACGCGGACCCGGCGCACGAACGGCTGGAGCCCCACCGCCGCCTCGACCGCGCGCGCAAGGGCCCCCGAGGTCCGGGGGCTCACGGGGATCCCGAGGTACTGGTGGAAGACCCCGCCGAGCTTCACGCCGGCCTCGAAGAGGAGCGCCTCGCGCGGAGAGAGGTCGGCCCGGTGGAACGACGTGGCCCGTCTCATCGCCTAGCCCTCCGCGCCACGTCGGACCGTGAACGGCCCCACGAGATAGTAGCTCGCGACGCCGACCAGGAACCCCCACGCGGCGAGGTAAGTGAGCTCGAAGAGGACGCTCCCGCTCGGGGGTCGGAACTGGAGCGGCACGAGGGTGAGGGCCGCGAGGAGGGCGGTCGCCGCCATCGGAACCCGCATCGGCGCGCCGCGGCGGAGCTTCGGGTACGGGACCGGCACGAGCATGAGGACCGCGACGACCGTCACCCCGACGATCAGGCCGATCGGGGCGACGCCCGCGAAGGCGGGGGTGTCGTGGAAGAGGACCGCGACGATGACGGCGAGCGCCGCCTGGGGGGTCGGCACGCCGAGAAAGTGCGGGAGGGCATGGGCGCGGAGGGTGAAGTAGGTGAGGCGCGCGAGGGCCGCGGCGAGATAGACGGCCGCGACCGCGAAGGTCGCGTCGGCGTACGGCGACCAGAGGCTAACGTCGCCGGTGTGGACCGCGACCAGGACGGCCGGCGCGAGGCCGAAGGAGAGCGCGTCCGAGACGGAGTCGGCGACCCGGCCGAACCTCCCGGCCTTCTGGGGGCTCTTGCGCGAGAGGATCCCGTCGAGACCATCGAGGCCGATCGCCATCGTGATGAGGAGCATCGCCCAGAGCTTGTTGCCGGCGAGCGTGTAGAGGACCGCGCCGATGCCGAGGAGCCCGTTGCCGAGGGTAGCGAGGTTCGCCCCGACGCGGAACCGGTCGGTCACGGCGTCACCTTGGCGATCGGGGAGACCCCGGCGAGGACCCGGTCGCCCACGGAGACGGTCGGCACCGTCCGCTCGGCCGGAAGCAGCACGTCGACCCGCGAGCCGAGGACGATCATCCCGAGCCGGTCGCCCTTGCGGTAGCTCGCCCCGGCCCGGACGAACGGCACGAGCCGGCGGGCGACGACCCCGGTGATCTGGACGACCTCGACCGGGCCGATCCCGGTCGAGAGCCGGTAGCGGCGCTGGACGTTCCCCTCCGCGTCGGGCCGGTACGCGGGACGGTAGCCCCGCCCGGCCGCCTCGGTCCCCTCGACCGTCGCGTCGAGGGGGAGGCGGTTCACGTGGACGTTCGTGACGTTCATGAAGACCGAGACGAGCCAGCGGCCCCCGACCTTCTCGACGGCCCGGACCCGGCCGTCGGCCGCCGAGACGATGTCCGGCCCCACGGGGCGCTCGGGGTCGCGGTAGAAGACGAGGAGGAAGGCGAAGAACCCGGCGAGGACGACGGCCAGCGCGAGCTCGACGGGCCCGCGGGAGATCCCGACGAAGAGGAGCACCGCGAGGTCGAACGCGAGCAACGCGCCGACCGGGCCCAAAAAGACGCCGGCCCGAGGGGCGAGCACGCCCCTACCCCGTGAGGACGATCTCGATATTGACGCCGTCCGGGACCTGGATGCGCATCACCTGGCGCAGCGCGCGCTCGTCGGCATCGATGTCGATGAGCCGCTTGTGGATGCGCATCTCCCAGTGGTCGATCGTGCTCGTGCCGCCGCCGTCCGGGCCCTTGCGGACCGGCACCTTGAGCTTCTTGGTCGGAAGGGGGATCGGCCCCGCGATCGCAACGCCGGTCTTCGCGGAGATGTCCCGGATCTGCTTGCAGATCGAGTCGACCTTCGCCGAGTCGGTGCCGCTCAGCGAGATCCGGGCCTTCTGCACCACCGACCGTCCTCCCCTGTGCTAGGCCGACCGGTGCGGGGGCGATCTACGCCGTCCGCTTCTTCACGTCGACCACGACGCCCGCGGCGACCGTCTGGCCCATGTCGCGCACGGCGAAGCGGCCGAGCGGAGGGTACTCGGTGTACTTCTCGAGGACGAGCGGGCGCTTCGGCGTGATCTTCACGACCGCGGCGTCCCCGGTCTTCAAGGTCTGGGGGTTCTCCTCGGCGACCTGCCCGGTCTTCGGGTCGAGGCGCTTCTGGAGCTCGGTGAACTCGCACGCGACCTGCGCGGTGTGGCAGTGGAAGACCGGCGTGTAGCCGACCGTGATCACGCTCGGGTGGTTCAGGACCTGGATGTTCGCGATGAAGCTCTCGACGACCGTCGGGGGGCTCGACGACGGCCCCGCCACGTCGCCGCGGCGGATGTCGTTCTTGTCGATGCCGCGGACGTTGAACCCGATGTTGTCGCCCGGGATCGCCTCCTGGACGGCCTCGTGGTGCATCTCGATCGTCTTCACTTCGCCGGTCTTGCCGCTCGGCATGAAGGTGATCTTGTCGCCGATCTTCACCTTCCCGGTCTCGACCCGCCCGACGGGGACGGTCCCGATACCGGTGATCGTGTAGACATCCTGGACCGGCAGCCGGAGTGGCTTGTCGGTCGGCTTCTCGGGGACCTTGAGCGCGTCGAGCGCCTGGAGCAGGGTCGGGCCCTTGTACCAGGACATGTTGGGGCTCGCCTTGTTGATGTTGTCGTCCTTGAACGCCGAGATCGGGACGAACGTCACCTGCTGGTCGACCTTGAAGCCGACCCCCTTCAGCAGCTTGGTGAGCTCCTCCTTGATCGCCTCGTACTTCTTCTCGGCGTAGGCGACCTCCTGGCGGTCCATCTTGTTGACCGCGCAGATGAGCTGCTTGACGCCGAGCGTGCGCGACAGGAAGATGTGCTCGCGGGTCTGCTCCTGGATCCCTTCCGCCGCCGAGCAGACGAGCACCGCCGCGTCGGCCTGGCTCGTCCCCGTGATCATGTTCTTGACGAAGTCACGGTGGCCGGGGGCGTCGATGATGGTGAAGTAGTACTTCTGGGTGTCAAAGCGGCGGTGCGCGATGTCGATCGTGACGCCGCGCTCGCGCTCCTCCTTGAGCTCGTCCATCACCCAGGCGAACTCGAACGTCGCCTTCC
>JBAIXP010000141.1:0-5230 GCA_037916495.1 Thermoplasmata archaeon | reverse complement strand
ATGCGGGACGTGGTATCAAATACGTAACCCACGGCGTTGAACGACTGAAAAAGGTAGCCATGAGGCCTCTCCACGCCCCCGGAAAAGGGGAAGGAAGACGTGCGGCAAGCCGAGCGATCGTCGGTGCGGCGTTGATGTTGGGCGTCGGGCTCGGCATCCTCGCGGGGGTGGCCCCCCACGCTGCGGCGACGCCGTGGACCGGGCCCGAGCCGACCCCTACGAACCTTGAGTTCTATCTTCACAACTCCTCCTCGCCGGTCACCGTCGGGGCGGTCGGCTACCTGCTCGTGATGTCGACCGTCAACGACACCCAGGCCCCCTGGGCCGGCAACGGGAGCCTCTCGGTCGCGCTCCACTACGACTCGGTGAGCTTCGTCGCCGCGCCGCAGTTCGCCGCCCCGCTGGTCCTTAACGGGACGGTCACGGCGGACGTCTACATGAACCAGAGCGGAAGCTCGCTCTCGGGAGGGTCGATCACCCTCTCGGTGAGCGACGTCGCTCCCAACGGGGCCCTCACCTTCCTGGGGACCGGCCCAACCGCGTTCACGAGCGCGATCGGCTCGGGTGGCTCGATCCCGAACGTCGTGGCCCTCACCGGCCCGACCCTCACCCAGACGATCCCCGCGGGCGACAGTCTCGAGGCGACCATCTCGATCAACGGGACGAGCTCGACCCACTACGGCATCTGGTGGGGGAACGTCGCGGGGACCACCTACGCGAGCGTGGTCGACTTCCCGGCGAGCACCTACCTGACCGTGAACAATCTCACGGTGCTGAACGCGAACGGGACCCCGACCGAGGTCCTGGGCCAGTCGTCCACCAACAAGACCCTCGACATCAGCGCGGTCGTCGCGGACCCCCTCGGGGCCTACGACTTCGCGTCGTACCCGGTCTACTTCACGGTGACGAACGCGACCGGCGGGATCGTCTACGGCCCGGTCGCGATGAACGCCACCCCGGCCCTTCCGGGCCCGAGCGCGCCGAACGGGACGTACGCCCTCGTCTACAACTACTCCGGCCTCGCCGCGGGGCTCTACAACTTCACCGTCAACGCGACCGACAACACCGAGCACAACACGGCCGGCCAGGACACGCTCCCGTCCTACTACGGCCGAGTGGCCTCCGAGTCGGTCCCGATCACGGTCGGTCTCCCGCCGGTCCCCATCTACGTCCACGTGGTCGACAACCACACGGTCGGGCTCGCGGGCGCGCTCGTCCGGGTTTTCGGGGGCGCGAACCTCCTCGCGTTCGCCTCGACCAACGCGACCGGCATCGCGGGCTTCAACCTCCCGAACGACTCGACCTTCACGTTCAAGGTGTTCTGGCAGGGCGTCGCGGTCGGCTCGTTCGCCGAGACCGTGACGGCCGCTAACGAGACCTTCCAGCTCAACGCGTCGGTCTACTACCCGACGTTCGAGCTCGTCACCGCGGTCGGGTCCTATCCGATCCCGTACGCGCTCGTGGACGTGATCCACCCGAACGGCTCCGAGCTGCCCCTCATCGTCGCGAGCGGCGCCGGAACGTTCACCCTGAACCAGGTCCCGGCGGGCAACTACACCTTGACGGTCGTCTACGACGACAGCGAGGTCGTCTCGGCCCGTGCGCTCGCGGTCACCTCGGACGGGCCGATCGTCGTCTCGGTCGCGGGAGTCTTCCCGCTGATTGTTACCACGGCCACCTCCTCGGGCGGCGCCCTCTCGGGTGTCTTCGTCACGGTCGACAACACGACGACCGGGGCGACGATCGCCTCGGGCGTCTCGGGGAGCTCGGGTCAGCTGTCGTTCCTCGTCCCGCGGGGCCAGTACAACGTCACCGGCGACTGGAGCACGACGTTCGACCTCACAGCGCTCGCCCAGACCCAGTCGACGACGGTCGACGTGACCGGGCCCACGACCACGACGCTCACCTTCAGCAAGGCGTTCCCGCCGTTCACCTCGACCAACGAGTTCTACCTCGTGATCGGGTTCGCGGCCCTCGCCCTGGTGATCGCCGTCCTCGCGGTGCTCCTCGTGCGCCGCCGCAAGAAGGACGTCCCGCCCCCCCTCACGCCGGCCCCGCCGGTGTCGCCGCCCGGCTCGACCGAGGAGACGCCGAAGTCCAAGTAGGGGCGCCCGGCAGGGCGGCCCGACCCAACCCCTTCCTTCCCTTTCTTCCCCCTGCTCCGCGCGCCGGGGTTCGGCCCGGCGCAGGGTTCACGCTCGAGCGAGGTCCGCGTAGACGAACCCGTCCCGCTCGACCACCTCGCCGACCCGGACCTCGACGGGGGCCCGGAAGGAGGGGGCGTGCGTGACGAACGTGTGGAACTCGCCCCGCTCGCCGCACGGGTCGACCGCCGAGGGCAGATCGGCGAGCAGGGACGCGTCGAACGCACGGCCCGCGAACGACCGGGAAAGTGCCTTCGGGTCGACGCAACAGAGTCTCGCGCGGAGCCCGTCCGCGACCATCCGCTCCGCGAGCTCGCGCGTAGGTCGGCCCCAGAGCGGGAAGACGGCCGCGAGGCCGACCGAGGCGAGGCGGTCCTCCCGGTAACGGCGAATGTCCTCGAGGAAGAGGTCGCCGAAAGCGACCCCGCGGACCCCCTCCGAGCGGGCCCGGTCGAGGGCCCGCGCCATCGCCTCCTCGTAGACCTCGTTGGGGCAGGGGTACGGAAGGGGGACCTTTACGAGGGGAAGCCCGAGGGCTCGGGCTTGGGCGTCGAGCAATTCTTCGCGCACGCCGTGCATCGACACGCGGCCGAAGGCCGAGCTCGTGGTCGTGAGCAGCGCCTCGACCCGGTAGCGCCCGTCGCGGCGGAGCTCCTCGAGCGCGTACGCGGAGTCCTTCCCGCTGCTCCAGGAGAGCCAGATCGGCTCACCCGGGGCCCGAGGGTCGCTCGCCATGCCTTCGGGCGGAGCACGCGCCCGTCTTGGAAAAGCGTTCGGACCGACGGTCCTGCTTCGGTGTCCGCCCGGACCGGTTTGGCGAGACCCGGAGGGCTCCGGGCTACGGGAGGAGCACCGAGCGGAACCCGTCGCCGGCCCGCAGAGCGCGCAGCGCCTGCGCGTACTCCTCGAGGGGTTGGCGACGCGTCACCACCGGTTCGAGCTTCACCCGCCCGCGGCGGACGAGGTCGATCGCGCGCGGGTAGCCGGAGGGAGGGCAGCCGAGCGAGCCGAGGACCGTGTACTCGAAGAACATCGCGCGGTTCGCGGGCAGGACCGCCGGGGCGGCGCTGTAGCCGACCAGGCAGAGGCGGCCGCCGCGGCGGAGCGTGGAGAAGCCGAGCGCGATCGTCTCCGGTCGTCCGACCACCTCGAAGGTGACGTCCGTCCCATCGCCGAGCGTGGAGCGGAGCGCCTTCGCCGGGTCGGCCGTGGTCGCGACGTTGATCGCGTGCGCGGCCCCGAGCGCGCGGGCGGCCACGAGTTTCTCGTCCGAGACGTCCATCGCCACGACCTCGGCTCCCGAAGCGGCGGCGATCTGGACGACGTTGATCCCGACGCCCCCGCACCCGACGACCGCGACGCGCTCGCCCGGCCGCACCGCCGCCCGGTCGACCACCGCGTGGTACGGGGTCGTGAGCGCGTCCGCGATCACGCTCGAGGTGACGAGGTCGAGCTCCGGCGGGAGGGGAACGAGGTCCTTCGCCGGGACGGCCACGAACTCGGCGAAGCCGCCGTCGATGTGGGTGCCCGGCATCCGGGCCTCGGGGCAGAGGTTCTCCCGACCGGTCCGGCAGTAGCCGCACCGGCCGCAGGGAAGGAGCGCCGGTACGAGGACCGGCGTGCCGACCGCAGGCCCGGTCGCCCCGGCCCCGAGCTCCTCGACGGTCCCCGAGATCTCGTGGCCGAGGACGAGGGGAGGCTTGCGCGCGGTCGCGACGCCGTGGTCGAGGTAGTGAAGGTCGGTGTGGCAGAGGCCGCACGCGGCGACGCGGACGAGCGCCTCGCCCGGCCCGGGGCTCGGTCGCGCCACGTCCGCCAGCACGAGCGGACCACCGGCCCGTTCGAGCACGAGCGCCCTCACGAAGGCCTCCCGGTCCGACTCGCGGGCCAGCGAGGGGGGCGCTTCTCGAGGAACGCCGTGAGGCCCTCCTCGGCCTCCGGCAGCGAGGCGAGCTCGTTCAGGTACGCCGCCTCGGCGCGGTCGAGCGCCCCCCAGGGGAACGGCTCGAGCTCCTGGCGGAGCCGCTTCGTGAGCACCAGGGCTTCCCGGCGGGCCTCCGCGTACCCCCGGAGGAGCCGGGCGAGCTCGGGCTCGAGCTCGGAGGAAGCGACGGTCCGGGTCACGAGGCCGATCTCGGCGGCCCGGGCGGCCGATATCGAACGGCCGGAGAGGAGGAGGTCGGAGGCGGCCTTCGGCCCGATCTCCCGGGGGAGCCCGACGAGCGCCGCCGGCGGGAACACCCCGAGCTTGATCTCGGGCTGGCCGAACGTCGCGCCGTCCGAGGCGATCGCGCTGTCGCACGGGAGGAGGAGCTCGAGCCCGCCCCCGAGGCACGGACCCTCGACCACGGCGACCGTGGGGACCGGGACGCGCCAGAGCGCGTCCAAAAGGCCGCGGAACGCACGGAGCATCCCGCGGAGGCGTGGGCCCCGGTGGTCCTCGACCGACAGGCCCGCGCTCCAAACGTTCCCCTGCCCGCGGAGAACGACGACGTTCGCCCCTCCGAGCCGGTCCGGCCGGAGCTCGGAGGCTACCGCGTCCAACAGCCCGGTGTCGAAGACGTTGAGCGGAGGCCGGTGCCAGGAGACCGTCGCGACCCTGCCGTCGAGGTCGACCGCGACCGCTCCCGGTACCGTCCCCACACCCGCCTCCGTTCAATCGAAGAGGATCGACTCGGCGAACGTCTCGAGCTGGAGCCGGGTCTGCTCGTACGCCGTCGAGCGCTCCTCGAACTCGAGGTGGAGGTACGGCACCTTCGCCGTGTCGAGGGCCGTGCGGTAGAGGACTACGTCCTCGAGCGCCGGCTCGCAGAACTTCGCCGTCAGGAAGACGACCGCCTGCGCCCCGGTCGCGCGCACCCGTCCCCGGATCGCCTCCGCCTTGGTCGTCGGGGTCGCCCGGACGCCGATGTCGAGGCCGGCCTCGAGGTAGGCGCGCGCGAGGCCCCGCAAAGGGTCGGGGTCGTCCGGCACGCGAGAATACCACCGGTGGGCCTGGAGCAGATCGTCGTCCACCACGTCGAAGCCGACCTGCTCGGCGAGCTCGAGGAGCTCGAGGGTAGGCTGCTCGCAGAACGGTCCGACCA
>JBAIXP010000140.1:0-4640 GCA_037916495.1 Thermoplasmata archaeon | reverse complement strand
CGGGACGAGCCTGCTGACCGAATCCGAGCTGGTCGCTCTGCTCCCGACGTTCCGCTGCGAAGGGACCGGTGCCGTCGACGGCGTAGCCGCACACGGTCTCCCCGTGGGCCGCTCTGCTGCGGGGTCGCCCGTGCGCCTGCCGGTGGAGCGCGGGCAGGGTCGCCACGCGGTGATCCTCGGTGAGACCGGCATGGGGAAGAGTTCGCTCCTGGTCGCCCTCGCGGCGCGGGCCGCCCGGTACGGAGCGCTGGTCGTGCTCGACCCGCTCGGAGGGACGGCGCGGGCGGTACGCGACGAGCTCCGTTCGGCCGGGCGGCCCGTGCGGTTCGTGGCCCCCGGGGTGTCGGGGACGCGCCTCAACGTGCTCGACACCGGAGAGCGAGGCGCCTCGGGCCCCGCGGCAACGGCGGAACGGCGGGTGAGCGACCTCGTCCACGCGCTCCGGAGCATCCGGACCGGCCGGTACGGGGAGGCCGGCTTCTGGGGCCCACGCCTCGAGGAGATGCTCGGCCGCGCCCTGGCCGCCGCGGCCTCGCTTCCGCACGGGACCGTCGAGGACGCTCACGCGATCCTCGCCGGCTCCGCGAGCGGACCCCGCCGCATCCCGCACGGTACCGAGGTCCTCGTTCGGGAGGTCACCGAGCGCGTGCGCGACCGGCCGGACGATGCGGAAGGTGCCCGACGCCTCCTCTACGAGATCGTCCACGACCCGACGCTCTGCTCGATGCTGGCGGCGCGGGAGCCCGACCTCCGTCCGAAGGACCTTGTCGTGCCGGGGGGCGCCGTCGTCATCTCGGGCAAGGCGCCCTCGGTGGGCGCCACGACGGCGCGCTACCTCCTCGCGGTCTACCTGGGCGTCGTCTGGTCGGAGCTGCTCGCCCGGCCGGAGCGGACGAAGACGTTCGTCCTGCTCGACGAAGCCCAATGGTTCGCGCACGAGAGCCTGGCGGAGATGCTTCGGCTCGGCCGCGGCTACGACGTCCACACGATCGTGGCAACGCAGGGCCTCGGCTCTCTCGCCGAGGACGTGCGCGACGCAATCCGGACCAACGCTTCCGACCTGGTCGCCTTCCGCGGCTCGCCGGACGACGCGCGGGCGCTCGCGCGGTCCGTCCCGGGGGTCGGGGAGGAACGCCTGCTCGCCCTCCCGCGCGGCTCGGCCCTCGTCCTGCTCGGAAAGGGGGAGCGGCAGAACTGGGTCCGCACGGCCCGGCGACCCGGGCTCGCCGACCGGGCCCCCGCGTACCCCGGCGGGCTTCGCTCCCCGGCAGAACCTGCGGGGGCAGCTGCGAGGGGAGGGGGGACGGGTGTACCCCCGTCCCTCGCGGAGATTCTCACCGTCCTCCGGGACGAGTCCCAGCGTCTTCCGCCGGGTGAGCTGTTGCGGGTCGACGTCGCCCGCCGGCTCTTCCTCTCGGACGACCCCGAGGGGGGACGGACCGTGCGCTCGCTCGGCGGTTGGCTCGGGCGGTGCGGTGCCCTCGTCCGCGCCGAGCGTTCGGACGCCGGTCCGGTCTGGTGGCTCGACCCGGCACGGCTGGGGGCGGAGGGGCACCCCGACGCGGGCTAGCCCGCGTGGTCCGGTGGCGGGGCGTTGCGGAGCGGACCGTCGGGCGGGCGCCGGGCCGTCCGAACCGTCGGCCGGGGGCCCCGCGCCGCCCTCTCGCCCCTCCTCGGGGGCAACAAAACCATGATAGTCTCGGACCTGCTCGTTTCTCGCCGATGGGCTCTTCCCGGTCCGAGGCCTCGCCCCGCCCGGCGGAGCCAGCACCTCCGACGAGCTCCGCCACGGTGCTCGAGCGCTGCCCGTCGGGGATCGAGGCGCTCGACAACATCCTTGGGGGCGGGATCCCGAGGGGGAACATGGTCCTGGTCGCGGGCAGCGTCGGGACCGGCAAGACCACGCTCTGCCTCGAGTTCCTCGTGCGGGGCGCCGAACGCGGCGAGCGCGGTATGCTGATCTCGGTCACCGAGGCGACCGAGAAGCTCGTCCAGAACCTCTCCACGTTCGAGTTCTTCAAGCCGGAATTGGTCGCCGACGGCTCCCTCGTCCTCATCGACCTCCCCGCGCTCTACGAGAAGCTCGGCTTCGACCGCGAGGAGCTTTCGAACGAGGACCTCGACATCCTGCTGCGCACGGTCCACGACCTGGTCCGGTCGCTCGGGGTCAAGCGGATCGTCATCGACAGCCTCACCTCCCTCGGCTACCGCATCCGCCGGGACGAGCAGATCCGCGACCTCCTCCTGAGGCTCGGGGAGGACTTGAGCGAAGTGCAGTGCACCTCGCTCGTCGTCTCCGAGATCGCCCCGGGGACCGACCGGTACTCGACGCGGGGCGTCGAGGAGGCGATCGTGGACGGGATCGTGCTCCTGTACAACACGCGGCGCCTCGGCGACATCCTGCGCTGCCTGCAGATCGTCAAGATGCGCGGCACCGCGCACTCCCGCGCCCTCTACGTCCTCGAGCTCACCCCGATCGGCATCCTGATGGCCCCCCACCTCAAGGGCGGCCGGGCCGAGGAGGCGAGCTAGCCCCCCCGATGCCCGAGCTCGACATCGGGGAGCGGCTTCGTTCGCTGCCGCCGGGCTCGGCGATCGCGCTCAAGCTCGACGCGCGCGACTACGCCGACCACTACTTCGCGGTCCTCAACGCGACGCTCCGGGACCTCGGGAGCGAAGCGGGGACCCACACGATCTACGTCGCGGTGACGAGCCCCGCATCGTTCGTCGCGAACGTGGCGCAAGCGCTCGAGGTCCCGTCGGACCGCCTGTCGTTCGTGGACGCGATCAGTCACCTCATGATGCATTTCGCCGACCCCCTCCCGAACGCGACGTACGTGGAGAGCCCGCGCGCGCTCGAGGAGATCATGCTCCGCATCGAGTACCTCCTGCGGCGCTACCCGCACCCGCGCTCGATCGTCGTGATCGATTCGGTGAACTCGCTCGCCATCCACAACCCGCCCGAGCTCCTCTCGGAATTCCTCCACATCCTCCTTAACAATCTCAAGAGCCGCCAGGTGCTCACGCTCGTCCTCGAGACGACCGACGAGCAGGCGGCGAGCGTCGAGCAGCTTCTGAGCCTGGTCGTGGACGAGACGTTCGACATCGCTCGGATGGGGCGCTAGCCGTGGACCGCACGGGTAAGATCCTCAACATCCCCGAGCTCGACCGGCCGCTCTCCACGTCGCTGCCGCCGGGCTGGCTCGGCATCCTCACGGGCGGGACCGCCTCCGGCGCCCCGATCCTTGCGAAGCAGTTCGCCCAGGCGGGCGTCGGGGACCTGCCGGTCCGCTTCTACACGACCTACGAGCGGACCCCGGATCTCGAGGCGGCGTTCACCGAGTTCGGCTGGGACGCGAGCGAGATCAAGGTGGTGAACCTCGCCGAGGAGTACTACGAGCGGGTGCTCGCCCGGGGTCTCGAGGCGGCCCGCGTGCGCGAGCGGGGCCTCACGGTCGAGGACCTCAAGGCCGCCCGTACCCGCGAGCGCGCGCTGACGCCGTTCCGGCTCACCGACCGCCTTTTGGCCGACCTCGCGGGCATCGACTCGCCGTTCCGGCTCGTGGTCGACTCGGTCGACTTCTTCTTCGAGGTGCTCGAGCCGACCGACGTGATGAAGGTCGCCCGCCAGATCCGCTACCTCTGCCAGTCGTTCGGCGGCCAGGCGCTGCTCGCGGTCCATTCCTCGCGCCACGAGACGCCGCTCACCGCGCTATTGAAGGACCTCGCGGACGTCGTGCTCGAGTTCCGCTCCGAGCCGAAGGGGGACCGCTACACGCACCTCCTCCACCTCGAGAAGGCCGGGCGCCGGCCCGATCTCGCGCGGATCTACACCGCCGAGCTCGGCGAGGGCGGCTGGACCGTCGCCGAGCCGAAGGGGAAATCCCGTTAGTCCCCTACCCGGCCGCCACCGAACCTTTATCGGCGGGGTCCGGCTCCGAAAGCTCCGAGGCGGACGTGCAGGACGTTCTCATCAAGACGCTCGAAAAGGTCGAGCTCAAGGACCCGATCCTCATCGAGGGGTTGCCGGGCGTCGGGAACGTCGGAAAGCTCGCCGCGGACTACCTGCGCGACCAGCTTCCCGCGAAGCCGCTCGCTACCATCTACTCGAAGTTCTTCCCTCCGCAGGTCTACGTCGGCGAGAACGGGGTGATCCGCCTCGTCTCGAACGACCTCGCCTACTGGAAGGGTCCCGCCTCCTCCCCGCACGACCTCTTGGTGCTCGGCGGCGACTACCAGGGGATCAGCCCGGAGGGCCAGTACGAGATCACCGAGCGGGTCCTCGACTTCTGCGCCGGGCTCGGCGTGCGCGAGGTGTTCACCCTCGCCGGCTTTGCGCAGGGCCGCATGGTCGAGGAGCCGAAGGTCCTCGGCGCGGCGACGCAGCTTTCCCGCGTCGAGACGATGAAGAAGTTCGGCGTGACGTTCTCACGGACGGACCCGGGCGGAGGGCTCATCGGCGCGAGCGGGCTCTTCCTCGGCCTCGGACGTCTCTTCGGGATGGAAGGCGTCTGCTTGATGGGCGAGACGAGCGGCTACTTTGTTGACCCCCACAGCGCCGAGGCGGTCCTGAGGGTCCTTTCCCGCGTCCTCCACCTCGAGCTCGACTTCACCGCCCTCGAAGCGAAGGCGAAGGAGAT
>JBAIXP010000139.1:0-8353 GCA_037916495.1 Thermoplasmata archaeon | reverse complement strand
AGGCGGCGTCCGACGCGGCGCGTCAGGGGATGACGCCGCTCGCCATCGCGGTGAACAAGCGGGCGCTCGGCCTCGTGATCTTGAAGGACGTGGTGAAGCCGGGGATCCGCGACCGGATCCGCGAGCTGAGGACGATGGGGATCCGTACGATCATGTGCACCGGCGACAACCGCCTCACCGCCGCGGCGATCGCCAAGGAGAGCGGCGTCGACGAGTTCGTCGCCGAGGCGAAGCCGGAGAGCAAGCTCGACCTCATCCAGCGCGAGAAGAGCGCGGGCCGGCTCGTCGCGATGACGGGGGACGGGACGAACGACGCCCCGGCGCTCGCGCGCGCCGACGTGGGGCTCTGCATGAACAGCGGCACGAGCGCCGCCAAGGAGGCCGGCAACATGGTCGACCTCGACAACGATCCCACGAAGATCATCGAGGTCGTCTCGATCGGAAAGCAGCTCTTGATCACCCGCGGCGCCCTCACGACCTTCTCGATCACGAACGACGTCGCGAAGTACTTCGCGATCATCCCGGCGATCTTCGTCACCGGGACCGGCGCCGCCCTTCCCGGGATCGCGCTCCTCAACCTCCTCGGGCTCTCCGACCCGTACCTCGCGGTCCTCGCGGCGCTGATGTTCAACGCGCTGATCATCCCGCTCCTCATCCCCCTCGCTCTCGCCGGGGTGCCGTTCCGGCCCCGCAACGCGATCGAGCTGCTGCGCCGCAATCTGCTCAGCTACGGCTTGGGGGGTCTCGTGAGCGCCTTCGTGGGGATCTGGCTGTGCTACTACTTCCTCCGCTGGCTTTCCGCCCAGCCGGGGTTCGTCGCCGCGACCGAGGTCCTCACCCGCCACCTGCCGCTCGGAGGCCTGTGAGCGCCCCCGCCGGTCCGACCGCGGCCGCCGCCCCGCCCGCGCCCGCCCCGTCGCGTCCCACGAGCGTCCTCGGCCACGCGCGCGCGGCCGGGACCCTCCTTTTGCTCACGGTTCTCGTCACGGGCCTCGCCTACCCGATGGCCCTGAGCGCCTTCGGCTCCGTCACCGTGCCGGGCCTCGCGAACGGCTCGCTCCTCACCTGCCCGAACGGCACGGTGGTCGGCTCGGCCGACGTCGCCCAGAACCTCTCCGCCGGGACCCTCGGAGGGTCCTTGTTCTGGGCGAGGCCCTCGCTCACGGACTACAACACGACGCTCGGGGCCGCGAGCCCGCCGGGGCCGAGCGACCCGGCGCTCCTCGCCCTCCTCAACGAGACGATCGCCTACATGCGGGCCTACGGCAACTTCACCGTGAACGCGACGCTCCCCTACTGGTGGGTCGCCCCGTCCGGCTCGTCGATCGACCCGGACCTCGTGCCCGAGGCGGTGCTCGTCCAGGTCCCGCGGGTCGCCGCGAACAACAGCCTTCCCGTCTCCGTCGTCACCGCCCTGGTCAATGCCCATATCACCAATCCCCCGTTGCCGTACGTCGGAATGCCGTACGTCAACGTCCTCGACCTCGACCTCGCGCTGCTCGAGAGCGTCGGGAAGTGCTAACCGTGTACCGCAAGATCCTCCTGCCGGTCCAGGTCGCCGCCGAGGTCGAGCCGCTCGTGCGCTTTGCCGCTCGGCTCCTCGAGCCGAACGCCGAGATCCGGGTCCTCCACGTCATCCCGACGACGACCCTTCCCGAGGTGACCCGCGAGTGGCGCGCGTCGGTGAACATCGTCGTCCCCGCCCACGAGGCGGGGGCCGTGCTGGACGTGCGGGTCGAGCCCGAGGTCCGCGCGGCGACCGACGTCGCGGGCGAGATCCTCGAAAGCGCGGAGGCCCACGGCGTGGACGCGATCCTCTTCACGCTCCGGGGAGACCGACGGAGCCGCAACCCGTTCGTGGGGCGGACCGCGAGCGCGCTGCTCCAGCACGCGAAGTCCGACGTGCTCGTGGTGAACCGCCTCGGCCTCGCGACCGACGCCCTCCCGCGGATCCTGCTGCCGACCTTCCGCGAAAGCCCGCCCGCCCGGGCGATGGCCCTCGCCGAGGAGCTCTCGGTGAAGGCGGGCGGGGTCCAGGTGATCACGCTCTCGCTCGGCGGGGGCCCGCGGGCCCGCGACGGCTCCGCGGGCGAGGACCGGACGTCGCGCGGCGTGCCGGTGCTCCTGCGCCGGAGCCCGCTCTCCCCCGGCATGCTCGGCCGACGGCGCCGGCTGCCCGAGCTCCTCCTCCAGGCCGCGGCGCGCGAGCGCTACGGCCTCGTGATCGTCGGCGAGGAGGAGTTCGCGGGCGGCCCGCTGCTCACCCGACGGTTCCTCGAGGCGCTCTTCCGGGCCGCCCCGTGCCCGGTGATGGCGGTGCGCGCCTAGCGCGCCCTCGGGACGATGGCAGAGCTCTGGTTCGTGGGGCTCGGGCTCGGCGACGAGCGCGGCCTGTCCGCCCGGGCCCTCGAGGTCCTCGGACGCTCGGAGGTCTTCGCCGAGGAGTACACGGCGCTCGCCGCGCCGGGGTCGATCGAGCGGCTCTCCGCCCGCCTCGGCCGCCCGATCCGCACCCTCGCGCGCCGCGAGGTCGAGTCGGAGGCCCCGGTGCTGGAGGCGCTCGCGCGCGCGCCCTCGGTCGCCCTGATCGCGGTCGGCGACCCGTTCGCGGCGACCACCCACGTCGCGCTGCGGATCGCCGCCGAGCGGGCCGGCCACACCTGGCGCTACCTCCCGAACGCGAGCATCCTGAGCGCGGCGGCCGGGTTCCTCGGCCTGATGCACTACCGGTTCGGCCGGCCGGTCTCGCTGCCGTTCCCCGACCCGAGGTTCGCCCCGACCTCGCCGCTCGAGCGGATCGCCCTAAACCGCCGCGCGGACCTCCACACCCTCGTCCTGCTCGACCTCGCCCCCGAGGAGGGTCGGTTCCTCTCGGCGGGTGAGGCCCTCCGGGTCCTGCGCGAGCGCGACCCGGGCGGATCGGTGGTGCGCGACGACGAGGAGGTCGCCGTCGTCGCCCGGGTCGGGCGGGACGACGCGCTCGGTGTCGTCGGCCCGTTCCGCGAGCTCGCGGGCCGCGACTTCGGCCCCCCGATGCACTGCCTGGTCGTCCTCGCCCCGACCCTCCACTTCGAGGAGTCGGAGGCGCTCGCGAGCTTCCGGAGCCGCCGCTAGCCGCGTCCCGTGCCGTTCAGCGCCACGGGGCCGAGGGCGTCGGCGAACGCGCGGATGCGGAACGGCCGCACGAGGAAGGCGTCCGGCCCGCTCCCGTCCTCCCCGTCGGGCCCGGAGAGGGCGTGCGGGCTCACCAGGACGAAGCGGTAGGCCGGACCAAGCGCGCGGGTCCCCGCGAGGAGCTCGGCCCAGTGCCCGTCGGCAAGCTCGGTGTCGACCAGCACGAGCGACGGGCGATGCTGCCGGAGCAGGCCGAGCGCGGCCTTCGCCCCGCGGGCCTCCCCCTCCACCCGGACGTGGTGGAGCTTGAGAAGGCCCCGGAGCAGCACGCGGGTCTCCTCGTCGCCCGCGACCACGATCGCCGTCTGCGGAGCGTCAGGGAGCGGCGGACCGCGTCCCTCGGCTCCCGCCGCGAGCGGGCTTCGCGTCACGTCCTACCGACCGCCGGTACGGCGGTCCCGCCTATTTCTTCCTATGGCGGGACCGTTGGGGACGACCCGAGGGTCCCCCACGCCGCCACGCCGGCGGCGGTAAGGAGCCCGTCGAGCGCGTCGTGGTAGCCGTCCGGGCGGGCCTCGAGCAGGGCCCGCGCGCGCGCCTCGAGCGCCTGGCCGAACTCCTTCTCGGTCGGCGAGAACTGCCAGGCGTGCGCACCGGTCCGCCCGAGCGCGAGCAGAAAACCGAAGGCGAGCCCCCGGACCCGGCCCTCGCGGGGCATCGTCTCGACGATCGCCCGCTCGGCCGCGGCGACGCCCCCCGTCCGGTGGAGGCGCGCGATGCGGTCGGCCCACGCCGCCTCGGGCACGAGGTGCGCGTAGTGCGGAAGGGTCCCGAGGAGCTCCTGTGCGGCGGTGCGGCGCTCGGCCCGCTTGAGGACCTCCGCGACCCGGCCCGGGGCCCCGCGCGTCTCGTCCAAAAGGCGCTTCGCCTCGGCCGGGTCGCGCACGATCGCGCGGACGATCGTCTCGGCGTGGGAGCTCCAGAGCTTCTCGAGCGCGCGGCTCGCCGACGGTTCATCGAGCTCGAAGTAGCCGTCCTGCTCGGCGAACGCCGCCTCGAGGGCCGCCCGCTCGACCCCCGTCGGTCTCAGCGCGTCCAGGAACGCCCCGACGTCGGGTCCGTAGCAGGTCCCGGCCGCGACGAGCGTGCGCCCCCGGCCCCGCTCGAGGCGGGGCCGGAGCTCGAGGAGGTACTCGTCGACCAGCTGGGCGTCCGAGAGGCGCCCGAGCTCGTAGCGGCCCTTGAGCGAGCGGGGGAGCTCGGGGAGGGTCGCGTGGACGCACGCCGGGCCGGCCGTGCAGCGGACGTTGAGCGACGCCGCGACCGGGAACTCGGTCGGGGGGTCCGGCACGACCGCCCCCTCCGAGAGGCTCGCGAGCAGGTGGCGGTCGTCCTTCGCGCACCGTCGGCAGACCCGGAACGCACGGTCGGCTCCCGGCCAGGCGACCTCGAGGTACGGGCGGGATTCGCCCGCGGCCAGGTGGGAGCAGCTCCAGCGCCGGGCCCCCGGTTCCTCGACCAGGCGGTACGGCTGCTCGGCGATCTTCTCGGTGACGAAGTCGGCGGGAGGCTGGGGGGACCGTCCGGTGCACCAGAGCGCGCGCCGCGTCGCGAAGAAGTGGAACCCGCGGCGGGCCCAGGAGAGGTAGCCCAGGATGAGGTGGGCCGGGTCGTCCGACCGCTGGACCGCCACCTCCGCCTCCTTCTCGGTGCGGGCGAGGGGAGCGTAGGAGACCTCGCCGCCCGGCACGGGAAACGCCACAACCGCGGGGGGCTTCGGCTCGAGCGCAAAGCGCAGGAGCCCCGCGTAGGCCCGGGCGATCGATTCGCCGTGGCGGGCGAGCCGCTCGAGCCGCTTGGTCTCCTCGCTCGACGCCCGGACCTCCTCGAGCTCCGCGCGCAGCCGGTCGAACCGGTCGGACGGGCAGTCGGGCGTGAGCTTGGGAAGGAGCGGCTCGACCGTCTGACGCAGGGCCTTCGCGCGGGCCAACAGGTCCGCCTCCCGGACGCCCGAGCCCCTGCGGATGCGCGCCATCGGTCGGTCCCGGCCGAGAGGGGAGGGCTACATAGCGGGAGGGCGGGGGACGGGGCTAGCGGCGGCAGGCGGCGAGGAAGTGCTCGAAGAGGGTCCGCCCCCCTTCGGTGTGCTCGACCTCGGGGTGGAACTGCACCCCCCAGAGGACCTTGTCCGGGCTCGCCATCGCCTCGACGCGGCACGCCGCCGAGTGGGCGAGCACCGTCCAACCGGGGGGCGGGACCGCGACCTGGTCGTTGTGGTTCGCCCAGACCTTGAGCCGGGCGGGAAGCCCGGCGAAGAGCGGGTGGTCCGGCCGGTCGACCGTGAGCTCCACGGCCCCGAACTCGGGCCCGCCCCGCTCGACGCGTCCGCCGAAATGCCGCCCGAGGAACTGGTGGCCGACGCAGATGGCGAGCACCGGCACGGGCACGGTATCGATCCACTCGGCCACGCGTCCGAGCGGGGTCTCCGTGCCCTCGAGGCTGAGCGCGCCGCCCGACAGGACGATCCCGTCCGCGTCCAGCTCGCCGAACGGGGTCGTGTTCGGGACGATCCGGCTCTCTGCCCCGAGGTCGCGGAGGACCCGGTACTCGCGGTGGGTCCACTGCCCGCCGTTGTCGATGACCGGGACCTTCACGGACGGCCCCCGGGCGCCGGGGGGGAGGGGGTCGTGGCGGGGGGAGCCCCCTCGCCCCGCGCCCGGAGCTCCTCGAGCGTCTTGCGGACCTCGGCGAGGTCGGCGCGCATCCGGAGCATCTCCTCCTCGAACGGCGTGAAGCCGCGGGGGCTCAGGAGACGGGTCGTGATCGAGATCCCGACGAAGATCGCGCCGACCACCGCGATGAGGGTGGTGAAGACGAGCGAGATGACGAGGAAGATCGGGTCGTTGAACGCCTTCACGATGGGGATGGTGAACAGGCGCGTGATCTCGGCGATCTCGAGCACGACCAGGACGACGACCACCAGGGTCCAGACGACGAGGACGGCGCGCGACGGCCTCACGGAGGGCCCCCGCTGCCGTAGTTGTAGAGGAAGAGGGTGATCTGGAGCTGGGAGACGGGCAGGGAGGCGGGGGCGGAGACCCCCGGGGTCACCGCCGTGCACGGGACGATGAACATCGTCGGAACCGGGCCGCTCACGTTCGCGACGTGGAAGGCGAACTCCCCGGCGAAGACGACCGGCCCGTCCGGGCTCGAGTAGACCGCGGTCGAGCTCACTACGACCGGGTCGTGGGTCGTGTTGGTGAGCAGCGCGACCGCGTTCGCGTCGCTCGTGTTCGACCAGTTCGCGACCGTTCGGGGGCAGGTGCCGTTCCAGGCGAACCCGTAGCCGACGTGGAGCTCGATCGACGTGTAGTTGATCTGCTGCGGGTCGCGCGGCTGCACGAGGAACTTCGTCCAGTTCGCGCCCGGGACGCTGTAGACGATGAGCTCGCCCTGGGCGAGGTAGATCCCCGAGCCGGTGGAAAGGAGCACCGGGGTGAACAGGAGGAGCGCGACCAGGATGACGGAGACCGCCACGAACGGAAGGGGCGCGACGCGCCCGAGCCGGCTGTGCCGGTCCCAGCCCCACGGGGACGCGGGGCGGCCGTTCACCGGGGGCCCTCCTTCCAGCCCCGGTAGAGCCGGTGGGGAACTCCGAGGTGGTCGAGGACCTTGCCGGCCATGTAGTCGGTGAGGTCCGCGACCGACCTCGGGTGAAGGTAGTAGGGGGGCGCGACCGGGAGCACCACCGCCCCCATCTCGCTCAGGCTCGCGAGGTGGCGGAGCAGGTGCGTCGGCATCGGGGTCTCCCGGGGGACGACGACCAGGGGCCGCCGCTCCTTGAGGTGGACGAAGGCGGCGCGGGTGAGGAGCGTGTCGGCCAGCCCGAGGGCGAGCTTCGCCGCGGTCGAGGCGGAGCACGGGACGACCGCCATCCCGCGGCTCGCCCGCGAGCCGCTCGCGATCGGGGCCGCGAGGTCGGCGTCGTCGTAGACGACCGACGCGAGGCGGTCGAGCTCGTTCGCCGCGCGCCCGGTCTCGGTCTCGAAGACCGCGCGGCCGCCGCGGGAGGCGACGAGCGCGACCGGAACGTTCGCCTCGCGCAGCGCTTCGAGGACCCGGACCGCGATGGGGGCGCCGCTCGCGCCCGTGATGCCGACGACCAGCGGACGCTCCTCGACCACCGTGGCTCCCGGGGGGACAGGCCGGGCCAGCGTCCTCGCTGTTATGACGGTTCGCGAGTCGGGGCGGCCGTGCGGCATCGGGCGGCACTCGTCGGGGCCGGGCACACCCGGTTCGGTGCGCTGGAGACGGGCCCGCGCGCGCTCCTGAGGAGCGCGGTGCGCGAGGCGCTCGGCAGCATCGACCGTCCGCCCGAGATCGGGCAGTTCGGGCGGGGGTACCTCGCCTCGCTCGGGTTCGGGGGGTGGCAGATCGGCAACTCGTCGACCCTCCTCGCGGAGGAGCTCGGCGCCCCCGGGCTCCCCTGCCTTCGGGTCGAGAACGCCTGCGCCTCGGGCGGCTTTGCCCTTCAGGAGGCGGTGCGCTCGGTCGCCTCGGGCGACGCGGAGCTGGTGGTCGTCGCGGGGCTGGAGAAGATGACCGACGTGTCGAACGCGCGGCGCCGGTTCTGGCTGGGGGTCTCGGGGGACACAGAATGGGAGCGGCAGGCCGGCCTCACCTTCGCAGGGGTCTACGGGCTGCTCGCCTCCGCCTACCTCGACCGCTACCGCGTCGGGCGCGAGGCGCTCGCCGAGGTCGCGGTGAAGAACCACGAGAACGGCGCCGTGAACCCGAACGCGCACTTCCAGAAGCGGATCCGGCGGGAGCAGGCCCTCGGGAGCCCCCGCGTGGCCGACCCTCTCGGGCTCTACGACTGCTGCCCGGTGAGCGACGGGGCGGCGGCGGTCGTCGTGGCCTCCGCGGAGGCGGCCCGCCGGTTCACCGACACCCCCGTCTACGTCGACGGCCTCGGCTCGGCCTCCGACTTCCTTGCGGTCCAGGAGCGGCCGGACCTCCTCGGCTTCGAGGCGACGCGTCGCGCCGCCGACGGGGCGTTCCGCTCCGCCGGGACGGACCGGGGAGCGATCTCGTTCGTCGAGGTCCACGACTGCTTCACCATCGCCGAGCTCCTCGCGCTCGAGGACCTCGGGTTCGCGGGCCGGGGGGAGGCCGGCCCGCTCACCCTCTCGGGGGCGACGCGCAAGGACGGACGCCTCCCGGTGAACCCGGACGGCGG
>JBAIXP010000138.1:0-1674 GCA_037916495.1 Thermoplasmata archaeon | reverse complement strand
CCGACGTTCGTCGAGAGCGCCTTCGAGGCCAGGACGAGCGCGAGAACGACGAAGAGCGCGGCCCACGCACAGAGGCCGGCGAGGTAGACCTGGACCGGATAGGCGTAGCCGCCGGTCCCGAAGAGGCTCATCCGCATCACGTTCACCGCGAGCGAGATCGGGTTGAACCCGACGAGGTACTGGAGCCAGGTCGGCATGATGTTGGTCGGGTACATCGCGTTCGAGGTGAGCAGGATCGGAAGCTGGAGGATCGTGACCACCCCGAAGTAGCTCTCGATGCGCTGGGCCGCGAACCCGAAGGAGAGGAAGAGGGCCGTGAAGGCCACCGAGAGCACGAGGGCGGCCGTGACGAACTGGGCGGCATCGATCGCCGTCACCCCGGAACCGACGGTGAGACCCGCCACCCCCGGGACGTGGGCGAGGAGGAGCGCGAAGCCCACGACCAGGAACGCCGGGATGAGCGTCAGGATCCCTCGGAAGATGAGCGAGGAGAGGAAGACCGACCGTCGGGAGATCGGGGTCGAGAGGATCCTCTGGAGGATGCCGAGCTGCTTGTCGAAGATGATCCCGGTCCCCGAGAACATCGCGGCGGTCACGCTCGCGAAGGCGACCATGCCGACCGCGAAGTAGGAGAAGTAGTCGGGAGCCCCCGAGAGGGCCTGCGAGAGCAGGGCCGGGGGAGTTCCGGGCGGGAGGAGCTTCCCGAGGTCGAACGCCTGGCCGAACAAGAGCAGGTAGAGGATGGGGCTCATGAGCCCCGAGATCACCCACGTGGGGGCCCGGATCCACCGCAGGTACTCCCGGCGGACGAGCGAGAGCGCCGGCAGCAGCATCAGGCGGCTCCGGACGCTGTCGCGGTCTCTGCTTCCCCGCTCGCGCTGCCGGCGTTCGGCTCGCCTTCCTCGCGGTAGGCGTGCCCGGTGAGGTGGAGGAAGACCTCGTCCAGCGTCGGCTTGATGACGGTGATCCCGAGCACCACGACCCCGGCCTGCGTCGCGGCGATGACGGTCTTGGGGACGAGCGCCTCGCCGTTCGAGCACTTCACCCGGTAGGTGTCGGCCTTGCGACTGACCGACTTCACGTTGGGCAGCGCCGAGAGCAGCGACGTGGCATCGGCGGTACCGGGCGCCATCGACACCTCGAGCGTGTCGCCCCCGACAGAGTCCTTGAGCTCCCGGGGCGTCCCGAGGGCGATGATCTTGCCGTGGTCGACCACCGCGATCCGGTCGCAGAGCTGGTCGGCCTCGTCGAGGTAGTGGGTGGTCATGAGCACGGTCAGGCCCTGGGACTCCCTAAGCGAGCGGATGTAGCGCCAGAACCCGGCACGTCCCTGCGGGTCGAGGCCGAGCGTCGGCTCGTCCAGGAACAGGAGCCGGGGCTTGTGCACCATCCCGACGGCGAGCTCGAGCCGCCGGCGCATCCCTCCGGAGTAGGTCTTGACGAACCGGTCGGCCGAGGCCGCGAGGTCCATCTGCCGGAGCAGATCCGAGACGTGGTCGCCGACCTCGCTCCCCGAGAGCCCGTAGAGCCCGGCCTCGATGAGCATGTTCTCCCGCCCCGAGAGCTCCTCGTCCGCCGTCGACTTCTGGAAGACGAGGCCGAGGATCCGTCGGACGTCGTTGGGCCGGGCGAGGACATCGATCCCCTCGACCCGGGCGCGCCCCGAGGTCGGCC
>JBAIXP010000137.1:0-4636 GCA_037916495.1 Thermoplasmata archaeon | reverse complement strand
GGAGGTTCGCCACGTAGAGGTTGCCGTTCGCCGGGTCGTAGGCGATCCCGCGGGGCAGGGAGCCGACGGGGATCGAGGCGACGACGGAGTTGTTGGCGGGGTCGACGACGGAGACGTTGTTGGAGTTGGAGTTGACGACGAAGAGCTCCCCGGTGGCGGTGTCGAGGGCGAGGCTCTCCGGGTAGGCGCCCACCGGGATTGCTCCCGGGCTGCCGAAGCTGCCCGAGACCGACACGTTCCACGTGACCTTGTTCGGGAGGCCCGTTTCGCTGAACTGTACGGAGGAGGCGGGAAGTGCTTGGTAGACTAGGTAGACGGTCGCGCCGCCGGCGGGGACGTAGATCGTTCCCGAGGAGCTTCCTGTCGCGTACGCGAACGCCCCGTCCGGAACCACGGATTGTACGGAGTAGGAGTAGGTGGTGTTGACCGAGACCGAGAGTCCGATCGTCCCGGAGGTCCCGGTGGAGACGTTCGACCCATTGTCGAGGGACGGGTAGGCCAAGGAGACGTTCCACCGGAGGCCGCTCGCGAGCCCGGACTCGGAAAAGGTCAACGTCGACAAGGGCGAGCTGGCGGGCACGAGCGGCACGTTGGGGCCGCCGACGGGGTTCTGGGAGGCCGCGGGGCCCCCCAGGATGGAGCGCCCACCCGCCGCGGGCGCGCCGAGGTGAGCCGGAGCGAGCGAGAGGGCGGCGAGAGCCGTCGCGAGGACGATCGACACGAGGGCGACCGGGGGGCGCTGCATCGGCGGAGGGAGCGGGACCTGCAGTATAAACTCCCTCGACAGATATGCCGCCCGGCGGACCGCTCCGCACGAGCCTTCCAAGGTGGCCGCACGTGGGGTTCCGCGTTCGTTCTGCCTCCGCGACCACGCGGGGTCGGGACGGACCGCGGGGACCGTCGTCGGGCCGCTGGGGGGCTCGGCTACCGTGGAGGCAGCGCCGCGGAGGGCCGCGATAAATAGTCCGCGCGGTGGGGGAGGACGGACCGTCATGACGGGCGATCGGGGCGAGGTCTTGGGCCCGAGAATCCGTTCCCCGGAAGAGCCGAGTTCTCGCGTCGAAGTCCGGCGGCCGGAGCGCCTCCCGTGAACGGTCCGTCGTCAACCCCCGGAACCGAAATTGTAGGATCGGCCCGGCCGCCGACGTTCGGCTCGGGGTCGGTCGATCTCACCTCCGAGGGGGTGGAGCGGCTCTACCGAAAGTACGCGGCGGACCTGGCGCGCGTGCGGAAGTGGGAAGAGGAACTGTTCTTCCGTCGCGGCTACTCGCGGATCGAGCTGAACCTGAGGCGGTCGTTTCCGGCCCTCGAATCGGTCTACCCCGTCTGGTACCTCTACCGAGGTGCGTTGCGGGTCGCGTTCCCCCAGCGTCGCTACCTCTACCCGTTCTTCGGCGATTACAACTGCGAGCTGCTCTATCTCCTCGTCCGTGAGCTACGTCCGAACGTCCTGGTCGAAGTCTCCCCGTCGGGGGGCTGGTCGACCTCGTGGATCCTCAACGGGATTCGGGACAACGGCTTCGGGAAGCTCACGTCCTGCGACCTTATCGACGATTCGGCCCGGGTCCTTCCCCGCGAGCTTACGGACGGGCGATGGGAGTTCGTGCGGGGCGACGTGTTCGAGACGTCCCGCACCCTGCCGGACCGCATCGAGTTTCTCCTGGTGGACGCCCTCCATACGGCAGATTTTGCCCGGTGGTACGTCGACCACCTCTTCCCTCGGCTCGACCCTCAGGCGATGGTGGCGGTGGACGACATCTTCCACACTCAGAAGGGGATGTTCGTCAGCGTCCTGGGGGCCAAGGAGGGACAGACCGAACCGGACGTCGTTATGGGCTGGCTCCGTGAACGCCACCAAGCGTACTTCACGGTCGCCGACAACGTCGCACCGGCGGAGGTCGCCGCGGTGAAGAAGGTCCGCGCGGAGCTCGGACTTTCGCCTCCCATGCGCCGGGTCGGAGGGAACCCCGCGATCTTCTTCCAGTTGGGCCGGCCCGCGCCTCTCCAGCCGTAGTGGGACGCGGGGACGTCCTGGGGCGTCACGCTAGCCCGGCCGGGACCCGCCCCTCTCGGATTTCCCGCACGGACCCTCCGCCGAGCCCGAGGGCCCGCTCGAGAGTTCGCCGGCGGGCGGGGTAAAGAAACGGTTGAAAATCGGGGCGGAACGCGGGCTACGCCACGTTCTCCCGGCTCAGCAAAGCGCGACCGCGCCCTCGGCCGGCGCGGTGAAAACGAACACTTTCGGGCTCTATAATGACCCTTCCGAGCTTCGTGTCAATCACGATTCGGTCGGCGGACGCTTCTACGAGCGACACGCCGGGTTTTCTCGCTGCCATAATACCGCCGAACTCCGTGAGTTAATGAATTCAGCGCGCACATTCCTTTAGGTGCTCCTCGGGCCAATCCTATTATTCTCCCGGAAACGAGGCCCCGCCGGCCCGAGGTCGCGCGACGGACCAGGACCTCGGTCGGTGCGAGCGCGTCTTCGCCCGTCTCGTGCGAGTTCGAGGGGCCTCAGCGGGCGGGCCGGCTCGGCGGCGCAGGGACGGAAGGGGCGGAGGCCGCTCCCCCCACCGTGGACTTGAGACGGGTGATCGCCTCGACCGGGAGGGGGTCCACCTTGCCTTGCCGGGCGAGCGAGAGGCTCGTGAGGTCTCCAAGAACGATCCCTTCGAGAAGGGCTTCGAGCCGGTCCTCGCCGGCGAGCGGGACCTTGATCGTCCGTACGCCGCGCCCCCGCAGCAGGCGCTCGAGGTAGCGCGCGCTCGCGCGGACCGTGGGGTCCTCTTCCGTCCATTCGAGCAGGACGACCGCCAAACGACGCGCGGCGCTCTTGGGGGTGGCGTCCCAACCGACCAGCGCGTTGTGCATCAGCTCGGGGAGTTCGTCGAAGACGGCGAGCCGTTTCGCGTTCTCCTCCACCTGGTGTTTCCATCGGCGGGCCAGCGGCAGGAACGACGACTCGGCGTAGAAGAACGGCAGGCGCTCCCCGATCGAGCGCGCGAGGAGGGCCGGCGGTCCACGGGCCGACGCGAGCCGCCCGATCCTCCGTTCGATCCTCGCCGCGACCGCCGCTATTCGCGCCTCGTTGGACTCGGGAAAGAGCGGGTCGAGCACGCCCAGCGTCCCGCCCAGGAGATGGCCGATCGCCGCGCGCGGAGGAAGCCCGGGCGGGACCCTGAGGACGGGGACCCCGTCCGCCTCGGCCCGTTCGGCGAGGGACCCCCCCGAGGTGATCACCGTCCGCGCGGCATCCGCGCGCCCCGCGGCGTCGTACGCCCGGAGGGTCTCCCAGGTGTTGCCCGAGTAGCTGGTCAAGAGCACATGCGCCCCGGGGCCCACGGCCCGAGGCAGCGCGAACCCCCGCACGACCGTGAGGTCGGCTCCGCTCTCGGAGGCGACGAGCGTACGGGCCAGGTCGGCGACGATCCCCGACCCGCCCATCCCGGCGGCGTAGACCCGCGGGTTCGCGGTCCGGGCGGGGACCGAGACCTCGAGCCCGTGGCGGAAGCCTTGGACCAGCGTCGCCGGGGTCTCGAGCGCCAGGGCGCGCATCCGCTCGGCTCCGTCGCGCCTCGTCGCGGGCACGCCCGGCGCGGGGCCCGTTCGGAGATATCCCTTGCGCCGTTCGGGGGTGGCCGCGCGCGGCGAGACGCGCCCGACCGGCCGCGCACGGAGGCGCGCCGTGCGCCGGTCCCGCACGGTGCCCAAGCTTTGGATAGGTTGAAGAAGAATCGTCCCCCTTGCACCAACCGCCGGCCCCGCCCCCGAGGGCGTAACCGGAGCACCTCGTGCCCGAGAAGAAGGCGCATCCGCCTCAGGACAACACGCGGGTCGCCTTCGGGGTCTCCGCTCTCGACACGATGCTCGACGGGGGGCTCATGCCCCGCCGGCCGTACCTGGTCGTCGGTCCCGCGGGAACCGGCAAGACGAGCCTCGCGCTCCAGTTCCTCTGCGAAGGGGTCCGTCGCGGAGAGCCCGTGCTCTATGTGACGCTCGAGGACCCTCCGAACGAGGTGCGCCGCAACCATCGCGCGCTCCGCCCCCAGCTCGACCGCATCGACGTCTTCGACGCGATCCCGGACGTCATGCGCTACGAGCGGATCCCGTTCAAGGATATCTCGTCGGTCCGCGACGTGGTGTCGTTCGCCGACGTTCCCGAGGAGATCCGGCAGACCCCCGAGTTCACCAGCACCGAGGTGACGATCGCCGCGCTCGAGCAGTTCCTCCGGATGCAGACGCAGAGGCGCCACTACACGAGGATGGTGATCGATTCGCTCACCGCGCTCCAGTACTTCTGCATGAAGGGGCTCGAGCCGGTCCTCGGCGCCCAGACGTTCATGCGGTTCCTCTCCGACCTCAAGGTCACGACCGTCCTTACCGTGGAGTCGCCGCTCGAGGGAGCGGAGACCCCCGAGCGGATGCTCGCCCGGGGCGAGATACGGCTCTTCCGCTGGGAGCGCGACGGCGCCACCGTGCGGGCGATCGGCGTCGAGAAGTTCCGGGGGAGCTCCCACGACTCGAGGATGCACCCGTACCGCATCGGCCCGAACGGCCTCGACATCAACCTCGCGGTCACGGTCTCCCGCGACACCCGCGACATCGCCGAGCCGGCCTACCGCGTGGTGGTCCCGGC
>JBAIXP010000136.1:0-18510 GCA_037916495.1 Thermoplasmata archaeon | reverse complement strand
GGGTGCGCCGCGAACAGGTCGAGCCAGCTCGAGCCGGTGTCGGTGACGATCACCGGACCGGGGGTCGCGCGCAGCAGGGCCGCGATGCGGTCGCGCTCGACGCCGAAGAGGGCGGTCGCCTGCGCGGGGTAGCCCAAGCGGGCGAAGCCGCGGAGCAGGGCGGAGGCGGCCGCCACGCCGTCCCCGTCGTAGTGGTAGACGACGCGCCAGCGCCGGGGGTTCGCCAGGAGGAGCCCGCGGGCCCGCGTGAACTCCTCGAGGTAGCGGGGATGCGAAACGAAACTGTCGGGGCCGGACGGCATCACTCGACCTGGAGCGCGGCGCCGGCGGCCGAGTACCGCCAGCCCTCCGGGATCCGTCCGTGCTGGCGGTAGTAGCGCGCCAGGCGTCGGATCCGGGACTCCAACAGGGTGAGCCCTCGCTTGTTCGCCAAGTCGTTGGGGTGCGTCTCGAGGTGGCGCTGGAGGTGCACGACCCGCTTCAAGAGCGACTGGAGGTCGTCGGGGACCTCGGGCTTGAGCCCGCTCTCCGCGAGGACCGCGCCGAGGCGCTTACCGGTCACCGCGCGGACGGACGGGATCCCCGCCCCGTCGCGCAGCATCTGGCCGACCAGCGCGGCGGTTCGACCGCCCTTCGAAAGCTGGACCGCCTGGGCGACGACCTCCTCGGAGGACGCCGTCACCCACTCGGGTTTGACGAGCGGGTAGGGTCGGTGGGAGCCCGCGCGACCCTTGCGCCCGGAGTGAATCCGCGACACGACCCCCGCACGACAAGGGCCCCCTACTTAACGATGCCTTCCGGCGGGCGCCGGTCGAGGACGTCGCGGGGTCCGTGCGGCCTACGGGATCCTCTCCGCCTTCTGGATCGCGTCGACCAGGAACTGCTTCCCTTCGGAGGTGATCCGGTAGCGGGGTCGACCCTTGAGGGGGGGCGCCGCGCCCACGACGGCGGTGCTGTCGACCTCGACCAGCCCGTTGCGCAGCAGGAGCCCGAGCGCGAGCGGGAGCTTCACGTGGTCGCCGTCGATCGCCCAGAACTTGCGGAGGATCCGCTGGAGTTCCTCGAGGTACAGGGACTGCTGTCGCTCCTTCCCCTCGTTCATCGACTCGGTGCGGTTGAGCTGCTGGAGGATGGCGACGAACGTTGCGCGCACCGGGTCGGATTGGCCCATCATCTCCATGGTCGAGTTTTACGTCACCTTCCGGTAGATAAACCCGAGCGCGCCGGGCCCGGGGGACCCTGGCGCGCTGCCGACCCTTTTTAAGCGCCGGGCACGCATACCCCGCCGACGATGGGGTGCACCTGCCGCGCTCCCGCGCGCTGTCCGGTCTGCAACACCCCCGTCCGGGTCCCCCTCTCGAACCTCGACCGGTTCGCCGAGGTGGCGGCCCGGGGCCGCCCGCGCCGGGACGGCCCGTCGCTCCGGGCGGGAGGGCTCGGCCATCTCATCGAGGGGAGCTCCCCGTGTCCCCGGTGCGGCCACTCCGTCCGGGTCGAGCATACCCGACCGTGCTTTTCGAAGGCGCTCGCCTCCGCCGGGGTCCTGCCGTCCGACCTTGCGTCGATCCTCGCCCGCATCACGTTCCCCGAAGGCTGAGCCGAGGGGCCCGATGCCGGAACCGGAGGAGTTCGTCGTCACGCCGTACGAGGTCCGCGGCCGCGTCGATTACGACCGGCTCCGCGAGCTGTTCGGCACGCAGGAGATCACCGCCGAGCTGCTCGCCCGGCTGAAGCGCCTCGCGGGCGGCGAGCTCCACCCGCTCCTCGCGCGGGGAATCTACTACTCGCACCGCGACCTCGTCCAGCTCTTGGACGGGTTCGAGAAGGGGACGAAGTTCTTCCTCTACTCCGGGCGGGGGCCCTCGGGGCCGCTCCACACCTCCCACCTCCCGTCGTTCGAGCTCTGCCAATGGCTCCAGGAGAAGCTCGGCCTGCCGATGTACATCCAGATCACCGACGACGAGAAGTTCTGGGCGCGGGGCGGGCTCTCGCGGGAGGAGTCGGTCCGCTGGGGGCTCGAGAACCTCTACGACATCCTGGCGGTCGGCTTCGACCCGAAGCTCACCCGCGTCTTCTTCGATTCGAAGTCGATCGCGGCGCTCTACCCGCTCGCGGTCCGCGTCGCCCGCAAGATCCCGTACTCGAGCGTGAAGGCGGTGTTCGGCTTCGAGCCGTCGACGAACATCGGGCTCGTCTTCTACACCGCCCTCCAGACGGTCCCGTGCTTCTGGCCGTCGTGGGCGGAGGGGCGGTCCGTCCCGTGCCTCATCCCGTGCGGGATCGACCAGGACCCTCACTTCCGCCTCACCCGCGATGTGGCGGAGGGGCTCGGCTACCCGAAGCCGGCGCTCGTCCACAGCCGGATGATCCCGGGCCTGCTCGGCGAGGCGGCGATGTCCACGACCGGTGCGGCCGCCGACAACGCCCTCTTCCTCAACGACCCGCCCAAGGTCGTCGAGCGGAAGGTGAAGAACGCCTTTACCGGGGGCCGGGCGACCGTCGAGGAGCAGCGGCGGCTCGGCGCCGTCCCCGAGATCTGCTCGATCTGGGCGCTCTGGAGGAGCCGGTTCGCCGAGTCCGAGGAGAAGTTCGCCGAGATCACCGCGGGCTGCCGCTCGGGCTCGCTCCTCTGCGGGGAGTGCAAGGGGCAGATCCTCGAGCGGATCCACACGTTCTACCGCGAGCACGAAGTGGCGCGGAACCGGGCGAAGGAGTGGGCCGAGTCGGTGATCGTGACCGAGGCCCCCCACCCTACCTAGGGGGGTAGCCCGGCCCTAGCGAACGTCGGGGCGGGGTCCCGGACCGGGGGGCCGGACCCCCTCGGGGCGCGGAGGGCCCGCGAACTCGGGGCCGCCCATCGGGCCGGGGCTCGCCGTCGGGTCGACGTCGCTCGTCGAAAGCAGGTGGAGCATCGGCCGGAAGATCGAGCGGCTCGCTCGCTCCGGGTCGAGGGTGTAGGCCCGTTCGTAGGCGGCGACCGCCTCCTCCTCGTCCCCCAATGTGAGGAGGGAGAGGGCGAGGTCGAGCCAGCTCTTCGCTTCCCGGGCCCCTTCCCGCTCGCCCCCCTCCTCGCTGTGGTCGTCGAACGACGCCGCGTCGGCGGCGGGCTCGGAAGGGCCCTCGGCCGCCTCCGGATCGCGGGAGAGGACGAGCGCGCGCTCGAACGCGGCCGCGGCGCCCGCCTCGTCGCCGGTCTCGGCGAGGGCGACGCCCAGGCGGTGCCAGGCGACCATGTCGCCCGGGGCGAGGCCGACCGCACGACGGTAGGCGCTCGCGGCGTCCCCCCACTCGTCGCGTTCGGCGCGGGCGATGCCGAGGTGGAACCAGGCGTCCGCGTTGTCCGGGGCGAGCGCGATGGCGCGCGAGAGGGCCGACTCCGCCTCCGCCGCCTTCCCCTGGTGGACGAGGGCGATCCCGTAGTTCGACCAGGCCCGGGCGTGCCCCGGGCTATCCCGCACGACCTCGAGGAAGGCCCCGGCGGCCCGTTCGTACTGCTTCTGGCGCAGCAGCTGGAGGCCGACGTCGAACCGTTGGGTCATCCGGGGGTCGGACGCGAGGGGGGCTCCAAAAACCTGCCGTTCCATCTGCGGGGGCCGCCGGGGCGGTCGGCGCACCGTTTCCCGTCGTAACCTGCCTTACCCGTTTGCTTTATAAGGGGCGGTTGTGCTACTTCGGCCGAGGAATCCGCGAGCCGGCCCGAATCGAGCGTCCCGCCCGTCCTTGTTTTGAGACGAGTGTTCGCGCGAGTGTTGCCGCTCAAAGGTACCCACGCGAACCAAACGCGCAAAGCGAAAGCGAACCCGAGGCGAACGAAAAGATGAGCGACAAGCCATTGACCAAAGTGCGAGACCTGACGCCGAACTCGAAGCAAGTGAACGTGCTGGCCAAAGTGCTGAGCATCGGAGAGACGAAGGAAGTGATGGGGAAGTTCGGAGACCCCCGAAAGGTCTGCGAAGCGGTGGTCGGCGACGACACCGCGACCATCATCCTGTCGCTCTGGAACGAGCAGATCGGCTCGATCCAGAAGGACGAGGTTGTCCTCGTCGACAACGGCTACGTCTCCCTCGTGCGCGGCCACATGCGCCTGAACGTCGGCCGCTACGGCAACCTCTCGAAGTCGACCGAGGCCCTGGGGGACATCAACCAGTCCCTCGACATGAGCCAGCAGGAGTTCGAGAGCGAGCGCCGCTCCTTCGGAGGCGGCGGCTACCGTGACCGCGGCGGAGGCGGCGGAGGCTACGGCGGCGGCCGCTACGGTGGCGGCGGCGGCGGCGGTGGCGGAGGCGGGGGCGGCCGGGACCGCTCCGACTCCTACAAGCGCTACTAGAGCGCGCCCGGCGACGGGCGCCGTGGGCGCCCGGACCGAACCCTTTCCTTCCTTCCTTTCTCGTTCGGCGAGCGCGATCGGCCGGACGGGCTTCCTAAGGTCCCCCCGGCAGGCGGCCGGCCCCGTCGAGGAACGGCATCCATATAGACCCCCCTCGTCCTTCGCCGGCCCGATGGCCGAGCAACGCGAGGTCACGCTCTACGTGCAATCGAAGCGGGCGGTCACGTCGTTCTACCGGCCCGCCGTCACCGCCTCGTTGACCCCGTCGCCGACCGCCGTCGCGGGCGCCCCGGCCGACTACATGAGCGAGCCGGCGACCAGCGACGGCCGGCCCGTCTATTTCCTCTCCGACGACCAGTCGCGCGCGGTCGCGATCACGGAGGAGATCGGGCTCGCCCGCGGCTACCAGGTGAAGGTGGTCGACGTCGAGAAGGCCGGCCGCCTCGAGAAGCTCATCACCGAGCACCTGCGGGACGTCCACACGTTCCCGGTGCTGGTCGCGCCGAGCGGCCAGCGGCTCGTGGGCGCCGACCAGTTCTCCGAGGAGAACCTCTCGGCGATCATGCCGACCGAGCTCAAGAGCGTCCGCGCGCTGACCTACCTCAAGGTCCGCGGGGGCGACCTCGACCGGATTCGCCGCCTCCTCGAAGGGCTGCACGAGGTCAAGGAGCTCCACTTCCTCACGGGCGACTGGGACATCCTGGTCGTCCTCGAGTTCCCGGCCACGACCGGGAGCAAGCGCCGCGTCCTCGACTTCGTCACCGAGAGCATCCGTGGGATCCCCGAGGTGCTCGACACCTCGACCCTGGTCCCCGAGTTCTCCGTCACGAAGTTCCCGCTCGCCACGCACTAGCGCGAGGACCTAGCGCCGGCGGCCGCGTCGGGCCCGCCGGCGCCCCGGCACGACCGGGATCGACCGCGCCACGGCCGTGGCGGGCACCGTCTCGTGCGGGTCCGGCGTGCCGTAGAGCGGCTCGACCGTGAGCGGGTGCTCCTCGAGCCAGGCGACGCCTTCCACGTAGGCGGCGAACGCCTCGAGGCTCGTGAACAGCGGGATCCCGAGCTCGATCGCGCGCCGCCTCAGGACGTACTCGTCCTCGAGCATCCGCTCGAACTTCTCCTGGGTGAGCGACGCCGGCACGTTGAGCATCAGGTCGATCGTCCCCCCGTCGAGGGCCTCGAGGACGTTCGGGTGGCGGTCCGGCTCGGAGACCTTGTGGAGGATGCGGACGTTCCTCAGCCCGCGCGCGGCGAGGAACGCGCCGGTGTCCTCCGTCGCGGCGACCTTGAGCCCGAGGTCGCGCAGGCGTTGGGCGATCGGCCAGAGCTGCCCTTTGAGCTCGGGACCTCCGACGGAGAGGAAGGCGGTCCCCCGCTTCGGGACGAGCCGGACGCCCGTCGCCACGAGGGCCTTGACCAAGGCGTCCGAGAACGTCGGGCCGAAGCAGGCGACCTCTCCCGTCGACTGCATCTCGACGCCCAGGAGCGGGTCCGAGCCCGAGAGCTGCAGGAACGAGAACTGGGGGACCTTCACGCCGAAGCGGTTCGGAGGGAGAGGGGCGATCCCTTCCCGGCGGAGCGGCCGGCCGAGCATCGCTCGGGCCGCCTCGCGCAAGAGCGGCACCCCTGTCGCCTTCGCGAGGAACGGGAGCGACCGGCTGGCCCGGAGGTTGAGCTCGATGATCTGGCAGGCCTCGTCCTTCACCAGGAACTGGACGTTGAACGGCCCGCGGATCGAGAGCGCGCGGGCGAGCCGCTGGGCCACGTCCACGAGCTTTCCCTGCACCTCGGAGGAGGTGCGGCGCGGCGGCAGCGAGAACGTCGCATCGCCCGAGTGGACCCCGGCGCGCTCGACGTGCTCGAGGATCCCGGCGATGAGGACGTGCTCGCCGTCCGCGATCGCGTCGAGCTCGACCTCGTCCGCCCCCTCGACGAACTTCGAGATCACGACCGGGTGCTCGGGGGAGACGCGCGCCGCCTCGGAGAGGAACCGTGCGAGGTCCGCCCGGCCCACGATCACCCGCATCGCCTGCCCGCTCAGCACGTACGACGGACGGACGAGGACCGGGTAGCCGACCTCCTCGGCGAACGCGTTCGCCTCCTCGACCGTCGTGAACGCCCGCCAGGCCGGCTGCGGGATCGCGAGCGTTTCGAGCAGGCGCGAGAACCGGGCACGGTCCTCGGCGGTGTCGATCGACCCGGGCGCGGTCCCGAGGATCGGGACGCCGCACATCGCGAGCAGCGGGGTGAGGTTCTGGGCGAGCTGGCTCCCGACGCACGTCACGACGCCGGCAAAGTGCTCGAAGTCGTGGAGGTCGCGGACCCTCTCGAGCGTGATCTCCTCGAAGTAGAGGCGGTCGGAGCGGTCGTAGTCGGTGGAGACGGTCTCCGGGTTCGAGTTGAGGATGGCGACGCCCGGGAGCCCCTCCTCCTTGAGCCCGACCACGAGGTTCATCGTCGACCAGTCGAACTCGACGCTCGAGCCGATGCGGTAGGGACCCGCGCCGATCACGAGGGCCGCCCCGGGGGCCATCGGCGCCACGTCGTCCGCGTCGGCGCGGTAGGTGACGTAGAGGTAGTTCGTCCGGGACGGCCACTCCCCCGCCAGCGTGTCGATCATCCGGATCCGGGGCCGGATGCCGGCCTCGAGGCGCTGGCGCCGCACCTCCTCCTCGTCGCGGCGGGCGGCGCGCCCGATCGCACGGTCGGAGAGCCCTAGCTCCTTCGCCCGTCGCAAGAGACGGGGCGGAAGCGGTCCGCTCGGGGCCGCGACCAGTTCGCGGTGGGCGGACTCGATCTCGGCGAGCTCGTCGACGAACCAGCGGTCGATGTAGCTCACCGAAGAGATCTCGGTCGGGTCGACCCCGGCGCGGAGCCCCTCGAGGACGTGCTTCAGCACATCCGGGGTGGGGTTCGCAAGGTCGGCGAGGATCGCCTCCTTCGCACGGACCTCGGACGGGGGGAGGAGGTCGTCCCTCGGGTTCGCCATCCGGACGGCCTTCGAGAGCGCCTCGGGGAAGGAGGCGCCGACCCCCATCGCCTCGCCCACCGACTTCATCGACGGCCCGAGACGGCGGTCCGCCCGCTCGAACTTCTCGAGGTCCCAGCGCGGGAGCTTCACGACGACGTAGTCGAGCGACGGCTCGAAGCAGGCGGTGGTGACACCGGTGATCTGGTTCGTGAGCTCGGGTAGGTTGTAGCCGAGCGCGAGCTTCGCGGCGACGTAGGCCAAGGGGTAGCCGGTCGCCTTGCTGGCGAGCGCGCTCGACCGGGAGAGCCGCGCGTTGATCTCGATCGCGTAGTACTCCTCGCTCTGGGTGTCGAGGCAGAACTGGATGTTGCACTCCCCGACGATCCCGCAGGCGTCCGCGGCCCGGATCGCCGCCTGGCGGAGCATCTGGTACTCCTCGTCCGTGAGCGTCTGGCTCGGGGCGATGACGATGTTGTCGCCGGTGTGCACGCGCATCGCGAGCACGTTCTCCATGTTGCAGACGGTGAGCGTGTTGCCGAGCGCGTCGCGTACCACCTCGTACTCGATCTGCTTGAACGACCCGACGTACCGCTCGAGCAGGACCTGACCCACGGGGCTCGCGCGCAGACCGCGGCCGACGACCTCGGCGAGCTCCTCGGGGGTCCGGGCGACGCCTCCGCCCTTGCCGCCGAGCGTGAAGGCGACGCGCACGATCACCGGGTAACCGAGGTCCTTCGTGGCGGCCCGTGCCTCCTCGAGCGAGTAGACGGCTCGGCTGGGGAGCGTCGGGACACTCGCCCGGGCCATCGTGCGGACGAACTTCGCCCGGTCCTCGGTCGCCCGGATCCCCGCGAGCGGGGTCCCGAGCACCCTCGTGCCCGTGCGGGCGAGCACTCCGCGGTCGGAGAGCTGGACCCCGCAGTTGAGCGCCGTCTGGCCCCCGAAGGAGAGCAGGAGGCCGTCGGGGCGCTCCGCGGCGAGGATCGGAGCGACGAACTCCGGCACGAGCGGCTGGAAGTAGACCTTGCCGAGCTTCGGCGGGTCGGTCTGGACGGTCGCGATGTTCGGGTTGACGACCACCGCGTAGACGCCGTCCTCGGCGAGCGCCTTGAGGCACTGGCTCCCGGAGTAATCGAACTCGCCCGCCTCGCCGATCTTGAGCGCCCCGCTGCCGAGGAGCACGACCTTCTCGGGGATTCGGGGGGTCATGCGCGGGCCCTCACCTTGCGCAGGAACAGGTCGAAGACGAACCCGGCCTCCTGCGGGCCGGGGTGTCCTTCGGGGTGGCCCTGGAGGGCGAGCACGCGCCCGGACCGGTCCCGCAGTCCCTCGAGGGTCCCGTCGTCCGGATTGGTGGCCCACGGCTCGAGACCGGAACCCTTCAGCGAGACCGGGTCGACCGCGTAGCCGTGGTTCTCGCTCGCGATGATCGCGCGGCCGTCGGGGAAGACGACCGTCTTGTTCTGGCCCCGATGGCCATACTTGAGCTTGAACGTCGTCCCGCCGCGCGAGAGCGCGAGGAGCTGGTGGCCGAGGCAGATCCCGAGGGTCGGGAGCCCGCGGTTCGAGGGCCGCCCGAGCTCCTCGACGGTCGTGGCGAGGAGCGCGGGGTCGCCGGGGCCGTTGCCGACCAAGAGGCCCGAGACCTTCCGGCCCGCCCAGCGGGCGGGGACCTCGTGGTCGTACGGGAGCCTCAGGACCCGGGCGCCGCGGGAGAGGAGCGCGCGGAGGATGCTCGTCTTCACGCCGCAGTCGAGGACCGCGACCAACGGGCCTCCAGCGCGCCCGAGGAGCTCGGGCTCCTTCGGGGCGACCTCCTTCACGAGGTCCTCCTCCCCGTACCGGGGGGCCCGGCGGAGCGCCTCACCGAGCTCGGCGTCCGAGGGACGCGAGGTCTCCGAGACGTCGACCACCCCGCGGAGCACGCCGTGCGCGCGAAGGTGCTCGGTGAGGCGCCGGGTGTCGACGCCCCGGAGGCCGGGAACGCCCTCCGCCTCCATCCACGCCGACAGGGAACGGGCCATCGCCCAGTGGTTCGGCCGCGTCGTCCCCCGGACGATCACCCCGCGGACCTGGAGACCCGGGCTCTCGAGGGCGGATAGGCCGAAGGCGTCGGTCGCGCCGCCGTTCGGCACGCCGTAGTTGCCGAGGAGCGGGTAGGTGAAGGTCAGAATCTGGCCCCGGTAGGACGGGTCCGTCAGCGACTCGGGGTAGCCGACCATGCCGGTGGTGAAGACGACCTCACCGACCCGGCGGCCGACCGAACCGAATCCGTCGGATTCGAACCGCGTGCCGTCCTCCAAAAGAAGGGTCCCCACCTTGGGACGTTCTTCGGCGGAAGCCGGCACGATCGTCGGGAACCCGACGCAATCGAGGAGCGGTGTGGAGGATAAGGATTGCCCGTCCGACGGGTCGTCCGGTGTCCGTCGCACGCTCCGCGGCGCGTGGTGCGGCTCTGCGCGCGCGGCTCTCAGGAAACGCCATCAACCTCCGCCGCACCGACCCGTCGGATGCCCGGCTTCCCGAGGCTGCGCGACCGCTACGACCTCCTCGTGCTGGGCGGGGGGCACGCGGGCCTCCAAGCCGGGCTCAAGGCCGGGCTCTTGCGCAAGTCGGCCGCCGTCCTCGACCGGGGTCCGAAGTACTCGCGGTCGTACTACGCGCCGAAGATGATGAACATCCCCGGGTTCCCCGAGGGGGTCTCGGGCCACACGCTGCTCGACCGGCAGGTTGAGGCGGTCCGCCGGTTGGCGGAGTGGACCGACTACCTCACTCCCGCTCGCGTGACGTCCGCCGAGCGGACCGACGACGGGTTCACGGTCGACTTCTCCTGGCTCGGCCAGCCCCGTCGCGCGACGGGGCGCGCCCTCGTCCTCGCGCTCGGGGTCGTCGACCGGATCCCCGAGGTGGGAGGGAAGATCGACCCGATCTTCCCGTGGGCGAACCAGGCGATCGTGGACTTCTGCGTGCTGTGCGACGGGCACGACCTGGCCGGCCGGTCGGTCGGGGTCATCGGGCACGACGCCTACGCCGCCCGCAGCGCCCTCGAGCTCACCGAGTTCGCCCCGACCTCCGTCGAGCTGCTCTCCCACGGGCGCCGGCCGCTCGAGGGGGTCGGTCCCGAGGAACGCTCGGAGCTCGAACGCGCCCTCGAGGAGCACCACATCCGGTGGGTCGAGGCGGAGATGGTCGGGTTCGACGAGATCCGCGAGCACCGGTTCGGGGTGAAGTTCTCGGACGGAACGCACCGTTCCTACGACCGGGGGTTCTCCGCCCTCGGGTGGTACGACATGCACGCCGCGATCCCGAAGGCGCTCGGCTGCCGGTTCGATCCGGAAGGCTACGTCTCGACCGACGAGGACTGCCGGGCGCTTGCCGCGTCGGACGGCCGCCCGATCCCCGGCCTCTACGCGGTCGGCGACCTTCGGAGCGGCTGGAACCAGATCCCTGAGGCGTGGGCGACCGCCGAGCGGGCGGTCATCCACGCCTGGGCGGAGTACCTCTAGAGCTGGGCCTAGGCGGCGCGGGGGGGCCCCGCGGCGACGCCGAGGAACCGGGCGAGCTCGGGAAGGTTCGCCGCGACCGCCGACGCGCCCGCCGCCTTGAACCGGTCGGCGTTCACCGAGGGGTCGGCCTTCTCGGACGGGTCCGGCAGGACGGCGTAGAAGCGGACACGCGCCCGCGTAGCGCACTCCGCGTCAATGAGGTGGTCCCCGACGAAGAGCGCCCGCTCCCGCGGGACCTGCATCTGCTCAAGAAGGAGCAGCAGGGCTTCGGGGGACGGCTTCGCGGGCCCGGGAGCCGAGCGGCTCCTCAGGTAGCCGAAGTGCGGGTCGAGCTTCGCGCGGAGGAGCGCCTGGCGGGCGAACTTCTCCGAGCTGCGGGTGAGCAGGCCCAAGCGAAAGCCGCGCCCGGCGAGGTTGCGCAGGAGCTCGTCGGCGCCGCCTCGCTCGACCGTGCGGGGAAGCGCCTCCATCTCGATCGCGTCGATCGCCTTCTGGTACTCGGCCTCGAACCGGAAGACCTGGCCGTCCGCGACGCCCGAGGAGCGGAGCTGCTCGCGGGCCATCTCGACGATCCTGTGGACCGGTTCGTGGACGGAGAGGTGCCCCGGCAGGACGCCGTGGCGCTCGGCGATCCGCACGACCTCCGCCCGGATCCGCCCGAAGTCGTGGTGGGAGAGGATAAGGGTCCCGTCGAGGTCGAAGACGATGCCGAGAAGCGGTTCGAGGAAGTGGGGTTCGTTCTCGGAAGCGGGCATGCTTGGCCCTCGGCCTTCTCTTCGCCGCGCACGTAGGTTAAGGGTTTCCGTCGAGCGGCACGGCCGCCCCCTCCGGGTCCCGGGCCGGACGGCGGTTCAGGCGGTGGTGCGCCGAAGCGTGACGACCGACTCCCGGAGCTCGAACGAGCGCCGTTGGCCGCTCCGTCGGGTCCGGGCGACGTCGACCGACTCGATCGCGAACCCGAGCCGACCGGCCATGCGGGCCAGGATGAGGTCGCCGGGGACATACGTTCCGGCAAGGAGCGAGTCGCCCACCACCACCAGGAACCGGCCGTTCGGGCGGAGCGCGGACCGAACGCGCTCGAGGACCGGGAGCAGGTCCGCGAAGTAGCGGTGGACGACCGCGTGCATGTCGTCCCGACGGTAGGTGCTCTTCGCGAGGACGTTCGTCCGAATCCCGCCGAGGATCTCCTCGAGCCACGGGTCGGGCCCCCCGCGCACCGAGAGGTAGGCCGCGGTCTCCGACCGCGGCAGGTTGTCGCACGCGACGGACCGGCGGCGGAGCTCTCGGAGGTCGGCGTAGGAGCGCGCGTAGCCGAGCCAGGCGAGGTCGACCTTGTAGTTCATCACGTAGTCCATCCCGTTCACGTACGGGGGGCTCGTGACCGCGAGGTCGACCGACCCCGGCGGGACGTCGAGCGAACGGGAGTCGCCGAGGACGACCGACGCGGGCGGGCCCCACGCGCCTCGCTCGGAAGCAAGCCCGGAGAGGTCCGAAGCCATCTCGCCCACCGCCTCCTCGAGGCGCTCCGAGGGAGTTCGAGGGTCCGCCTCGGGCGAACGGCCGTAGCCGAGGCACGGGGAACGGCGTAGGCGGCTCGACGGCACAAGGATCCGTCCGAACGCGAGGAGGATCGCCTCGGCCACCGGGGTGCCCGTGGTCGGGAGGGCGGCCCGGAGCCGAAGGAGCTCCGAGAGCGCCCCGGGCGAGAACTGGCGTCGGGTCTCCCGAAGGAACGGCGGGGGGGCGCGCAGTCCGCGCCGGGCCCTCGCGAGGACCCCCCGCGCCGATCGGAGGAGCGCCGGACCGGAGAGCTCGAACCGCGTCTTCACCCGGGCGGAAAGGGCCGCCGGGGGGAGGAGCTCGCAGCCGACGGCGCGGGCACCGGCACGGCGCGCCTCCACGAGCGTCGTGCCGCTTCCGGCGAACGGGTCAAGAACGGTCGATCCTCGGCCGGCCCCGAGCGAGCCGAGCGCGTCCCGTACGAACTCGGCCGAGTAGCCTTGGACGTACGGCCACCAACGGTGGACCGGTTCCTCCTCGTTCGAGCGGAACGTGATCGGGCCATGGTAGACTCCGAGGCTCACGCCGTTCTCCCGCGCGAACCGCTCGACGTAGCTCTTCGGGTCGACGAAGTCCTCTCTCGCCTCGAGCGTCCGGAAGTCGTTGAGGACCCAGAGCCCGCGGCCGATGCGGACCACCTCGCCCGCCGAGGCCAGCCGGTCGAGCTCGGCGACGACCCGGTCCCGGCTGAGGTCGGTCCGGGCCGCGAGCTGCCGCGACGTCGCGCCGATCGCCCCCGTCTCAAGGAGAGCGCCCCGAAGCGCCCGGGGCGCGTCGTACCCGTCCTTGCCCTCGACCGGGGGCGGGGCGGAGACCATCGGCTAGGGCCTCCGGGAGGTGGTGGGACGCCGGGAACGGTCCGCTCGGGATCGCGCGGCCCGTTCTTCGAGGAGCGTTCGGATCGAGGCCTGCTCCCGGCGGAGCGTGAGGGCGAGGCGGCGCGCGGCCGCCGAGCGGGTGAGCTCCTCGGGCAGTGTGGTGAGGGCCACGTCGAGGTCGTGCAAGTGACCGAGGCGGTCCTGCAGCGTCCTCAGGCTCGCGGTAACGGGCTCGGGCGCGGGGACGTTCGCTAGGTCGGCGAGCGAGGCAAGGTGCCTCCAGCGCCGGATGCGGATCCTGAGGCGGTGGAGCCGGTCGATGTCCGGGCGCTTGCGCGCCCGGCGGCGGGCTTTGCGGACCCTCCGACGGTGGACCGCCCACTCCTCGTGGAAGATCCGCACGATCTCTTCGGAGGCGCGCGCCCTGGGCTTGCGGTCGAGCACGGCCCGGGATTGGTCAAGGAGGCCCCCTCTTCGTTCGGTCGTGAGGAACGCCCGCAAGAGCTCGCGGCCCGTTCGGCCGTCCTCGCGCAGCCGTCCGACGAACCCCCGGAGCGCTCCCGCCTCGCTGGCCCGATCGCGCACGGCGAGGAGCGGCTCGAGCAGGCTCAGCGTGACGTCGCGGTCCCGGACCCGTCCGACCAGGCGGGCGAAGCGCCGGATGCGGCGGACGATCGGTTTCACGTCGGCCGCGTCCCGGGGTGCGAGGAGCTCGGCCCAGAGCGCGAGCCCGCCGGCGAGCCGACGGAGCTCGCGGTGGAGGTCGTGCAGGACCTCGGGAGGCGGTGAGGGAAGCCCGACCGCAAGATCGATCCGATGGCCGACCGTGCCGAGGAGCCGCACCAGGCCCCGCTTGAGCGCGACCGGGCTCGGCGACCGCGACGCACGACCTCGCCGGTCCGGCACCGGGGCCGGGAGGGCGGACGATTAGTAAGACGTTCGGTCGCCGGCGGCCGGCCGCCGGCGGCGACGCTGCGCTTTTTTGTCCCCGCTCCTCGCTCGTCGTCCGTGGCACGCGAGGCGAGCGGAGGGGTTGACGCAGCGGCGGGCCCGGCCCCCGCGGCCCCGTCGCTCGGTGTGATCGACATCGGGTCGAACACCGCCCGGTTCGTCGTCTTCGAAACGTCCTCGCGCGGCACGGTCCGACCGGTCTTCGAGGCGAAGGAGTCGCCCCGCCTGGGCCACGGGACGCTCGCCGACGGCTCGCTCTCCGAGGAGGCGATCGGTCGCGGGCTCGCGGCGGTCCGACGCTTCGCAGGCGTCGCGCACGCCCAGCGGGTCGCACGAACCCTCGGCGTGGCAACGAGCGCCACCCGCGACGCCCCGAACGGGCCGGCGTTCCTCAAGGAGATCGCGAAGGCCACGGGCGTCGAGCTGCGCGTGCTCTCGGGCGCCGAGGAGGCGCAGTACGCCTACCTGGGCGTTGCCGGGACCTGGGAGCTTGCGAACGACGTCGTCTGCGACCTCGGGGGAGGTTCGCTCCAACTCGCCGAGGTCCACGAGGGTGCGCTCCGCAATTCCGTGAGCCTTCCGCTCGGCGCCTTGCGCCTGTCCGACCGGTTCTTCGAGCACGACCCGCCGAAGCGCAAGGAGGTCGACGAGCTCCGCGAGCACGTCCGGGGCGCGCTCACCTCGGCCGTGGAGGCGTTCGGCCAGAAGCCGGGCCGGCTGGTCGCGGTCGGCGGGACCGTCCGCGCGCTCGCACGCGCCTCGATCGCCCTCAAGGAGTTCCCGATCCGCAAGGTCCACGGCTACACTCTCTACGACCGCGACATCGAGGCGCTGGACGAGCTGCTCGGCGAGATGCCCGCCGCGAAGCGCCGCGCCGTGCCGGGGATCAGCGCCGACCGCGCCGACATCGTGCCTGCGGGGCTCGTGGTGGTCGAGGAGCTCGAGCGCGCGTTCGGGGTCGACCGCCTCCTCGTCTCGGGGGCCGGGATCCGCGAGGGGGTCGCGCTCGAGGCGATCGGGGCCCGCCTCCCCGCGACCGCCGAGGAACTGGTCGACCGGTCGATTGTGGCGGCCAGCGAGACGTTCCGCTTTGTCCTCGAGCACGGTCGGGAGGTCGTGGACGCGGCGCTCGGCCTCTTTGACCTCGTGGCGGACCGTCAGCACTGGGGCCCGAGCGAGCGGAAGGCCCTGCGGGCGGCGGCCGGGATGCACGACGCGGGGACGGCGATCGACCTCTGGAACCACGCCCTCCACTCCTCCTACCTCGTGCGCAACTACCCGATCTGGGGGCTCGACCAGCGCGAGGTGCTGCTCGCCTCGATGGTCACCTACCTTCACGAGGGCGACGACCCTCCGTCCGAGTGGAAGAAGGCGTTCCTGCCGATCGTGCGCGGACCCGAGCTCGAGACGGCGGTGGCCCTCGGAGCGCTCCTCGAGACGGCGGAGATCGTCGCCGCAGCTCACCCCAAGTTCGCGCTCGGAGGGGGCGGAAAGACCGTCGCCGTGACGTTTTCCGAGGACGCCGAGCTGTTCCTGTCCTCCCGCTGGCTTGAAAAGGCCCGGAAGCCGATGCGCCGGGCGTTCGACCTCGAACTCAAGGTGCGCGATGCCTGACATCCCGAGCCCGAACCACGGTTTTCCCGGCCGCCTGATCGTCTTCGAGGGGCTGGACGGGAGCGGGAAGTCCACCCAAGCCGCGCTCCTCGGGAAGTGGCTCTCGGCCCGGGGCTACCGGGTCTTCTTCACCGAGTGGAACTCCTCCGAGCTCGTCTCGAACGTGATCCGGCGCGGGAAGAAGAAGGGCCTGCTCACGCCGACGACGTTCAGCCTGCTCCACGCCACGGATTTCGCCGACCGGTTCGAGCGGCGGATCCTCCCCCCCCTGCGCGCGGGCTACCTGGTGGTGTGCGACCGGTACGCCTACACCGCGTTCGTCCGCGACGCCGCGCGGGGGTGCGACCCCGAATGGGTCCGCACGATCTACTCGTTCGCCCCGAAGCCGGACCGCGCGTTCTACTTCCGTGTCTCCGTCGGCACGACCCTGAAGCGCAAGCTCGCCTCCCGGCTCAAGATCAGCTACTACGAGGCCGGGATGGACCTCGGGCTCTCGGACGACGTGGAGGAGAGCTACCAGAAGTTCCAGACGCGGCTCAAGCGGGAGTACGAGCGGATCGCCCGGACCGACCAGTTCACCGTGATCGACTCCTCGCGGTCGGTCGAAGCGATCCAGGCCGAGCTTCGCGCGAACCTTCTCCCCATGCTCCAGAACTTCCCGACGGGGGTGGCGCTCACCCGTGACGGGTAGGACGTACGGGACCCGCCTCGCGGGCGCCGCCGAGGGCCCGCTCCACGGCAAGCTCATCGTCGTGGAGGGGGCGGACGGCTCGGGCCGCACGACCGAGGTCGCCCTGCTCAAAGAATGGCTCGAGGTCGAGGGGCACGCGGTCGTCGACACCGGCCTTCGCCGCTCCGACCTCGTCAGCGCCGAGATCGACCGTGCGAAGCAGGGCCACACGCTCGGCGCGACGACCATGGCGCTCCTCTACGCGGTCGATTTTGCCGACCAGCTCGAGAACAAGATCATCCCCGCGCTCGCCGCGGGCTCCACCGTCCTCGCGGACCGCTACATCTACACGTTGATGGCGCGGGCGATCGTGCGGGGCGCGTCGCGGGAGTGGGCCCGCGAGCTCTACTCCTTCGCCCTGCGGCCCGATCTCGTGCTCTTCCTCTCGGCACGCCCCGAGATCCTCCTCCACCGGTCGATCGCGAAGTACGGGAGCCTCGACTACTGGGAGTCGGGGATGGACCTCTGCCTCTCCCGCGACCTGTTCGAGAGCTTCTTCCTCTACCAGGACCGGCTCTTCCGCGAGTTCGAGTGGATGACGGACCAGTATGCGTTCCACGCCGTCGACGCGAACCGGGCTCCCGAACAGGTGCACGACGAGGTCCGCTCGCTGGTCACCCCCCTTTATGCCCCGCGGCCGCCCCGCGTCGCGCCGGCGGTCGTGCGACCCCCGGCTAGCGGTGGACGGCGGAGAGCTGCTTCCGCGTGAGCAGCCAGGCGAGGACTCCCGCGCCGGGACGGACCTCCGAAGAGAACTCTACGCACGCCGCCCCACCGCGCGCGAGGCGCACGAAGAGGACCGCGTCCCCGAGCAGCGCGTAGCCCACGAGCTCGGGCAGGGTGGGGGCGTGCCCCACGACCACGAGGTCGTGGTCCGGGCGGGCCGCGCGGCTCACCCGCTCGAGGATCGGCTCGGCCGGGCTCCCCGGCGCGAGCTCGGGCCACTCCTCGAGCTTCGCCGGCGAGGAGAGCGACTCCCGGAGGACCTCGGCCGTCGCCGACGCCCGGTCCGCGGGGCTCGAGGCGATGCGGTCGACCGCTCCGAGAAGTTCCGCGAGCCCCCGCATCGCCCGCTTGAGCTCGGCCTTGCCGCCCGGAGAAAGCGGGCGACGATCGTCGTCCGGCCACCGGGCCGGGTCGGCCTCCTCGGCCGGCCCGTGGCGTAGGACGATCAGCCGGAACGTCCGCGGCTCCGCGCCCGACATGGACCGCTCGGCACCACCCTCCCCGGGCGCCTAAAACGGCCTCCCCCGGGGCGGGGGCTCAGCCGTCCCCCTCCTCCGGATGGTACGCCTCGGTCCCGAGGCCCGGAGCATCGCCGCCCTTCCAATCGGAACGGACCCAGCCGGTTCCGCGCCGGGCGGCGAGGCGGATTGCGAGACGGGAGAGCCCCGAGATCCACGGGGCCGTTCCCGCCTCCTCAAGGGGGACCTCGCGGACCTCGACGATCTCGGGGGGTCGCGGCGCCGGCTCGCCTGAGACGTGCTCGAGCGCGAACGCCAGGTAGAGGTCACTCTCCGCGCGGTGAACGACCTTGTGACGGGTCAACAGGAGCGGTCCGACCCGGGGCACGACGCCGGTCTCCTCCTCGAACTCCCGCACGAGCGCCACCTCGAGGGTCTCGCCGGCCTCCACGTAGCCGCTCGGGATCGTGAACCGGTCCCGGTACGACGCGCGGTTCACCAAGACCCGTCCGCCCCGGATCAGGACGCCCCCGACGCCGATCCGGGTGTGGGGAGAGGGAAGGGGGGGAAGCGACGGGAGCATCTCGGGGGCACCCCGCTCAGGTGTGAGGAGGGGGCGGAGGGAACGGCGAGCTCGTGAGCGGCGGAGCGACCCAGACGTCGGCCCGGGCCCGGACCAGCCCCTCGGCGCGGACCACCGCGACCAGCAGGAGGATCGATCCGACGATGCCGAAGAGGACGAGGAGGATCGCCCCCGCCTTGAACAGTCCGTCCTCGTACCGGTCGCCCAGCCGCCAGATCCCGACCAGGGTCCCGATGACCCCCACGAGGACAACCACCCCGCCCAGG
>JBAIXP010000135.1:0-5603 GCA_037916495.1 Thermoplasmata archaeon | reverse complement strand
CCTCCACGTCGCCGCGCCGCGCGCGCACGTGCGCGACGACGTGCGGGGAGCGGGCCGCTCCGCCCTCGGGCCACTCCGGAAAGACCGACTCTAGGTCGGTGACCGGCGTCATCGGCTCGAGGTCGACCCGGACGGCGCGCGCCGCGGCGCGTGCCGCGGCGAGCGTCGGGGCCGCGCCGGCTGCGCGCGGCTGCGACGGGTAGGCGACCTCCGTGGTGGGGAAGACCGGCCGGTCGGCGTCCCCGATCCGTCCCTCGAGCAGGCGAGCGACGTCGTCCGCCCCGACCGCGACGACCCCGGGGCGCCGGCGCGCCTCGGAGAGGTCGACCGATCGGATCTTCGCTCGGGGGACCGGAGCGAGGACGAGCGCCCCCCAGAGCATCCCGGGGGCCTCGAGGTCGGTCCCGAACGTCACCTGGCCGCGCACCTTCGCCTCGGCGTCGGGTCGGGCAGCGGCCGTCATCGAAGCTCCCGTCGGGCCCGCTCGACCGCTCGGGCGATCGCCACGTACCCCGTACAGCGGCAGAGGTTCGTCCCGAGCTCCTCCAGGAGCGTCGCCGTCGAAACGTCCGGTCCGTGCTCGTCGAGCAGTCCGGAAAGGGCGACCACGAACCCCGGGGTGCAGTAGCCGCACTGGAGCGCTCCCTCCGCCGCGAACGCTCCCTGGACGGTCCGGCCGCTCCGGCTCTCGCCGATCGCCTCCACGGTCGCGACCTCCTCGCCCTCGAGGTCGTGGGTGAGCGCGAGACAGGAGAGGAACGTGCGGCCGCCGACCAGGACCGTGCACGCCCCGCACGCGCCCGACCGGCACCCCTCCTTCGTCCCCTTGAGCCCGAGACGCCAGCGGAGCGTGTCGAGGAGCCGCTCCTCCGGCGGGACCTCTCCGAGCGGGACGGAACGTCCGTTGACCCGGATCTCCCCGCGGTGGGTCGTCACGGGGCACCTCCCGCACGGCCCACGGAGAGCTCGACCGCCCGACGGAGGAGGACAGCCACGAGCGCCCGCCGGTACTCCTCGGTCGCACGCCGGTCGCTTACGAGCCCGGGGTGCTCGGCGAGCCGGTCGGCCGCCGCCGCCATCTGCTCGGCGGAAGGACGGGGACCCTCGAGCGACCGGGCGGCGTCGGGGACGAGCGTCGGGCGGGGCGGGACCCCTCCGAGGGCGACCCGCCAGGCCCGGTCGTGGGGGGAGAAGGCGGTCGCGACGGCGACCTGGGAGATGTCGTTCGCCGGTCGGACCCGCTGCCAGAGGTAGGCGGAGGGTCGCGGCTCCCGAAGGAGGACCGAGCGCACGAGCTCGCCCGGCCGGAGCTCGGTGCGTCGGGAGGAGCGCAGGAACGCGTCGACCGGCATCGCCCGGCTCCCTTCCGCGGCCACGAGGTCGACCTCGGCGTCCAGGACGAGGAGGACCGGAAGGACGTCGGAGGCGGGAGCGGCCCGGCCGAGGTTCCCTCCGACGGTCGCCTGGCGTCGGAGGGCAGCGCCCCCGACCGCCGCGATCGCCTCGTGGAGCGCGGGGAACCGGCTCGCGACCGTGCGGTCGAGCTCGATCGCGCGGAGGGCCATCGTGCTGCCGATGCGCAGCGCAGGGCCTTCCCAGCGCAACGTGTTCCACGGGAGGCGTCGGAGCGACACGACCCTGTCGGGCACGGCCCGGCCCGCGTCGAGGTCGAGCAGCAGATCGGTCCCGCCGGCGAGGACGCTCACCTTGCGGGCATCGCCCGTCTTCACCGCCGCGAGAGCCTCCTCCTCGGTCGACGGTCGGAGGAGTTCGAACGCGGGCATCGGCCCCGCGGCACACCGCGCCGGCATATCCGTTCGCGTCGCCGCCGGGGGCGGGGTCGAAGCCGTCCCTTCTTTATCCGACGGACGTTCTGGGTCTCTCCCGGCATGCCGTTCGAGCTCGCGTTGCGTTACAGCACGCCGCTCACTCCGCTCTCGGATGTCGACGAGGTGCTCCGGGAGTTCCTCCGGATGGTCGGCTACCTCCCCGAGGGCGAGGAGGGGCGCGGCTCGGAAGGGCCGGTGGCGCAGAGCCTCGCCCTGCGGCTCGTGCGCGAGTGCCTCCTCAAGGACCCTTCGCGCGCGTGGTACGCCGAGGAGCTCGCGGCCGTCCTCAAGACCTCGAAACCGACCGTCTACCGTCACATCAACAAGCTCAAGGCTCTCGACCTCCTCGAGGAGGTGGGAGGCGCCTCCGACGGTCGCGGCCGCAAGGGCTACCGGCTCCGGTACGGCAACCTCGCGAGAGCATGGGACTTCACCGAGGCCAACGCCCAGAACGCGCTGCGAAGGTACCGGGAGACCGTGAACCACCTTCAGACGCTGCTGGAGCGGCAGGAGACCGCGCCGCCCCCGAAGGCTCCGGCGGCCGCGCGCGTCGCGACCGGCCGCGAGCGAGGGGGACGATGAGCTCCTCCGATGCGCGCCGCCCCCCGGTCGCGCTCGTCCCGGGCTCGCGCGTCGTCGTTAGGTCCGCGGGCCCCGAGGAGGAGGCGATCGTCTCGGCGGGCGTGTTCCGCAGCCTGGTGTCCATCGGCGGGGACAACGCCCTCGCGGTCGAGCTCGACGGCTCGGGTCACGAGGAGAAGGGGCGGATCCGACTCGTCCCGCTGTCGGCGCTGCTCGCGATCGACATCATCGAGGCCGCGAAGCCCGAGGTCGAGCACCGGCCCGAGCCGACGCAGTCGCCCGCCTACTTCCGGTAGCGGGCGGTCGCCCCGGGGACGGGGGGACGGGCTTGCTGGGAGTTCCGTCGCGGCTCTCGGCCGCCATTTCGAACCCAGGTCGTTGGCTTCGAAGGCCAACAGGATAGTCCAGACTACCCCACAAGCCCGGCGGGCGGACGAGGGTGGGGCGCGTATTTGGTAGTTGTGCGGCCGGCCCGGCGCTACGCGGAGGGCCCCGGGACGGCCGGGTCGTCCCGGCCGTACGTCTCGAGCGTCGTCTGGTTCGCCGCGGCCGGGAACATCGTGGCGAGCGCGTCGGAGAGCAGCTCGATGCGCTGCCGGACGTACGGAGTGATCCCCGGCATCTCCGCGAGCCGGCGGGAAAGCGGCAGGTACTTGCGCACGCTCCCTTCGTAGACGGTCGACTGGAGCTCGTGCTCGCAGCTTGCCCCTCCGGTCCGGGTCGCGACGCACTTTCCCGAGAGGGGCGGGCGACGGTACGTCGTCCCGCAGGCCGGGCAGCGGAACCGCTGCGTCGCGTAGCCTTTGAGGTTCCCCATCACGTCGGGGAGGAAGTGCGCGTTGAGCACGAGCGTGACCGCCTCGGCCAGGTCGACCGCCCGGATCTGGGTCGCGAGGACGAAGGAGCGTTCGACGAGATCGGCCATCGCTCGGCCGTCCCGGCACGCCGAGCGGACGGGGCCGCCCGCGGCCCGGCGCGTGTCGTGCGTGAAGCCGTAGTCGGAGAGGGAGCGGTCGGTGCCGAGCCGCTTTCCGACCAGGTCGACGAGCGGCTCGACCTCCTTCGGGTTCTTCCCGGCGAGCGCGGCCCGGTAGAGCTCGACCGGGTAGCGGCAGGCGACGTCGACGTTGTGCGCCTCCTTGTCGACCTCGGTCGCCGCGAGGCGCGTGGTGAGGACGAGCGGCTTGTCCATGAGCGCGCCCCGGCTCTCGGGAAGGTAGGCCCGGGAGAAGTTCACGAGCGCGTCGAGGAGCAGGGTCACCGAGTCCTCGTCGCCGTCGCAGTTCCGCCGCTTCGCCGCGTGGAACACCGGATGCGCAAAGCACGCCTCGCCCTCCGTGTAGCCCACGATGCGGCCGGTGACCCCGCCCGAGGTGTGCGGGGCGAGCGCGACGACGAGCGCCCCCAAGAGGTCCGCCGGGGTCCGCGCCCGGTAGAACGGTTCGACTCCGTAGACCCGGACGAGCTCGTCGTCGACGAACCGGGCGAGGCGCAGGAGGTACTCCCCGCACGAGCGGGAGACGACGAGGTCCTGGGGGCGGAGCTCGACCAGCTGCTCGAGGTCGGTGAGCGGGGCGCCCGCCCAGTCGCTCGTGTAGCCGAGGCGGCGGAGCGTGGCGAGGTCGGTGCCGACCTCGGCGGGCCGGAAGTGCGTGAGCGGGAGGTTGGTGAGGTCGAAGCGGGCCGTCCCGTCCTGGTAGACGGAGATCCGGTGCGACGCTCTCAGGATCCCTTTCACGAGCGGCTCGGGGACCTTGCCGGGGGAGCTCAGCCCCTTCACCCCCTTCACGACCGGGGGCTTCGGTAGGCCGAGGCGGCCGACCGCCTCCTGCCAGAGCGCGCCGACGGGGACGGGGTGGCGCCGGACCTCTCCCGTGGGCACCGTGTGGTGGCCGCACGAACAGAGGTTCCAGACGGACGGCTTCCCGCACGCCGGGCAGCTGCGGACGCCGAGCTCGGTCGGAGCGTCCCCCCCGCCGAGGCGGCGCGACGCCTCGAGGACCGAGCGCGTCGGACCGCCCGCCTCCCCGACCGGGAAGAGGACGTGGACGTTCGGCTCCATCGACCGAGCGTACGCCTTCTCCGGGCGGCCGACGCGGCCCCCGACCCGCGACGGCCCTCGGGCCCGGACGGCCGTTCCCGAGAGACGGCTCGTGTAGACGAGCGGGTCCGCGTCGACCGGGTCGAGAGGGACCCGACGTACGAGGAGCTCGCCGTTCGGCTCGAGGCCGACCCCGAGGACGAGGCCCGCGCTCGGGTCGGGCTCGCCCCTCAAACGGTCCGGCCCGAGCGGGCGGAAGAGGAAGCCGAGGCGCACCAGCGCCTCCCGCCAGGCCGGATCGGTAGGGAGCTCGAGCGCGCCGTCGACCCAGCGTCCCGATCGCTCGACGAACTCCCCGAGGGCGCGGATCTCGGGCGGCGAGAGGTCGTGCCAGAAGAGGAGCCATCGAGGGTCGAGCGGCACGCCGCGGGTCCGTGCGAGCCGGACCGCCTCCTCGAACGTCGCGGCCGAGGCGTCGGGGTCAACGCCGGCCGCCCGCAGCTCCTCGCGGTGCCAGAGCGGGGAGTACGCGCCGGGGACGAGGGGACGGTTGTTCTCGAGGAACTCGCCGAAGCCGACCAGGATCTCGCCGAGGTCGACGATCCTGCGCACGTGCGAAACGAGCTCCTCGGCCCGGTCGACGTCGTGCACCGCCGTCACGGTCCCGTCGTCGAGCTCGACGATCGGGCCCTCGACCGTGTCGCAGGCACCGATCGCCGCCGCCTTCCCCGGATACTCGAGCTTCACCTGGGTGCCGATCGCGACGAAGTGCTGGAGGATCACCATCGTCGCCGGGTTGAGCCCGCAGGAGGCGAGGCCGGTGCTCCGGGCCCGCCCGTAGACGAGGCGGAACCCTCCCGGGAGGTGCGGGTGCGCGAGAACGGGGCGTCCCCCGACCGCATCCTGGAGGTACTTCGGGACGTGGGGCTCCTCCTCGGCGGACTTGGCGTGCCCAAGGTCCCGGAGGAACTCCCAGCCATCTAGCCCGAGCTTGTCGACGACCTTGCGGAGCTTCGCCGCCTTTTGGCAGAGCCCCTCGGCGATGACGAGACAGGCGCCCCCCCGGAGGCCGTTGGTCGGCACCCTCGGGAGGTTGCGGAACGCGCTCACCTCGGCGTCGCCCTCGGTCGACTCCCCCGAGATCGCGACCG
>JBAIXP010000134.1:0-3947 GCA_037916495.1 Thermoplasmata archaeon | reverse complement strand
GCGAGGCTGTCGGCGAGACGGTTGCCTGCGTCGACGCGGTCGCGGAAGACGGGGACGCTTGGCACCGACCTCCCTCCGACCGGTCAACGAGGGCCCCCTCGGCAAAGCCTGCTGGTGGAGCCGGCTTGACGGTGCTCTCCCTCGTGCGACCGGAGCCAGAAGGGCAAGGGCCCGGGGTCGGGCCCGTCTTCCGACCTCTCGGCGCGCCGCCCTCGTAGAGTCTCGCGGGTCCGATCCAAGTCGAGGAGCCGGTCGGTCGTGGCGGGGGGAGCGTCCCTTATTCGGACCCCGGCGTGGTCCGCGAACGATGCCGGGCCCGCAGGCGTTCGCGGGGCCCGAGCGGCTTCGGGTGTACCGACCGGCCGACTACCGCGCGGTCCGGGACCTCTGGGCACGCTCTGGCCTCCGGGTCGGTCCGACGGACACGTTCGACCGGCTCGAGCGCACCCGTAGGCGCGACCCCGGCCTCTTCCTGGTCGCTCTCGCGGGCCGGGAGGTCGTCGGCGCCGTGTTCGGCTGCTGGGACGGCTACCGGGGTTGGGTCCACCACCTTGCGGTCGACCCTTCACGTCAACGCCACGGCATCGGCCGGACGCTCCTCGCGGAGCTCGAACGACGCTTGCGTGCACGCGGGTGCCCGAAGATCAACCTTCACGTCGAGCCGGGGAACCGCGGCGTCGTCGGGTTCTACGCGCGTTCGGGCTACCAACTGCGCGCGATGCTCTTCCTCGAGAAGTGGGTCGACCCCGCGGTGCGGCCCCCCGGTGCCTCGGAGCCGCGGAAGACGAGGCGCCGGAAAGACCCGAGAGGGTCCCGAGGGCCCACCGCGCGCGCCGGGGCGGCCCCGCGGAAGAGGCCCGGCGGCCGAGCTCCGGCGGGGGCCCGGGCTCGAGCCCCGCGTCGCCGGCCGAACCCCAAGGCCTCTTAAGGACGGGACGGGCTAGGATGGCCCGTTCGGTACTCCCCGCTCGCTTCGTCGATGGGGCGCCCGTCCACTCTATGAGCGAACCCAAGGCGACTGCGGTCTCTCAAAGCCCTCCCGCGACGACGTTCGACGAACTGCCCCTTCGGCCGGAGCTCCAACGCGGGGTCCGGGAGATGGGGTACCGGGAACCGACCCCGATCCAGCGTGCGGCGATCCCTCCCGCCGTGCACGGCCGCGACGTCATCGGCGTCGCCCAGACCGGTACCGGCAAGACGGCGGCTTTCCTCTTGCCGATCCTCGAACGCCTCTCCGGGGGGCCGCGGGGGACCGTCCAGGCGCTGGTCCTCACTCCGACGCGGGAGCTCGCGATCCAAGCGGAGGAGTTCCTCCGCGCGCTCGGCCGGCACACGCGGCTGCGCGGCGCCGCCGTCTACGGGGGCGTCGGCATGGCCGACCAGGAGCGGGCGCTCCGCGGGGGCGCCGAGATCGTCGTGGCGACCCCGGGCCGTCTGCTCGACCACCTCGGGCGAGGCTATGTCGACCTTCGGGGCCTCTCGATCTTGGTCCTGGACGAGGCCGACCGCATGCTCGACATGGGATTCCTCCCCGACGTGCGACGGATCCTGGCCCGGCTCCCGACCCGCCGCCAGACGCTCCTCTTCTCCGCGACCATGCCGAACGAGGTCGTCCGGCTCGCGCACGATTTCCTCCATCACCCCGAGCAGGTCCGCATCGACCCGGGCACCGTCGCCGCCTCCGGCGTCTCGCACCGCGCGATCGAGGTCGCACCCGACCGCAAGACCGACACCCTCGTCGAGCTCCTTCGCAACCCCGAGATGACGAGCGTGCTCGTCTTCGTTCGGACCAAGCACCGGGCGGACCGCCTCGCCCGGCAGCTCCGCCAGGCGGGGATCGAGGCCGGGGTCATCCACGGCAACCGCAGCCAGAGCCAGCGCGTTCGCGCCCTCGAGGGGTTCCGCGAGGGGGTCCACCGCATCCTGGTCGCGACCGACATCGCCGCGCGGGGGGTGGATGTCGAGGCCGTGAGCCACGTCGTGAACTACGACCTTCCGTCGGAGCCCGAGGTCTACGTCCACCGCGTGGGCCGCACGGCCCGGGCCCAGCGCGAGGGCGACGCGGTGAGCTTGGTCACCGGCGAGGACCGCTCGGCCCTCCGGCAGATCGAGCGCCACCTCAACCTCACCATCCCTCTCGAGCGGGCCCCGTCGGGGCGCCCTTCCGTCCCGCTCGTTCAGGTCTACCCTCCGCCTCGGTCTGGCGCGTACCGGTCCGGACCGGCCCCGTCGGGCCCCCGCCACGGGCCTCCGCGTGGCGGCGGGGGGCACCCGGCGGGCCGGCGGGGCCGCCGGCCGCATCGCCGCGGCCCTCGGTAGGCAGCCCTCGGCGCGCGCCCCAGGAGGGCGGTCCCCCGCTACGGGGGAGGATAGCGGCCGGTCTCGTTCTCCCCGGGCGCGGTCAGCGGATGTTCGAGGTCGTAGCGTAGGCGCGCGCTCGCCCCGGCGCGGCGATCGTGGAACTCCCGGCGGAGGCGGCGGCCCTTGATCCCCCCGTAGACGACCACGCCGAGCCCGGCGAGGAGCACCGCCCAGAACCACGCGGACCACGAGATCGTGGTCGAGCGGTCGACCGGGACCCCGGTCATCGTGAACGAGCCGGACGATGAGCTCGCGCTGTAGCCGAAGGGGACGGAGAGGGCGAACGTGTACGACCCGTTCGCAAGGTAGAGGGTGAGGCTCGGGTCGGAGGTGCTCAACGACTCGACGAACCCCGACGGGTGGGTGACGGTGACGGTCCAGTTGACCCCGGGGACCCAGAGCGCGGCGCGGACCGTGAACGGGAACGGCCCCACGAGCTCGAGGTTCGAGCCGAGGCCGCGCAAAAGGAAGCTCGCGGCCGTGATCCCCGTGACCGGGTCGACGACCGTGAGGTCCTCGGAGGCGGTCGAGAGCACGAAGGAGAGGTTCGAGAGGGTGACGGTCGTGTCGAGGCGGTAGGGTCCGAGCGCGTAGAAGCTCAGGACCGCGTCGTGGCCGTTCTCGCCGCAGTGGCCCGCGGCAACGAGCTCGCGGTTCACCGGGTTCCAGGCGAGCGCGTCCTCTGCGCACGGGGCGGACGCGACCTCCTGGAAGCTCCCGCCCGCCGAGGGGACGCTGTAGAGGTCCTCCGACTGGTTGGTCGACGAGTTCGACCACCCGAGGAAGTCGACGTGCCGGTCGCCGTCGACCACGAACGCCCCCTGGACCGCGGTGCCGAGGGTGACGGGCGTCCCGGCAGCCCCGGTCGTACCGTTCACCGTCACGAGGCAGCCGGGCGAGCCGAGGACGGAGCACTTCACGTAGACGAGACCGTTGAACGGGTCGGCCGTGAGCGCCCCCTCGCTCGACGGTCCGGCGGTGACGTTGGGCAGGGTCGTAAGGACCGTCTGGTTCGCGCCCGAGATGACGGTGAGGTTACCCGGGTCACCCGAGAGGACGAAGACGTTGCCGGAGTGGCCGTCGGCGACCATCGCCGTCGGCGAGCAGGGAAGGGGGATCGTCGTGATCACCGAAAGGGTGCTCCCGTTGACGACCGACAGGTTCCCCCCGTACACCCCGAGCGACGGATTGCACCCCTCGGCCACGTAGACGTCCCCGTTCGCCGGGTCGTACAGGACCCCCGTGACGCGCGGGAGGAGCCCGACGCTTGAGAGGACGCTGAGCGTGGTCCCCGAGAGCCGAAGGAGCGAGCCGGAGATGTTGGTGAGGAAGACGTCGCCGTTCGCCGTGTCGACGGCGAGGCGGGGCGCTGTGTTCACCGAGACGTTGAGCTTCGCGAGGACGCTGTAGTTCGTGTCCGAGATCACCTTCACCGTGTCGTTCGAGAATCCGAGGCCGGGCGTCGCGCGCGTCACGGACAGGATCGTCCCATGGACCGGGTCCGCCGCCAGGACGGCGATCGGCGTGAACGTCGTGAGGTTGGTGATCCCCCACGTCAGGTCCGGCCGCGCGGCGGCCGTCCCGGA
>JBAIXP010000133.1:0-9038 GCA_037916495.1 Thermoplasmata archaeon | reverse complement strand
CAAGCCGCCGGGCGGCGTCGACCCGGACCGAGAGGATCCCGTCGACCGCGAACGGCTCCTCGAGGTCGCCGAGCGTGAGGGCGACCCCCGAGCCGAACTCGGCGCTCGGGCCCCCACCGTGGTTCGTGCGGTGCAGCGCCGCCGCCTCGAGATGAAGGCTCGGTCCGCCGCGGCGCTCCGCGGCGTGGTCGATGATGTCGTCGTGGACGAGCATCCAGCTCTGGAAATGCTCGAGGCCGACCGCCGCCGGAAGGACGACGGACGGCTCGCGTCCGCTCGCGATCCCGTAGCCCGCGAGGACGAGGAGGGCGCGGAAGCGCTTACCCCCCCGCAGGGTGAACCCGTGAAGGAGGTCCGCGTACGGGCGGACCGGCGTCGGGACCGATCGGCGCTGGTCGCGGTACGTCGCCGCGAGACGCCGCTCGAGCTCGGGCAAGTAGCGAGAGAGACCCGCTAGGTCCACGGCGGTGCGCTTGGACTATCACTGTATTTAACACACCCCCGCATCGTTCGGCCATGGGTCGGTCCGCGTTCGTCCAGCTCGCGGAGGGGTTGGTCGAGGCGATGGGCCAGCGCCTGGACGCTGCAAAGCCCACCGACGACGGGCTCGTCTTCCGGACGAGCGACGGATTCCTCTACGCCTTCCTCGAGGACCCGACCAAGGTCTCCTTGGAGACGGTGACCAAGCTCGCGGGACCGCTCGGCGAGAACGCCACCCGTCTCGTGGTCCTCACCCCGGGCCACCTCCCCCCGCTCCTCGACCAGGAGGTCGCCCGACGCGGGGGGACGGTGATCGAGGGGGCGCGGTTCGCCGAGCTCGCCCGGCAGCTGGGTCTCGAGAGCTTCCTCGGCGAGGAACCCCGGGCCCGCCCCGAGGTTGAGCGGCGGCTCCTTCCGAGCGCTCTCCAGCTCGATGACGTCCTGCACCGCGCCCGCACCTGGCTCGACTGGGGCGTCCCGGCGCTCGCGCTCCGGTTCTACCGCCAGGCGGCGGACTTGAAGCCCGGCTTTCTGCCCGCACGCGTCGGCGTCGGGCGCGCGCTGCTCGCCCTCGGCCTGGTGGAGGATGCCGACCGACAGTTCGACGAGGTCCTGGCCGCGAAGGCGGACGATCTCGACGCGCGCCTCGGCAAGGCGGCCGTGCTCGGCGCGCGAGCCCAGCCCCGGGAGGAGGTCGCCCTCTACCGCGAACTGCTCGACGAGGACGAGGCGCGGACCGAGGTCCGCGCCCACCTTCTCGCGGCGCTGGTCGACCTTGGGGAATGGCGAAGCGCCCTGGTCGAGATCGACGCGATGCTCCTGGGCACGCCCGAGGACCCGCAGTTGAGGTTCCTCAAGGGGGTCGCGCTCGAGAAGACCGGCGACGCCACCCGCGGCGCCCGGGAACGCGAGGAGGCCCGCCGCCTGGGCCTCTCGTTCGAGCGGGAGTCGGCTCTCTGCCAGCACCTCGGTCTTCCCACGCCGAAGCCGCCCCCATCGGGCAGCGCTCCCCCCGCCCTGCCCCCCCGGGCGGCCGCGGTGCCGCACCCCGCCTCCGGGGCGCCCGAAAAGGCAGCCCGCGCGAGGGCCGGAGCGAAGCGACCCGCTCCGCGTAAAGCCTCGACGGTCCGCGCACCTCCCAAACCGCGCGCCGCCTCCCGCAAACGTAAGTAGCCCGCCCCCGCGTCGAGCCGTCCAGGTCGGCTCCGTGCGGATCGCGTCGGTCCTCCCCAGCACGACGGAGATCGTCTGCACGCTCGGCGCGCGGGACGAGCTCGTCGGACGCAGCGCCGAGTGCGACTACCCGGCGTCCGTGCGGACCGTGCCGGTCCTCATGCGCCCCCGGACCCTCGACCGCGCCCGACGCTCCGGGGACATCGACCGCAGGGTGCGGGCGACCCGGGAGCGGGGCGAGAGCCTCTACGAGCTCGACCTGCGAGCCCTCGCCCGGGCGGCCCCCGACGTGCTCCTCACGCAGGACCTCTGCAGCGTCTGCTCCGTCACGGAGGCCGAGGTCGAGAGCGCGTGCGCCGAGGTGGGCGTTCGTCCCCGCATCGTCTCGCTCTCCCCGACCCGCCTCGAGGAGGTCTGGGCGTCGATCGAGACGGTCGGAGGCTCGATCGGCCGTGAGGGCGAGGCGAGGGCGCTCGTCGACGGGATCCGGGCGCGCACGCACGCCGACGCTTCGGCGACCGGGGTGAAGGTGGCGGTGGTCGAGTGGCTCGACCCACCGATCCTCGCGGGACTCTGGACCCCCGACATCGTGCGCGCGGCGGGAGGGGTCCCGGTTGGTCCGGCCGCCGGAGCGCCGGGGACGCGTACAAGCTGGGAGGAGCTCGCCCGGCTCGCCCCCGACGTCGCCGTCCTCTCCCCGTGCGCGTTCTCCGTCGCGCGCACGCTCAACGAGCTCGGGGACGGAGGGCTCCTTCGGAGCGTGCGCACCGCGCTCTCGGGCGCGCGGGTCGTGGTCGCCGACGAGGCGTACTTCAGCCGACCGGGCCCGAGGCTCGCCCACGGGGTCGAACTCGTCCGTCTGCTCGTTTCGGGGGCACGCCTTCCGGGCGGTCTCCCGATGCCCGCGGTGCCCCTCGGACGGGGCGCGTCGGAGGCCGCCGCGTGAGCACTTCCTCGAGGCCCACCTACAGCTACCGTATCGTCGGGGTCCCTCCGAGCCGCCGCCCCCTCTCGACCTCGCGCGCCGAGCTCACCCAGATCCTGATCGCCTACGCGGTCCTCACCGGCGATCTTGTGATCATCTTCAGCCAGAGCACGGTGCTCTTCGGCTCGGCCGGCACGAGCTTTCTCAAGACCATCTCGCTCGAGATCGTGCTCATCTCCGCCGCGGCGGCGCTGACGGGGTTCGTCGCGCACGAGCTCGCCCACAAGATCGTCGCGCAGCGCCACGGCTTCTGGGCGGAGTTCCGGATGTCGCCGGCCGGCCTGCTCATCTCCGCGCTCACCGCCTACTTCGGCCTCCTCTGGGGGGCCCCGGGAGCCACCGTCGTCGCGGGGATGCCGGTGGACGACCGCTCCGACTGGGGGAAGACGAGCCTCGCGGGCCCGATGGCGAACGTCGCGTTCGCCGGGGTGTTCTACATCGCGGCGATCGCGGATTTCGTGTACCTCCGTCCCTCCAACCTGTACTTCTGGCTCCTCCTCCTCGCGTGGATCAACGGCTGGTTCGGCACGTTCAATCTCGTGCCGGTGGGTCCCCTCGACGGGCGGAAGGTCCTCCGCTGGAACGTCGGAGTCTGGGCGGGGGCGATCGTCCTTACGGGCGCGTTCGCCGTCGTGAGCTGGATCGCCCTCTACGTCTACCAGTCGCCGTTCCTCGCCTGGTGAGCACGATGGTCGCGGGACCGCGGGTCGTGGAGCTCGGGCGCGAGCGGCGGCTGCTCGACCTCGACTTTCGCGACACCGAGGGTCTGGTCGCGGCCTACCTTCTTCCGGCTCCGGACGGCTGGGTGCTCCTTGAGACCGGGCCGACGACGTGCCGCCCCGCCCTCCTTCGGGGGCTCGCGGCCGCGGGCGTCGCCCCCGAGGAGGTCCGGCACGTTCTCGTCACCCACATCCACCTCGACCACGCCGGGGGGATGGGCGCGCTCGCCGACGCGCTCCCCCGGGCGACGTTCTACGCCCACGAGCTCGGCGTCCCGCACCTGGTCGACCCGTCGCGCCTCATCTCGAGCGCGCGGCGTGCCTGGGGGGCCGCCGCGGACCCGCTGTTCGGCCCGATCCCACCGGTCCCGGCGCCGCGCCTCCTTCCGCTGAAGGGCGGGGAGAGGATCGCCCTGCGCGACGGCGAGCTCGAGGTCCTCGCGACCCCCGGCCATGCCCGACATCACCTCTCGTTCTTCGACACGGGGCTCGGAGGCGTCTTCACCGGCGACAGCGCGGGGGTGCGGCTCGAGCGGTCCGACCGGCTGAGGCCCGCCATCCCCCCGCCCGACCTCGACTTAGAGCAGCTCTTTGCGAGCCTCGAGGCGATGCGGCGCCTCGACCCGCGGCTCGTCCTCTTCAGCCACTTCGGCCCTAGCCCCTCGGGCGCGGCCGACCTCGCACGGTACCGCTCGGTCGTCGAGCGCTGGCGGGACGTGGCGCTCGCGGCGGCCCGCGAGCGGCCGGAGGTCGAGTTCGTGGCCCGCCGTCTCCGCGAGGAGGACGAGAGCTCGGGTGCCATAGAGCCGGGCGACCGCGCCGGGCTGGTCTCGGGCTACGAGCTCGCGGCCCAAGGGCTGCTGCGCTACTTCGAGCTCCGGGGCCTCCTCGGAGGCACGAACGCGTGAGCGGGGTCGCCCCGCGGGAGCGGGCGAACGCCGCGGCCGTCCTCCTCATCGCGCGGACGGTCTACGCGTTCAACTGGTACGACATCGGGGCGGTCCCGACCCTGGTCGATCGCCAGTACGGCATCGGGACCGTCGAGTTCGGGCTGGTCCTCGCCGCGTTCCTTCTCGGTGCGGCGATCTTCCAGGTCCCCGCCGGCTTTGCCGCGATGCGGTGGGGGAACCGAACGGTCTCGCTCGGCGCGGTCGCGGGGATGGGCGCCTTCTGCCTCGCCTCGGGATTCGCCCCGTCCTGGCCGGTCCTCGCGGCCCTCCGGTTCGGCGCCGGGGTCGGCGCGGCGTTCTTCTTCGCCCCGGCGCTCGGTCTCATCACCACCTACTTTCCCGAAGGTTCGCGCGGGCCGGTGATCGGCATTTACAACGGCGGCTTCAGCCTCGGGTCGGCGGCGGGCCTCATCGGAGGCGCGATCGTCGCGGAGACGTACGGATGGGGGGTCTCGCTCGCGCTCGGCGGGGCGATGCTGCTCGCGGTCCTGCCCGCCGGCCTCCTCAAACTTCCCGCCCTGCCGCCCCGGACCCCCGTTCCGCGCTGGACGGACGTCGCGCGCGCCGCGCGGCCGATCCTCAAGTCCCGTCGGCTCTGGGCCCTCACGTTGAGCGGGTCCGGTCTCTGGGCCGGCTACTTCATCGCGGCGCAGTACTTCGTCGAGTTCGCGAGCGCGGCCCACCCCCTCTGGGGTCTCGCCCTGGCCGCGGCGGTCCCGACCGTCATGATCCTCGTCGAGATCGTGAGCGGTCCCCTCGGCGGGTACTTCGCCGAGCGTTCGCACGACATGCGCCGGCTCTACCTCGTCTGGGGCCTCCTCGCCGGAGGGCTGCTCGCGCTCCTTCCGTTCCTCTCGTTCGATCTGATCTGGCCCGCCTTCCTCCTCCTCGGCTTCGCCGCGGGCGTGAACTGGTCGGTCCTCTACCTCATCCCAAGCTACCTCTCCGAGCTCTCGGGCGAAGGGTTCTCGCTCGCCGTGGCGCTCCTCAACTCGATCCAGATCTTCCTCGGGAGCGGTCTCGCGCTCCTCTTCGCGGTCGTCGCCGCCTACGGCGGGTTCACGCTGGCCTGGCTGTTCGCGGGCGCGGTGTCGCTCGCGTTCCTTCCCGCGCTCGTCGCGGTCGGTCGGGTCGGCGGGCGCTCGGCGAGGCCTAGGCCCTCCGACGCGCGCGCGCAGGGACCGGGCGACGCCGGACCTCGATCAGGGTGAGCAGGTTCGTCGGCCGGCCCTCGAGCGGGTAGCCGGCCGTGAGGACCACGGGACCCGACGCGGCGAGCCCGAACCGGTCGACGAGCCGCTCGGCTTCCTCGGTGAGGCGAGGGAGGTCGCGGTGCGCGGGGGCCCGGCCGGTCCGCACCCCGCCGACCAGGCCGAGCCGGCCGCGCACCCGCTCCGAGTGCGAGAGCGCAAGGACCGGGCAGGCCGGGTGGAGCGCGGCGACCAGACGGGCTGTCCGCCCGGAATGGGTCGGGGTCACGATCGCTCCGGCGCCAACCGCCTCGGCGAGGTGGACGGCGGCCGCCGCGACCGACTGCTCCGTCCCGCCGAGGGGAGCCGCTTCGCGCGCCTCGCGGACCGCGCGGGGGTCGAACTCGGGCTCGGTCTCCTCGGCGATGCGGGCGAGCCAGCGGACCGCCTCGGCCGGGTAGGCGCCGATCGCGCTCTCCTCGCTCAGCATCACCGCAGCCGCGCCGTCCAGCACCGCGTTCGCGACGTCGGTCGCCTCTGCCCGCGTCGGGCGCGGCGAGGCGAGCATGCTGAGCAGCATCTGCGTCGCGACGATCGCGAACTTGCCCGCGACGTTCGCGCGCCGGACGAGGCGCTTCTGCTCGAGGGCGAGGCGCTCGAGGGGCAGCTCGATCCCGAGGTCGCCCCGGGCGACCATGATCCCGTCGGACTCGGCGAGGATGCCGTCGATCCCCTCGAGGGCCTCCGCACGCTCGATCTTCGCGACGACGCCGACGGAGCCCGTGGACGTACGCGTCTCCGCCCACTTCCGGGCCGAGCGGACCTCTCGTCCGCTGCGGACGAACGAGAGGGCGAGGAACTCCACTCCCTCCTCGAGGAGAGGCCCCGCGAGGGTCCGGTCGTTCGGGCCGAGGATCTCGGTGCGCAGCTTCGCCCTTGGAAGATAGAGCCCGGCGTGCGAGCCGATCGTCCCCCCGTGGACGACGATCGTCTCGATCTCCGCGGGGCTCGCCCGGAGGACCCGCAGCTCCACGCTCCCGTCCCCGAGGAGAGCGGGGTCGCCCGGTCGGGCGACCTGCCGGAACGTGGGGAGCTCCACCCCCACGCGGCGGGCGTCGCCCGGCGCGGGGTCCTGGTCGAGGACCCACCGCTGCCCCGTCCTGAGCTCGAGCGAGGGGGCCGCGAGGAGGCCAAGGCGGATCTTCGGCCCGGGAACGTCCGCGACGATCGGAACCTCCCGGCCGAGCCGTTTCGCCTCCCGCCGCACCCGGCGGAGCACGGTGAGGTGCTCCTCGGCCGAGCCGTGGGCGAGGTTGATGCGGAAGGCGTCCGCGCCCGCGTCGAGAAGCGCCCGGACGCGCTCCGGTCGGTTCGAAGCGGGCCCGAGAGTCGCGAGGACCTTCGTTCGGCGCACGCTGGGGGACCCCGCGGCGGCTCTTAATCCGCCGGCCCGTTCCCCCCCGCGCCGGCCGGCCCCCGGACCGCGGGCTGCGAGCCTTTTCTATCGCGTTCCCGTGGGCGAGAACAGCCCCGTGGTGTAGTGGCCAAGCATGCTGGCCTTTGGAGCCGGCGACAGCGGTTCGAATCCGCTCGGGGCTACCCCGGCATCGCGGTCGCTCGAAGGTTTGCGGAAACCCCGCGTCGGGCCGGGAGGCATCGTGCGGAATCCTTTCCCGGCGGGGCCGTAGCGAGACCCACCGTTCGAAACTGTTCCGAAACCTTCTCACGACCGGCCTCGCGAGATATATATCGAGAGAAGCCCTTCCGACCGCGGGAGCGGGGGACCTCGCGATGAGGGTCCGGTCAAGACTCGCGGCACGGGGCCTGGTGGTCCTAGCGGCGGCGCTCGTCGCAAGCCCACTCGCGGGCGCGATCGTTCCGGCCGGCCGTACCCTAGTGTCGGCCCCGAGTTCCCTCGTCGATGCCCGATCCGTGGTGAGCTCGGTCGCAGCCCCCAGCTTGGGGGCAGTCGCCGCCAACGTGATCTCGCCGCATCCGCACCGGCTCGTCGTCCACGAGCTGGCCCCGAGAGGGGCCCTCACCGAGGACCCGGCCCTCGCCTACGACTCGGTCAGTGCCGAGGCGATCTTGAACACCTACGAGACGCTCGTCGCGTTCAACGGTACGTCGACGAACTCGTTCGTGCCGGTCCTTGCCACGTGCGTGCCGGGCGACGCCGCGTGCGGCCGGGACTACAACCTCTCGGGGGTGGCCGGCACGAATCTCATCGCCCCGGCGACCTCGGGTCCGCTCGCGGGTGAACCGGTCTACTTCACCTTCCCAATCGATCCGGCCGCGAGGTTCTACGACCCCCTCACCTCCGGAAGTTGGCCCGTCTACCCCTCGGACGTGATGTTCTCGATCGCCCGGACGCTCGACTACGCGGACGTTCCGTACGTCGGCTTCACGAACGGCTGGATGCTCGCGCAAGCGCTCCTTCCGACCGGCAATAGCAGCTACGACTCCGGGCTGCACGCGCCGTACAACAGCACGCCGTACCACATCCTCTCCTCGATGCTGGTGAACAACAGCAGCTACTGCCCCGCGGGAGCCCTCGCCCAAGCCGGCTGCATCACGCTCGTCGCGGACGGCTCGGGGATGGATTGGCCGTTCCTCCTGGGGCTCCTCGCGAACGGGCTCGGAGGCAGCGTAACGCCGTGCGGGGTGTTCACCGCCCACAACCTGAGCGTTCCCGGGTTCACGCTCGCCGGCGCCCCGACCAACGGGGACGGCCCGTGCCTCCTACCCGGCGGGTCCACCGGCACCTCGAACGCCACCTTCCAGACGTTCGTCGCGAGCGTGCCGGACACGTACTGGGACAGCACCCAGCAGGCGGCTCCCTTGCTCACGGCCCCCGTCGATTTCGCGTCGACCAACCTCACAGGTTCGGGACCTTACTGGGCGGCGGTCTCCCTCTCGAAGGGCTACACGCTCCGTGCGAACCCCGCCTATGTCGAGCCGTCGGGCTGCAGCGGCGCGCTGCCGTACCGCTACGCGGGCTACTGCGACCCCGCGCCCGGCCAGTACCTCGCTCAGGTCAACGTGAGCTACGACCCGAACGATTCCGCGTCCCTCGCTGGCTTCGAGACAGGAACCATCGATGCGGGGGTCGTCTTCCCCTCGGACCTCCACACGGTGTTCAATCTACCCTCACGGCTGAGAGTCCAGTACCAGGTCGCGCACACCATCTCGGAGTTGGGGTTCGCGTTCAACCTCCGCTGGAACCTCACGCAGTACCGGCAGTACGGTTACCCCATCCCCTCCGTCCCGCAGGACTTCTTCGCCGGCCTCGCCGCCCGGCAGTTCTTCGTCCAAGCGTTCCCGTCCACCTACGTCCAAAACACCCTGCTCACCTCGATCGGCGTGCCGTACGCCTTCCACGCCTGCGGGCCGATCCCCTTCGGGATGGGAGACTACTACCCCTCGAACGTCAGCTGCCAGGTGGGCCCCCTCCCCGACACCAATCCCTACGACGTCGGCGGCGCTGCGTGGTGGTGGTCGCAAGGCACCGACCCCCTCTCACCCTACTACGATTCCGAAC
>JBAIXP010000132.1:0-1580 GCA_037916495.1 Thermoplasmata archaeon | reverse complement strand
TCATCAGGACCTTCGCCTCGGCGCGCGCCTCCTGGCTCTGGAGGACGTGGAGGTTCATCTCGTCGCCGTCAAAGTCCGCGTTGTACGGCGGGCAGTCGCACAGGTTGAACCGGAACGTCTTGTGGGGTAGGATGCGCACGAAGTGCGCCATCATGCTCATCCGGTGGAGGCTCGGCTGCCGGTTGAACAGCACGATGTCGCCGTCGACGAGCTGGCGCTCGACGATCGAGCCCGGCGTCACGAGCTCCGCGCACGCCTCGGCGTTCTTGTCCATCACCTTGATCCGCTGGCCGTCCTCGCGCACGAGGTAGTTCACGCCGCAGCGGTACCCTCCCTCGGGGCCGGGGGCGGGCGCGGGGCCCCGGCGGACGAGCTCCTTCGCGACCTCCTGGTTGTGGGGGGTCACCTCGAGCGGTACGGTGAGCCCGCGGGCGATCTCGACCGGGACGCCCACCTCGTTGATGGAGAGGAGCGGGTCGGGGCTGATCACGGTGCGCGCCGAGAAGTTGACGCGCTTTCCCGAGAGGTTCGAGCGGAACCGTCCGTCCTTCCCCTTGAGCCGCTGGGCGAGGGTCTTGAGGGGGCGGCCGGAGCGGTGGCGGGCGGGCGGGATCCCGCTCGTCTGGTTGTCGAAGTAGGTCGTGACGTGGTACTGGAGGAGCTCCCAGAGGTCCTCGACGACCAGCTGCGGGGCGCCCATGTCGCGGTTCTCGCGCAGGCGCTGGTTGATCCTCAGCACGTCGACGAGCTTGTGGGTGAGGTCGTCCTCGCTCCGCTCCCCGCTCTCGAGCGTGATCGACGGGCGGACCTGGACGGGCGGGACGGGGAGGACCGTGAGGACCATCCACTCCGGCCGGCCGAACCTCGGGTTCAGGCCGAGGGCCCGGACGTCCTCGTCGGGGATCCGCTCGAGCCGCGCACGGACCTCCTTCGGGGTGATCTTGTGCTGGTCCTCGCGGAACGTCGTCGGCTTGTCCAGCACGATCTTGTGCTGGACCTCGTGGCAGAACGGACAGGCGCGCTCCTCCTTCGCCTCGCGGGAACGCGGGGCGGGGGCGGCGGGCTCCTCGCCCTCCGCGCTCGCGCTTTCCGACCGCGAGCTCGGCGCGTCGGGGAGGATCCTTCCGCACGCCCGGCAGGTCGACTGCAGCAGGCGCTTGATCTCCTTGGCGTAGCCGACGTGGATCACCGGCATCGCGAGCTCGATGATCCCGAAGTGGCCCGGGCACTCGTTCACCCGGCCGCCGCAGGTGCGGCAGCGCAGGTTCGGCTCGATGACCCCGAGGTGGAGGTCCATGAGCCCCATCTCGATGGGATAGCCGTCGTCGTCGTAGGTGTCGGCGGTGATGATCTTCACCGCGCTCATCCGCCGGATCTCGTCCGGGGAGAGGAAGGCGAACTGCAGGCTGCGGATCTTCTTCGAGAGTCCCTGCGCCATCGTCCGACCTCCTAACGCATCTCCTCGAGCTGGAGCCGCATGATCACGCCGAGGCTGATCAGCTCCTCGAGGAGCAGCTTGAACGAGTAGCTCATCTCGACCGGGTAGATCGACGAGGTGTTCCCGCAGCTCGGGCAGCGGA
>JBAIXP010000131.1:0-3720 GCA_037916495.1 Thermoplasmata archaeon | reverse complement strand
CGGTCCTCCGGCCGTCGGACCATGACGGTGAGGACGAGCTCCGTTCCCTGGGCGGTCACGGTACGCGTGGTGAAGAGCGGAGGGTAGCGCGGGTCGAGCCGGGGGCGGAGCTTGGCGAGCGCCTTCGTCATCTGGCTCTCGAACGTCGCAAGGTCGATCGACGCGGGCAGCGTGATCGGCACGATGAGCTCCTTCCAGGCGAGCGGGCTCAGGTTCACCGTCGGCTCGCGGAGGACGACCGAGTTCGGCAGGGCGACCAGCCGGTCGTCCTCGGAGAGGAGGACCGTGCTCATCGCGTTGAGCTCGATCACCTTCCCGGAGTGCTCCCCGACGCGGATGGTGTCGCCGCGCTTGAACGGGGTGTAGACGTCGACGAAGTACTTCGCGCCGAAGTTCTCGAGCGGGATCCGCATCGCGACGATCGCGGCGATCCCGAGGAGCCCGACGACGAGGAGAAGGACCCCGACGCTCACGCCGAGCTCCTGGACGGCGACGACGATCCCCGCCACCCAGACGATCGTCACCACGAGACGCTGCGCGGTGACCGTGGCGAGCGGGCTCGCGCGGCGGAAGAAGCCGCGGACCCCGAGGCGCGCGAGCAGGGCGACGACGAACGTGACACCGAGGGTGATGACGGCGTAGACCGCCGGGAGCATCGCCGACGGGACGCTCGGAAGGGCCGGCATCGCTACGCCTCCACCGCGCCGCCCAGGAGTTGCTCCTCTTCCTCGACCGCCCGTTCGAGCGTGCAGAGGGCTGCGGTCGCCCGCCCGTTCTCGGCGAGGCGTCCCAAGAGCCCGTGGCGGTCGGTGAGGAGGCGCTCCATCGCCTCCGAGAGCGAGTTCGGCCGGTCGGGGTCGAAGAGGAGGCCGTTCGACCCGTCGCGGATGAGGTCGGCGATCCCCGCGCGCTCGGTCACGACGGTCGGCTTGCCGTGGAGCCAGCTCTCGACAACCACCAGGCCGAACCCTTCGCGGACCGACGGGAGGACGGTGAACAGGGCCCTTCGGTAGAGACTGTCGAGCTCGTGCTGGGAGACGTGCCCGGTGAAGACGACCCGTTCGCCGACGCCGAGCTCGCGGGCCCTCTCCTCGAGATGCTGGCGCCAGACGGCCGACTTCGAGAGGCCGAGGCCGGACCGCGAGCTCGAGAAGCTGCCGTTACCGACCAGGACGAGCCGAAGCTTCGGGAAGCGCGGCGCGAGCTTCGCGAGCGCCTCGATCGCAACGTCCTGGCCCTTCGAGGGGTCCATGCGCGCCACCACGAGCGCGACCTGGTCGGACGGGCGGATCCCCTTCTGCGCGGCGACCGTCTCGACCTCCTCGCGCGTCGGCTGCGTGTAGTCGCGCGGGTCGACGTACGGGTAGAGCTTCTCGACGCGACCTTGGTGGCCGAACTGCCGCAGCGCCTCGAGGTAGCGGTCGGCGCTCACGACCACGACGTCGTAGGAGGCGAGGAGGGTCGCGATGAGCGACTGCCACCGCATCGGGATGCGCCGGTGGTCGAACGGGATGTGCCAGCGGAAGACCTTCGGCTTGAGCGAGCCGAGCATGTGCCCGACCGCGAGGAGCTGGAAGTCGTGGACGTAGAAGACGTCGAAGTCGAACTTCCGGTCGAGGGAGCGGATCAGCTCGGCGGTCGTCCGGTTGTAGTAGAGGTAGTCGCCGTAGTCGTCGGACCAGAACAGATCGCGCGAGCTGTGCGGGTCCCGGAGCCCGTGCACCGTCGTCCAGATCGTCTCCTTGGCGTTGCCGTACGCCTGCAGCCGTTCCGGGTCGATCGCGACGTGGTGGAGAGTGATGCCGGGCATGCGGACGACCTTCGGGGCCTTCGGGTTGAGCGCGACCCAGTGGACCTCCTTCCAGCGTCCTTCCTCGATCATCCGCTGGGCGAGCGGGTAGACCATCCGCGTCACGCCGCCCGGGGAGAACCGGTAGTCGATCCCCTCCGTGAGGTCGTCGAGGCGTACCTCCCCCGACGGGAACGTCGGGGCCTGGCCGTCCCGGTCCAGGAACTGAAGGAGCGGCGTCTGGGTCGCTAGGCAAACGCTCCAAGGTTCCATGGTTCTTTTTCATCCCCCGGGTGGGCCACCCTCGGGGTGGCCTCGCTAGATCTCCCCTCGGCGGTCGCTCGGGCCCTCGTCCCGGCGGCCACCCCCTGGTGCAGCTGGACCGGTGCTTCTTCGGAGGGTCCTAACCGGAGGGGGTATATCTAGGCCGAAAAGTACCATGAACTCTGCGGGGCCTGCGACCGCGCCCTTTACGGGCCTTGCGCCAACGGAAGCGGTCGGTGCACCAAAAGGGAGGTGCTATCCCACGCCTCGCTGCCGAGTGAGATGGCAGGGGCCCGCACCCCCGGCGGGGCGGAACGTTCTCGTCCGTTCCTCCCGAGGCTGGGGCCTCTCCGGACCGGTGCGCGCCCTGCCTTCTCCTACGCGGCGCGGCGGACGCTCGCGGTGGCGCTCGCCGCGATGGTCGCGGTCTCCGCCTACGGGCTGAGCGTTCCGTCGCAGGTACGCTGCGGCCTCCCCGGCGCCGTCGGCTGTGCCGGCGGGCTCCTCGGGCCGGCGTTCTCCCCGGCGGGCTCGGGTGTCCAGTGGTTCGACATCGTCCTCTACGACTGGGGGTTCTGGATCGTCGACTCGACCAGCGGCGTCAACGAGACGAACTCCTGGAACGTCTTTGAGGGCTGGACGGTCCACGTCAACGCGACCAGCCGGGCGCCCGACGTCGCGATCGGCGGGACCGCCTACCACGGGCTGGGCGTCGAGATCAACGCGACCGGTCAGCAGCTCCTGTCGCTGGCCGCCCCGGTGGGGAAGTGGGTGAGCGCCTCGTTCGTCGCGCCGTCCGCGGAGTACCACCACCAGCACCTCTGGTGCACCATCGAGTGCGGCCCGGGCCACGGTGGCCAGCAGGCCTGGGTGCTCAACGTGGTCCCTCCGTCGATCTTCCCCGCTCCGAGCGCGACGGCGAACGTGACGCGCGGCGCGGCCCCTCTGTCGGTCGCGTTCGGCGGGGCCGCCACGCTCGGCGCACCGCCGTACAACCTCTCCTGGGACTTCGGGGACGGCAGCGCCCCGGCGTTCGGCACCGCGGCGGCGCACGTCTACACCCTGGGGGGCGTCTACTACGCCCGGCTCACGGTCGTCGACGCGAAGGGCTACAGCGGGTCCACGACCGTCACGATCACCGTCCTCTCCGGCGCGCCGCTCACGGCCTCGCTCGCGGCGAACGAGTCAGGGGCGTACGCGCCGGTGCTCGCCGGGCTCAGCGTCACCGCCCACGGCGGGCTCCCTCCCTACCAGTACCAATGGGCGTACGGGGACGGGACCTCGGGTGCCGGGCCGAACGCCACCGTGCACGCCTACTGGGACCCGGGGCTCTACGCGATCCTGGTCACCGTTTCGGACGCGGGGGGCGCGACGGCGAGCGCGCTCGCGACCGTCGCCGTCCTGCCCGCGACCGGCACACTCTCGGTGACCGCCACGGCGTCCCCGCGCAACGGGACCTCGCCGTTCGTGACGACCCTCAACGCCTCGGCCGCGAACGCCACCGCGCCGCTCCGCTACCTCTGGGACCTCGGCGACGGATCGGTGGCCACCGGTCCCGGCGTGACCACGACGTTCAACACCTCCGGCTCGTACGAGGTGCGGGCGTTCGCGGTCGACGCTCTCGGAAAGGTCGGGGAGGCGACCGAGCTCGTCGCGGTCACGCCCGC
>JBAIXP010000130.1:0-21393 GCA_037916495.1 Thermoplasmata archaeon | reverse complement strand
CCATGTCTGAGATGTGGATCAACATGGGGCCCCAGCACCCCATGACGCACGGCCTCTGGAACCTCCGCGTCCGGATCGAGGGGGAGCTCATCCGCGACGTCGACCCCGAGGTCGGCTACCTCCACCGCGGGATCGAGAAGATCAGCGAAGACCGCCACTACAACGAGGTGATCACCCTCATGGACCGGACGTGCTACGTCGCGGGCCTCGCCTGGGAACACCTCTACATGCTCGCGGCCGAGCAGGCGCTCCACATCGCGCCGCCCGAGCGGGCGGAGTACCTCCGGGTCCTCTGCGACGAGTTCCAGCGGATCGGCTCCCACCTCATGTGGTACGCCGCGTTCGTCCAGGACATCGGTCTCATGACCCCGTTCCTCTACGGGATGCGGGACCGCGACCTCGTCCTCGACCTCTTCCAGAGCTACACCGGCGCGCGGATGACCTACGAGTACATGCGCGTCGGCGGCGTGCGCAACGACCTTCCGCCGGGCTTCACCGAGCAGGCGCGCAAGGTCCTCGACTGGCTCACCGACCGGTTCCGCGAGTACGACGAGCTCTGCCTCGGCTCGACGATCTTCCGCCGCCGCTGCGACGGCCTCGGCGTCCTCAAGGGACCCGACGCGATCGCCCACGGGGTCACCGGACCGATGCTCCGCTCGGCCGGCGTGAAGCGCGATTTGCGCAAGGACCGCCCGTACGCGGTCTACTCCCAGCTCGATTTCGAGGTCGCGCACGCGGACGGCGCCGACGTGACCGCCCGCTACCTCGTCCGGATGGAGGAGATGCGCCAGTCGGTGAGGATCCTCCGCCAGGTCCTCGACTGGCTCGATCGCCACCCCGGTCCGGTCTTCGCCGAGAACGTGCCCCGCTGGCTCGGGGCGCCGTACGCGCCCATCGGGGCGGAGGGCTACCTCTTGAAACGCCGCTACCCGAAGGGGGTCGGCTTCTCCTCCGTCGAGGAGCCGCACGGGGAGGCGCAGGCCTACGTCGTCAACGAGGGCGGCGAGCACCCCTACCGCGTGAAGTTCCGTTCGCCGGTCTTCGCGAACGTCGCCGCGAGCCGCCAGTACCTGGTCGGCTACCACGTCGCCGACATCCCCCCGATCATGGGGAGCGTCGACGTCTGCGTCGGGGAGATCGACCGCTAGAGGGGGGCCACGATGTCGAACGTCACGCTCTACTCGATCTCCTACCAGATCTCCCATGCGATCCTCTTCGGCCTAGGCTCGATCGCGTGGGGGTCGGTCCGGGCGGGCCTCGAGTCGGACGGCCTCGTGACCGGCCTCGCGCTGCTCGTCTTCGCCGCGCTGCTCCTCGCGGCGAGCATGCTCAACACGATCGTGCTGATCTGGTTCGAGCGCAAGCTCCTCGGCCGGTTCATGGACCGCCGCGGGGCGATGCACGTCGGCTACGCCGGCCTGCTCCAGAACTTCGCGGACGGGATCAAGCTGTTCCGCAAGCACACCTTCGCGCCCCGCGAGGCCGACGGCCTCGGCTTCTACTTCGGCCCGACCGCCTACATGGTGAGCTCGCTGCTCCTCTTCGGGATCCTCCCCATCTCCTCGGGGTGGAACTCGGGTCCCCTCCCGCTCTCCCTGCTCCTCGCGCTCGTCGTCTTCTCCTTCGCCCCGCTGTTCATCTTCGTGAGCGCCTGGTCGAGCAACAACAAGTACTCCCTGATGGGCGGGATGCGCTCCGCCGCCCAGATGATCGCCTACGAGGTCCCGCTCCTCCTCGCGGTGGTCGCGGTCGTCCTGGTCGCGGGGAGCTTCAACCTCACGACGATCGTCTACGAGCAGCAGAACTACTGGTTCTGGGGCCCACTCGTCGTCGCCCTCATCGTCTTCGTCGCCGCGATGCTCGCCGAGATGGAGCGGATCCCCTTCGACCTCCCCGAGGCCGAGGCGGAGCTGGTCGAGGGGTGGAACACGGAGTACGGTGGGATGCTTTTCGCGTTCTTCATGCTCGCCGACTACCTCCGCGCCCTCATCGGCAGCATCCTGGTCGTTCTCCTCTTCCTCGGCGGCTGGACCCTTCCGAGCTGGGTGCCGGGCGCGCTCACCTCCTTCCCGCTCGCCGGGATCTTCTGGTTCATGGTGAAGACCTACGTCGTCTTCGGCCTCTTCGTCTGGGTCCGCGCCTCCCTCCCGCGGGTGCGGACCGACCAGCTCTTGAAGGTCGGCTGGAACCGGATGATCCCGCTCGCGCTCCTCTCCGTCTTCCTCGCGGCGCTCCTCGTCACGGCGAAATGCGTCCCGGTCTTCGGCTGCGTGCCGACCCCGGGAGGGTAAGGAGAGAAGGTCCGTGAGCGACGAAGGTACGAGCACCGAGGAGACCCCCCGCTACAACCCGGTTCTCTACGTCGCGCGGCCGATGGCGACCGCCGCGAAGCAGTTCGCCAAAAGCCTGGTGCGGCCGTCGACGATCGTCTACCCGTACGAGAGGCTCGAGGACCCGAAGTTCCGCAAGGAGGTCGCGATCGAGTCGGGGAAGCCGATCGGCGTGGGCGCGGTCTGGGACAACTACCGGGGCGTGCACGCGCTCAACATCGCGACGTGCATCAGCTGCAACCTCTGCGCGTTCTCCTGCCCGGACCTGTGCATCGAGATGGTGACGGTCCCGGGCGGCGACCCGAAGCACGCGAAGAAGTGCCCGCAGATCGACTACGGCAAGTGCAGCTACTGCGGGTTCTGCTCGGACGCCTGCCCCGAGGGCTGCCTCACGATGACGACCCGCTACGAGCTCTCGGTGACGAAGCGCTCGGAGATGGTCTACTCGCCCGAGCGGCTCCACGAGGTGTTCCGGCACAAGCTGCCGATGAACCCGATCCGGATCGAGCGTCCGGAGAACGAGGACTCGATCCTGCTCGACCCGCCGCTGTGCATCGGCTGCAACGCTTGCGCCCGCGACTGCCCCACCCAGTGCATCACGATGGTGGACGTGCCGAAGCCGACGGCGAAGGCCGGCGAGAAGCTCCCGCGCCGGATCTGGAAGGAGCCGGTCGTGAACGATTCGGACTGCGTGCGGTGCGGAACGTGCATCTCCGTCTGCCCGAAAGAGTGCCTCTTCTGGGGGAAGCGCCCGTGAGCCTCGAGGAGATCGCGTTCGCGATCCTCGCGCTCGTCGCGCTCGTGACCGCCGTCGCCGCCCTCCTGGTGCGCGAGCTCGTCCACACCATCCTGTGGATCGCGGTCTTCTTCGTCGACCTCGCGGCGATCTACTTCCTGCTCGCCGCCCCGTTCCTCGGGGTGCTCGAGCTCGGGGTCTACGCCGGGGCGGTCACCGTCCTCCTCCTCTTCGGGATCATGGTGACGCGGAAGCGGATCTTCTCCCGCGAGGCGGCGACCGGGCTCGGCGCGGTCCCGCTCGCGCTCGTCCTCGTGACGTTCGTGTTCGTCGTCACGGCGCTCGGCGAGCTCCCTTCGGGCGAGGTGAGCTACCGCTCCTACGACCCGGCGAGCCTGTCGGCCTACCTCTTCGGGCCCGGCGGTCCCTGGCTCCTCCTTCTCGGCCTCGTCATGCTCGCCTCGGTCTCGGGCGCGATCTACCTCGTGCGGGAGGGACGCGAGTGAGCGGGCTCTCGGTCATCGGGTTCGTCGCGCTCTCGGGGGCGCTCCTCGGCGTCGGACTGTTCGGCGTGCTCACCCGGCGCAACTTCGTGCTCCTGCTCATCGCGATCGAGATCGCGATGAACGCGGCGATCCTGAACTTCGTCTACTTCGCCGCCTTCTCCCCCACCCCGACGCTCGGCCTGTCGGGCCAGGCGATCGCCGTCGTGCTCATCGGGTTCGCCGCCACCGAGGTGGCCGTGGGGCTCGCCATCGTCCTCGCGCTCAACCGCGTCAAGGGCTCGATCAATGTCGCCGAGGCCACCGAACTGAGGTCGTAGGGGGGCTCACCAACGTTCGAGCAGCTGTTCGGGTGGGCGTTCCTCGTCCCGCTCCTTTACGTCGGGGCGTTCGTCGTCGTCGCGCTGTTCGGCACGAGGCTCGCCCGTCTCGAATGGGGCGGCTGGATCGCGGTCGGCGCCGGCGCCGCCGCGATGGTGCTCGGGGTCCTCATCGGGGTCGGTGAGGCGTTCTCCCCCGGCTCGTACACGAACACCCAGTTCGTCTGGCTGAAGCTCGCCCCGGCGCCCGGGGCGTTCCCCAACGGCTTCGAGCTCGTCATGGGGACGCTGGTCGACCCGATCTCGGCGCTCGTCCTCATGGTGGTGACGATCGTCGGCTTCCTCGTCCTCCTCTACTCGATCGGCTACATGCACCACGACCGCGGCCTCCCGCGGTACTACGCCGAGCTCTCCCTCTTCCTCGCGTCGATGACCGGGCTCGTCGTCGCGAACAACCTACTCGAGTTCTTCCTCTTCTGGGAGCTGGTCGGCCTCTGCTCCTACCTCTTGATCGGCTTCTACTACGACAGGCCGAGCGCGGCGAGCGCCGCCAAGGAGGCGTTCCTGGTCACGCGCGTCGGCGACGTGATGTTCCTGCTCGGGATCTTCGTCTACTTCTTCGTCTACGCGACCGCCGGGCCCGCCGGAGGGTGGGCGGCGAACGGGTTCGTCTTCGTCCACGGGAGCTCCCCGTTCGTCCCGATCGGCACCGGCAACCCGACGCTCCTCACGGTGGCGGGGATCATGATCCTGGGCGGCGCCGCAGGCAAGAGCGCCCAGTTCCCGCTCGATGTCTGGCTCCCCGACGCGATGGAGGGCCCGACGACCGTCTCCGCCCTCATCCACGCCGCGACGATGGTCGCCGCGGGGGTCTACCTGCTCGCGGTGACGAGCCTCTTCCTGGGCTTCACCTCGACCGACGCCCTCGTCATCGTGGGGATCGGCGGGTTCACCGCGTTCTTCGCGGCGACCATGGCGCTCGTCCATCCGGACATCAAGCGGGTGATCGCCTACTCGACCGTGAGCCAGCTCGGCTACATGGTGCTCGCCGTCGGCGCCGGCTTCACCATGGTCGGGCTCTTCCATCTCTTCACCCACGCGTTCTTCAAGGCGCTCCTCTTCCTCGCCGCGGGCTCGGTGATCCACGCCGTCGGGACGCAGGACCTGTTCAAGATGGGCGGGTTGCGAAAGCCGATGCGAATCACCGCCGCCGCGTTCGCGATCGGCGGCCTCGCCCTCGCCGGGATCCCTCCGTTCGCCGGGTTCTGGAGCAAGGACGACATCCTGGGATCGCTCTACTCGATCCTTCCCGCGCATCCCGATTACTGGCCGTTCTTCCTGCTCGCCTTCGCCGGCGTGTTCCTCACCGCCTACTACATCTTCCGCGCCTGGTTCCTCGCCTTCTCGGGGGACGGCCCGCGCGACAGTTCGCTCCCGCCCGCGCACGAGAGCCCGTGGGTGATGACCGTCCCGCTGGTCGTGCTGAGCGCGCTCGCGGTGGTCGCGGGCGCCCTCGTCTTCGTCCCCGGGTTCGACGGCCTCCTCCTCCAAGGGAACAACCTCCCCGGGATCCCCCCGACGTTCTCCCCGACCGATCTTGCCCTCTCGGGGGCGAGCGTCGCGCTCGCCCTCGCGGGGATCGTGCTCGCCTGGAGGCTCTGGGGCTCCGGAAGGGTCTACGCCCTCCCGCTCGAGAGCCCCGCGCGGCGCGTGCGCCAGGTTCTCCTCGACCGCTACGGGATGAAGACGGCGTACGACTGGCTCGGCCAGAAGGGGGTCTACACGCTCGCGCGCGCCGCGGACTTCGTCGACCGGTTCGTCATCGACGGAACGGTCCACGGGTTCGAGCGGGCGTTCGGCTCGGTCTCCGACCGCATGCGCCGGATCCAGTCCGGGGTCGTCTCCGACTACGCCTCGTACGTCGTCGCGGGGCTCGTGGCGGTCTTCGCCCTCCTCCTCCTGGTCGCGCCGTACCTGCTCGCCCGCGTCGGAGGTGGGTAGGCCCGTGCTGCCGCTCCTCTCGATCGTCCTGGTCACGCTCCTCGGAGGGACCGTCCTCACGGTCGTCGCGGGTCGCCGCGCGCGCTGGGTCGCCCTCGCGACGTCCGCCGTCTTCCTCGCCGAGGTCGCTCTCCTCTTCGCCGACTACACCGGCTGGCCGGGCTACTCGGGCTCGCTCGTCCCCGGCTTTGCCGAGTCGGAGAGCTACGCCTGGATCCACCTCTCCTGGCTCCAGGTCAACTACGCGGTCGGCGTCGACGGAATCTCGCTCGTCCTCGTCCTGCTGACGGCGATCCTCCAGCTCGCGACGGTCGTCTACTCCTGGCGGGAGGAGAAGAAGCCCCACGCCTACTTCGCGCTCGTCACGCTCACCGCGCTCGGCTCGTTCGGCGTCTTCGTCTCGCTCGACATCCTTCTGTTCTTCCTCTTCTGGGAGGCGGTCCTCATCCCGATGTTCTTCCTCATCGGTTACTGGGGAGGCCCCCGGCGGCGCTACGCGGCGCTGAAGTTCTTCGTCTACACCCACGTCGCGTCGATCGTGATGCTGTTCGGGCTGCTCGCGGTCGTCTTCTACTCCGGCTCGACCTCGCTCGACTTTGCCTCGGTCTACGCGTCGGCGCGGACCCTCTCGACCGTCACGCAGGCGCTCCTGTTCCTCGCGCTCTTCTTCGGCTTCGGCGTGAAGTTCCCGATCGTTCCGTTCCACACGTGGCTTCCCGACGCGCATGTCGAGGCGCCGACCGGCGGCTCGGTGCTCCTCGCCGGCCTGTTGCTGAAGCTCGGGGGCTACGGGCTCATCCGGTGGGCGGTCGAGGTCCTCCCGAGCGGCTTCGTCCACGACCGGCCGATCCTCTTCGCGGTCGCCTTCGCCTCGATCGTCTGGGGCTCGGTCGTCTCGCTCGCCCAGAGGGACCTGAAGCGCCTCGTCGCGTTCAGCTCGATCAACCACATGGGGATCGTCCTCCTCGCGATCGCCCTCAACAGCTCCCTCGGGCTGCTCGCCGCGGTCCTGATGATGTTCGCCCACGGGATCGTGAGCGGACTTCTGTTCATGACCGCCGGCTCGGTCCACCACTCCTTCGGCACGCGGGACATCCCGGCGCTGGGCGGGATCACGCCGCGCACGCCGGTGCTGTCGACGACGATCATGGTCGGCTCGCTCGCCTCGCTCGGGCTGCCGGCGCTCATCGGCTTCCCGGCCGAGTTCACGGCGCTGGTCGCCACGTGGAACGGGCTCGGCTACTGGGTCTTCGTACCGCTCGGTATCCTCGTGGTGACCGCCGCGTTCTACATCTGGATGATGCAGCGGCTCCTCTTCGGCCCGGTCCGGGGGGTCCCGGGGGCGGCCCACGACATCCCGTGGTACGAGGGCGTCGGGATGGGTCTCTTGGTCGCGTTCACGATCCTCTTCGGCGTTCTCCCGGGGCTGCTCACCAACATCATCGCGAACTCGCCCGTCCAGGGGTTCCCGGGGCCGTAGGGGAGAAGCGTTGACGGACCTTCTGAGCCTCGCCGCACCGTTCCTCCCCGAGACGATCCTCCTCACCGGGGTCCTGCTCATCTTCCTCCTCGACGTGCTGGGGGCGCGCCGCCTCGAGCTCGTGGGGGGCGTTGCGGTCGGCGCGAGCGCGCTCTCCCTCCTCTTCGTCGTCGCCGACCTCGGCTTCGCACCGCTCGGGGCCCTGCGGACCCTCTCCGCCGCGAGCGTCGACCCGACCGTCGGCGCGGGGCAGGCGCCGCTCTGGACGTTCACCTCCCTCGGGCTCGTCTTCCAGGGGATGTTCCTGCTCGCCGCGCTCCTGGTCTCCCTCGCCTCGCTGAGCCGCCCGAGCGACGAGCGCGGGAGCCCGATCTTCTTCGGCCTCCTCCTTCTCGCCACCCTGGGGGCGGTCCTGCTCACCATCTCGACCGATCTGGTCTTCCTCCTGCTCGCGGTCGAGCTCACGAGCATCTCGACCTACGTCCTGGTCGGCTACACCCGCCAGGGTCTCCGCCCGCTCGAGGCGGCGATGAAGTTCTACATCGTCGGCGCCGTGAGCTCCGCCCTGTCGTTCTTCGGCGCGTCGCTCTTGTTCGGGGCGTACGGCACGACCAACCTCCTCGCCATCCGCGCGGTCGCCGGTACGGTCGGGACGCCCGTCCTCGCGCTCCTCGGCTACGGTTTCCTCCTCGCCGGGCTCGCCTTCAAGGCGACGGTGGTGCCGTTCCACGCCTGGGCGGTCGACGTCTACGACGGCGCCCCGTCGGACGTGAGCGCCTTCCTCGCGGGCGGGACGAAGAAGGTCGGCCTGTTCGCCTACCTGGTCGTCTTTTTGGGCCCGGTCCTCTTTGTCACCGTCGGCGGCTCGGCGAACCCGTTCTCGGGGAGCCCGTTCTCGATCGGACCGATCCTCCAGGTCACGCTCGGGATCCTCGCGGTCGTCACGATGACCGTCGGGAACCTCCTCGCCCTCCTCCAGAAGGAGATGAAACGCCTGCTCGCCTACTCGTCGATCAGCCAGGCCGGCTACATGCTCCTCGGCGTGACGATCGGCACGTCGCCCGCGGTCGCGGGGGCGACGTTCCAGATCTTCGCGCACGTCCTGATGAAGGGGGCCGCCTTCCTGGTCGTCGCGGGCGTCGCGGGGCTCGGCATCGGCCCGCTGGTCGAGGATTACCGGGGCCTCGGCAGCCGCCGCCCGATGCTCTCGATCGCCTTCGCGCTCCTCTTGCTCTCCCTCGCGGGCGTCCCCCTCACTGTCGGGTTCGTCTCGAAGTTCGTGCTGTTCAGCTCGGCCGTCCAGGCGCAGGGCTACTTCGTCTGGCTCGCGGTCGCGGGCCTGCTCAACAGCGCCCTTTCCGTCTTCTACTACGCGCGCGTGCTCAAGGCGCTCTTCTTCGAGGCGCCCGTCCCGAGCGCCCCCGCAGCCCCCCACGGGGCGGTCGTCGGGGCGTCCGGTCCGTTGCCGCTCGCGGCGGGCGGGCTGGGCTACGGCCGAGCCCTCGCCATCGGGATCGCGGCCGCCCTCGTGGTCGCGCTCGGGGTCTACCCGCAGCCGGTGCTCGGACCGATCCAGTCGGCGGCGTCGCACTTCGTCCAGTTCTGGAAGTGAGAGGGTGCCCGCGTACGACGTGGTCGTCGTCGGAGCGGGTCCCGCGGGTTCCCTCGCGGCGGAGAGCGCCGCCCGTCGCGGTGCCCGCACGCTGATCCTGGACCACCGCCGCGAGCTCGGCCAGCCGGTCCAGTGCGGCGAGTTCCTCCCCGCCCCGCGCGAGCTCACGGACGTCTTCGGCTCTCGCGAGCTCGTCGACGAGGCCTACCGCATCCCCGAGGGAACGGTCCTGCGCACGACGCGCTGGATGGAGTGCGTTGCCCCTTCCGGGCGCCGCTACCGGTTCCCGCTCGAGGGGATGACCGTCTCCCGCCGGGCGTTCGACAAGGCGCTCGCGCTGCGGGCGGAGGGAGTGGGGGCGGAGCTGAGGTTCCCCCTCGGCGTCACGGGCGTGCACGGCGACACGGTGCGGGCCTCGAACGGCGAAGAGTTCCGCGCGAAGGTCGTGGTCGCGGCCGACGGGCCGGCCTCCACGGTCGGTTCGTCCCTCGGCTTTCACCCGCGGCGGACGATGTACCGGATGATCTGCGCGAACGCCGACGGCCCCGTCGGCGACGCGATCGAGCTCTACTTCGGCCGGGACGCCCCGCACGGGTACGCCTGGCGGTTCCCGAAGGCGCACGACCTCAACGTCGGGCTCGGCGTCACGAGGGTCGAGCGCGGGACGAGCCTAAGGAAGCTGCTCGGCCGGTTCCTCGACCGCTCGGGCTCCTCCGAGGTCCGCGACACGACCGCCTGGTGGGTGCCGATCGGCCCTCCTCCGGACTCGCTCGTCGTCGGGCGGACCTTGTTCGCCGGGGACGCGGCGAACCTCGTGATGGCGACGAACGGCGGCGGGATCCCGACCGCGATGCTGAGCGGCTGGTTGGCCGGGCGGGCCGCCGCCGACCATGTTCTTGACGGGGCAGCGCTCTCTGCCTACGACGTCGCCTGCCACGCGAGGCTCTACCCGGCCCTGCGCCGGGGCGCCCGGATCCAGCGCTGGGGCGACCGGCTCTTCTCGGGCGACCTCGGCCTGGGGGCGGCCATGCGCTTTATCGGGACTCGGGGTCTCGACCGGATGATGCGGCTCAAGTGGCCCGTCCCCGGGAGGGCCTCGTGACGAGCGCCCCGGCGACCGAGCCGCTCGAGCTCTCCCTCGAGACGCTCGTCGCCCGCACGCTCGGGGCGGCTCCCGAGGTCGAGCTCTCCGATCTGGTGGCGCCGCTGGTACAGGACCTCGAGGTCGTCGAGCGCCGGCTCACCCAGGTCCTCGGCTCGTCGTACGCTGAGCTCACCGAGGCGGCGAAGTACGCCTGCGCGACCGGGGGAAAGCGCGTCCGCCCCCTGCTCATGTCGGCGGGGTTCCGGGCGCTCGGGCAGCCCTCGACCGCCCCGATCGTCTCGCTGGCCGCCGCCTTCCAGCTCATCCACACCGCGACCCTCGTCCACGACGACGTCATCGACCACGCCGAGACCCGGCGCGGGCGGCCGTCGATGCCGCGGGCCTTCGGGATCCCGCTCGCGATCGTCTCGGGCGATTACCTGTTCGTGCGGGCGTTCGAGCTCGCGGCCGAGTACCCCAAATCGATCATCCTGCGCTGCGGCGAGTCGTGCGCCGACCTGGTCGAGGGGGAGGTCCTCCAGGAATCGTCCCGGTTCGACCTGTCGATGGGACGCGAGCGCTACTTCCGCGTGGTGGAGCGGAAGACGGCCGCGATCATCTCCGCGGGGCTCGCGAGCGTGGCCGAGATCGCCGGCGCCCCGGCCCCCCAGGTGGACGCCCTCGCCACCTTCGGCCGGATGCTCGGGATCGCCTTCCAGCTGAGGGACGATCTCTTGGACGTCTTCGGCGACCCCGACCTCCTCGGAAAGCCGCTTTTTGCCGACTACCGCGAGGGGAACCCGACCCTGGTCTCGCTCGAGGCGTACCACCGCCTCGACCCGAAGCGGCAGGCCGAGTTCGAGCACCTGTTCCAGCTCCGCCGCAAGCGGACGAAGCACCTCCTGCGCCTCCGCGAGCTCACCGAGCTCGCCGACGCGGGCGGCTCGGTCGCGCGCGAGGCGACCAGCTGGGCGGACGGGGCGGTCCGCGCGCTCGAGGCGATTCCCCCGGGACCGTACCGCCGGCTCCTCGAACGGCTGGCCCGGGCGGCGGCCGAGCGCCGCTTCTAGACCCCTCGGGAGCCGGCCCCGGGACCCGGCGGCGGGTCGAACGAAACCTACTTTTCCCTTCGGTCGGCTCCTACGTCGGACCGACCGATGGGCGCCTCGTCGAACGTGAGCGGACCGGGCGCGGCCGGCCCGACCGCACCGGGGGCGGTCGAGCACCTTCCCCCCGCGTGGGACCCGACCCCGGTCCGCCCGCGCCTGCCGCTCGGGGCCGCGGTCGTCGCGGTCGTCATCGGCCTGCTCGGCTTCCTCCTCCTCCTCGGCGCGCTCCTCTTCGTGCTGAGCACCTCGCTCGGAGCGCTCGTGCCGAGCTCGCTCGAGATCTTCCCCGCGATCGACCTCTTCAGCGCCCTCGTCCTCATCGTGCTCGGCGGCGCGCTCTTGTCGGTCGCCACCGCCCTCTGGCACCAGGAGACCTGGGCGCTCTGGACGACCATCGTCGTCGTCTTCGCGATGACCGCCTACCTGTTCTTCACGGGGTTCATCACGGTGCTCTTCGTGCTGGCGGTCGCGCTCCTCGTGTACCTCTTGACCGTCCGGCGCTACTTCTACTGATGCGACTGCTCCTCGCCGAGCTCGCCCCGGCCCTCGGGGACGTCCGCGCGAACCTTGCCGCGATCGAGCGCACCCTCACGGGGCGCCGGGCCGACCTCGCGGTCTTCCCCGAGCTGTTCCTGACGGGCTACCGGATAGGCGACCGGGTCCACACGCTCGCTCTCGCTCCGGAGGACGCGACGTTCGGGGCGCTCGGAGACCTCGCCCGCCGCTCGGGCTGCGGCATCGTGGTCGGCGCGCCGGTCGGCTCGCCGAGCCGCCCGGGCGAGATCGAGAACGCCGCGGTCCTTGCCGCCCCGGACGGCACCGTCGCGCGGCAGGTGAAGCGCTACCTGCCGAACTTCGGGCCGTTCGAGGAGGCGGTCGCGTTCACCCCCACGGACGCGAGCCGGGCGGTCGCGGCCCTCGGCCAGCGGATCGGACTTGAGATCTGCTACGATTTGTTCTTCCCCGAGGTCTCCCGCGAGCTCGCGCTGGACGGCGCCGAGCTCCTGGTCGCGATCTCGGCGGCCCCGGTGACGAGCCGGCGCCTGTTCGACAAGCTCCTGCCCGCCCGCGCGGTCGAGAACGGCCTGCCCGTCGTCTACGTCAACCGCGTTGGGGTCGAGGACGGGCTCGTCTTCGGCGGCGGCTCGGGGGTCTGGGACCCGCGCGGCGAGCCGGTGGCGCTCGAGACGGTCGCGGACGGGCTTCCCTCCCCCGAGGAGCGGGTCTACGCGGCGGAGGTCGACCTTTCCGCCGTGCGCCGCTACCGGCCGTTCCGGCCGGTCCTTCGGGACGTCGCGGCCCGGCCCCCACCGGTGCGGGGCTAGGGGAGCCCCCCACCGTGCGGTTCGAACGGCGGGGTTAAGAGAGCCCGGGACCAGCACGAGGTTCGGTGCCGCCCACCCTCACCATCGCCCAGCAGCTCGCGAACAAGCAGCGTGAGATCTCGGTCGCCGAGTTCTTCGAACGCAACCGTCAGATCCTCGGCTTCGACAATCTCCAGCGAGCGCTCCTCACGACGGTGAAGGAGGCCACCGACAACGTCCTCGATGCCTGCGAGGAGGCCGGGATCCTTCCCGAGCTCTCGGTCGAGATCGCCAAGGAGGGCGAGGACCGCTACCGGGTCGCGGTCACGGACAACGGACCGGGGATCCTCCGGCGAGAGATCCCGAACGTCTTCGGCCGACTCCTCTACGGGTCGAGGTTCCACTCGCACCGCCAGGCGCGGGGCCAGCAGGGGATCGGCATCTCCGCCGCGGTCCTCTACGCGAACCTCACCACCAACCGGCCGGCCCGCGTGGTCTCGAAGGTCGAGGAGGAGGACACCGCCCACGTCCTCGAACTCTTCCTCGACACGCAGAAGAACCTCCCCAAGGTCACGGAGGACGACGTCCAGATCTGGGACCGGCCCCACGGTACCCGGATCGAGCTCTCGCTCAAGGCGCGCTACGTGCGCGGCCGGCAGTCCCCCCTCGAGTACCTCCGCGGGACGGCGATCGTGAACCCGCACGCGCGCATCGTGCTGGTCGAGCCGGACGGCACGCGCGTGACGTTCGAGCGGGCGACCACCGAGCCCCCGCCCACCGCCCGGGAGACCCTCCCGCACCCATACGGCCTCGAGCTGGGCGAGCTCGCGCACCTCCTCAAGTCCAGCCGACGTCCGACCGTGTCCGAGTTCCTCACGAAGGACCTTCAAGGGGTGAGCCAGCGCGCCGCCAAGGAGGCCCTCGCCGCGGCGGGGCTCGGCGCCTCGGCGAAGCCCGCCAGCGTCGAGGGCGAAGGGCTCGAGCGTCTGCTCCACGGGCTCCAGGGGGTCTCGCTGGTCGCCCCGTCGGCGGAGGGCCTCTCGCCGATCGGCGCGATGCTCATCAAGCGTGGGCTGCGCAACGTCCTCGGGGAGCTCAAGCCTGAGTTCTTCGCGCCTCCGGTCAGCCGGCCCGCGAAGGTGCGGGGCGGCTTCCCGTTCATGGTCGAGGTCGGGCTGGTCTACGGCGGAGGGCTCCCGGCCGACCAGCCGATGCAGATCCTCCGGTTCGCGAACCGTGTGCCGCTGCTCTTCCAGCAGGGCGCGTGCGCCATCACCGGGGCGATCGGCGGGATGGACTGGCGCCGCTACGGCCTCGACCAGAAGGGCGGGAGTGGCGTGCCGGTCGGCCCCGCCCTCGTCCTCGTCCACATCGCTTCGACCAAGGTGCCGTTCACCAGCGAGGCGAAGGAGGCGATCGCCGAGGACCCCGAGGTCGAGCGCGAGATCACCCTCGCGCTGCAGGCCGCGGCGCGCCACCTGAGGACCCACCTTTCCCGGAAGAGCCGACGGGACTTTGCGAGCGAGAAGTTCGAGATCATCCAGCGCATCCTACCACGCCTCGCGGACAAGACGAGCCACCTCGTGGGACGACCGGTCCCCGACCTCACCCCGGTCATCACCCGCATCATGGACGTGGTGAACGTCGAGACGACCCGCTCGGACGAGAAGCCCGACGTCGTCCTCCCGGTCGAGGTGACGAACTACACGCCCCGGCCCAGGGTCCTCGAGCTGTTCCTCGAGCTCTCCCCCGACCTGTTCGCCCAGGCGAAGTTCGAACCCACCCCCGACGGAGCGGACCCGGCGCTCGGTCGGGCGTGGTGGACGCTCCCGAAGCTCGCGCCGAACGGCCGCACGAAGCTCTCCGTCCGCCTCCCGAAGGGGTCCGATGCCGAGGTGAACGACCTCGACTGGTACGTCGCGGGCGTGGACGAGGCCCGGCTCCTCGGCGCCGACCCGCTGCCGGGCGACTGGGAGGTGCGGCTCCCGCGCACGATCGTCGAGGCCGCCGAGGCGGCCGCCGCCGCGGACGCTGCCGGGTCCGCCGCGAAGGAAGAAGGGGAGGTGGACTACGATGCCGCCGAAGCGAGCGAAGGGGTCTCCGACGAAGAGTGACGACGAGGTCGTGAAGGTCCGCGAGGACGCCCTCGCCCCGACCTTCACCCTCGCGAAGGAGATCTACGAGCAGCTTTCCCGCGGGGAGATCCCGCGGATGCGCCTCCCGCTGAGGACCAAGCAGAACCTCTCGTTCGTCGCGCGGGAGGGCGTCTGGAAGCTCGGCAAGGCGATGGGCACGCGGAGCGCGAGGAAGCTCGACGGGGCGCTCATGCTCCTGCGGACGTTCTACCTCGTCGATTTCATCAACGAGATGTCCCGCGACCGGAAGACCTCCACCCTGCGGGAGCTCTACTACATCAGCGAGGGCTGGGACGACGCGAAGTTCCACAGCGAGGACGAGTCGAACCTGCTCATCGAGGACCTCGAGGTCCTGTGCGACCGGCTCCGCGAGGACTTTAGGCTCCACCCCGAGGAGAACGGGGCGTCCGTGATCGGCGACCTCACGATCCGCGAGCGCAACCGCAAGGGGATCGTCAAGAAGATCAACTGCCGGGACGACGTCGGCGACGGGGGCTACTCGCTGCCGTTCAACGTCGAGAAGGAGAAGATCGAGTTCGTCAGCTCCGGGGCGAAGTTCGTTGTCGCGATCGAGTGCGGCGGCATGGTCGACCGGCTCGCCGAGAACGGCTTCGACGAGAAGTACAAGGCCGTCCTCCTCCACCTCAAGGGCCAGCCGGCCCGCTCGACCCGCCGGTTCTTGAAGCGGCTCAACGAGGAGCTCAAGCTGCCGGTCGTCGTCTTCACCGACGGCGACCCGTGGTCGTTCCGCATCTTCGCGAGCGTCGCCTACGGCGCGATCAAGACGGCGCACCTCTCCCCGTACCTCGCCACGCCGGCCGCCGAGTTCCTCGGCGTGACCGCCTCCGACATCGAGAACTACGACCTCCCGCACGACAAGCTCTCCGAGCAGGACGTCCGGGCGCTCGAGGCGGAGCTCACCGACCCGAGGTTCGGCACGGCGGAGTGGCGGAGCGAGATCGAGCTGATGCTCAAGAACGGCAAGAAGGCCGAGCAGCAGTCCCTCGCCAAGTACGGCCTCAACTTCGTCACCGACCGCTACCTTCCCGAGAAGCTCGGGACGATGGGCGTCCTGTAGCCCCAGAGCACCGCGCGGGACCGTTCGCAACCCTTAACCCGCCTACCTTCTGGGCCGGGCATGCCCTGGTCGTCCGCCCAGAAGTACCTCGCCGAGTTCGTCGGAACGATGGGACTGCTCCTCGCCGTCGGCGGGGCCGCCGTCTTCACCCTGCCCGCGCTCGGCCTGGAACGGGTCGTCCTCGTGAGCTTCTCGGTGGGCCTCGGCCTGGTGGGGCTGATCTACGCCTTCGGCGACATCTCGGGGGGACACTTCAACCCCGCCGTGACGATCGGGGCGTGGATCGCCGGACGGTTCCCGGCGCGCCAGGTCGTGCCGTACATCCTCGCACAGCTCTCGGGGGGCGTCCTCGGTATGGGGATCATCCTCACGATCGCCTACGGCGGGAGCCCGCTCACCTTTGAGATCGTCCAGTCGAACGCCCTCGCCTCCCAGTGCTACAGCGCGGGAACGGTCGGCTGCCAGGGCTACGGGCTCGGCTCGGTCTTCCTCATCGAGGTCGTCTTCACGTTCCTTTTGATGGTCGCGATCCTCTTCGCGACGCGCCCCGAGGCGCCCGAGCGCAAGTTCGCGCCCCTCGGGATTGGCCTCACCCTCATCATGACGAACCTCGTGGCGATCCCGATCGACGGCGCGTCGATCAACCCGGCGCGCAGCTTCGCCCCGGCCGTCCTCTCCTCCCTCTGGTCGAGCGGCAACTGGGCGATCGCGCAGGACTGGGTCTTCTGGGTCGCCCCGGTCCTCGGGGCGGTCTTCGCCGCCCTGCTCGACCGCGCGCTCCGCGAGTAGGCCGCCCGCGCGCCTAGGCGCCCGCGAGGGTGGCAAGGGTCCCCGGCGCGAGCAGGGCCTCGGCCCGCTCCGCCGGGACGTAGACGAGCGTCCCGGTGGGCGCTTGCGCACGCTTCCAGCGGACGCCCTGCTCCCCGAACTCGGTCGGCTCGGCCCCGACCTCGAGGACCGGCTCGGTGAGCGCGGGGGCGGGGGGAGCGCCATCCCGCCCGATGCGGAGCGTATCGGACGCCTCGTCGTGCACCACCCACGCGAGGGGCACGACCACGCTGAGGTGGACGAGCGCCGGCCGGAACCGGCTCTCGCTCTCCGTCTCGGTCCGGGTGAACACCGCGTACTCCTCGCCGCCCACCGGCACGACCCGGGCGAAGCTGAAGGCCCGCTGGCGGAACTCGAAGACGTTGATCTCGAGGTCGGCGACGGTCAGCACGTCGCGGCGAGCCGACCCGGGTACATAGCGGAACGGCGCACGTCCGGGGCGGTGTCGCGCCAACGTATTCGCCGGCCGGCGGCGTGGCGCTGAGCCAACCTAATAAAGCGAGGCCGTTCCGACCCCCCGTTCGGACGCCACGGAATGAAACGCTCCTCACGGGTCTGGAAAAAGCGCGGCCACATGCGGTGGAAGTGGCGCAAGAAGCGGATGCGCCGCCGCATGAGGGCGCAGAAGATGCGCAAGCAGTAGCGGGCCCGATTCGCGCCGTGCGCGGTGGGGCTCGCCGACGTTCACCAGGTCAGCCGGTCGAGCGCCCGCTGCTGCTTCGTCTGCTTCTTCCAGGTACGGTAGTGCTCGCGGCAGAGCGGGGCGCGCCGGCCCTTCTCGGGGAGGTCCGAGAACGCCTTGCGCGCCTCGGCGAGCGCCAGGTGGCGGACCGCGGGAGCCCCGCAGTTCGGGACGATGCAGGGCTCCTCGGCCTCCGCCGCGTCCGGATCGCTCATCGGGCGGGGGCCTTCCGCGCGATCTCCGCGACGATCTCGGGAACCTCGTAGGGGAAGCGGGCCACGCGGGCTCCCGCCGCTTCAAGCGCGGCGACCTTGGTCGCGGCCGTTCCCTTCCCGCGCGAGATGATCGCACCGGCGTGGCCCATGCGCTTTCCCGGCGGGGCGCTCCGGCCCGCGATGTAGGCCACGACCGGCTTCGAGAAGTTCCGGCGGATCTCCTCGGCGGCGTCCTCTTCCGCGGTCCCGCCGATCTCGCCGACGAGGACGAGGAGGTCGGTGTCGGGGTCCTTCTCGAACAGCGGGAGCGCGTCCACGAACGAGGTGCCCACGACGGGGTCCCCGCCGAGCCCGATGCAGGTCGACTGGCCCAGCCCGTGCTCCTTGATCCCGTTCACGATCTCGTAGGTCAGCGTTCCGCTGCGGGAGATGACGCCGACCCGGCCTGGCCGGAACACCACGTTCGGGATGATCCCGACCTTCGCCTTCCCCGGCGCGGCGATCCCCGGGCAGTTCGGCCCGATGATGCGCGCGCCGTGGGACCGGGCGTAGTGGTACATCACGAGCATGTCGTGGAACGGGATGTGCTCGGTCACGACGACGCAGAGCCGGAGCCCCGCGTCCACGGCCTCGAGGAGCGCGTCCTTCGCGAACGGCGCGGGCACGAAGATGCAGGAGGCGTTCGCCCGGGTCGCGCTCACCGCGCTCTTCACGTCGTCGAAGACGGGGACTCCCTCGACGGTCGACCCGCCCTTCCCCGGGGTGACGCCGGCGACGACGTGCGAGCCGAACTCCTTCATCGCCCGGGTGTGGACCGTTCCCTGGTGCCCCGTGATCCCCTGGACGACGACGCGGGTCTCGGAGTTGACGAGAACGCTCATGCCGCGACCCCCTTCGCCGCGGCGACCACGGCCTGCGCGGACGCCTTGAGGTCCGGCATCGAGGTCACGCCCGCGCCCCGGAGGATCGCGATCCCCTCGGCCTCGTTGTTGCCTCGGATCCGGGCGACGAGCGGGAATCGGTCGGAGGCGGGGATGCTCTGCATCGCCTCGACCAGACCCTTCGCGACGGTGTCACAGCGCGTCACACCGCCGAAGATGTTGAGGAAGACCGCCCGCGGGCGCGCCTTCGCCATCAGCAGGAACGCTTCCGTGACCTTCTTAGGGTCGTCCGTCCCCCCGAGGTCGAGGAAGACGCCCGGGTCCCCGCCGAACTCCTTGAGAACGTCCAGGGTCGCCATCGTGAGCCCCGCACCGTTCGCGATCACCCCGATGTTGCCGTCCAGCTGGACGAACGCGATCTCCTTCTCGCGTGCGATCTCCTCGAGCGGCGTGCGGTCATCCCGGATCTCCGCGTACTGCGGGTGGCGGAACGAGGCGTCGTCCTCGATGATCACCTTCGCGTCCAGGGCGACCAGGTGGTCGCCGACCACCCCGAGCGGGTTCACCTCGACCAGCTCGGCGTCCTCCTGGTCGAAGAGACGGTAGAGCGAACGCAGGAGCGAGGAGAGCTCGGACGCGGTGGTCCCGCTCAAGCCCAGGACCCGGGCGGCGTGACGCGCGGCGTAGGCCGTGAGCCCCGGAAACGGATCGATCGTTTGCCGGTCGATCGAGGCATCGTCCACCGCCTCGATCTCCACTCCGCCCTGGGGGCTCACCATGAGGAGCGGAAGCCGTTGCGACCGGTCGAGCGCGACGGAAACGTAGAGCTCGCGGCTCAAGTTCGCCTTGGCCTCGATCAGGAGCTCGCGGACGGGCTGGCCGTCGAACGAAAGCGCGAGGATCGCCTGGGCGGCAGCCCGTGCCTCCTCGGGGGTGGAGGCGAACCGGACGGCCCCGCCCTTGCCACGGCCCCCGGCGAGGACCTGCGCCTTGACGACACACGGCACCGGCACGTCGCCCGAGCGGACCGCGCGCTCGGCCTCGTCGGGCGAGCGGACGACGGTCCCTTTCGGTACGGCGACCCCATACTTGCGGAACAGTTCCTTGCCGCGCCACTCGGCGAGCTTGACCATCTTCGAGGCTCCGCCGCGGCGAGCAGGGTTCCTCTCTTAACGGCGGCGCTCCGAGGTCGCGCCGGACGCCCCGGCGCGCGTGCGCCGGCGTTCGGCGCCGCCGGCCCGGACCCTCCGACGCCCTCGGCCCGCCCGGCGGGGCCTTAAGTAGTCGGTCGCACCGGGCCCCCGACGCATGCCGAGCGTCTACGAGCTCGCCGCGCTCTCCGCCGCGATGGGCCTCTCCATCTACCTCTCGCTTCCCGTCATCCTCGCAAAATCGACCGCCTCGCGGACGATCACCCTCCTCAACGCCGCCGCGATCGGGATCCTCTTGTTCCTCTTGGCAGACATCTTCGCGAACGTCGCGGTCGCCCTCTACACGAACCCGGCGAGCCCGTACGTCGCCGACCCTCGCCTCACCGTCTATTTCGCGGCCTCGGTGGGCGTTTGCTACGGGATCCTCTACGTCCTAAGCAACCGCTCGGGCGGCCCGGCCCTCTCTCCGACCGGCACCGCGCTCTTGGTCGCGTCCGCGGTCGGCCTCCAGAACCTCACGGAGGGCCTCGTCTTCGGGGCGTACTGGGCCGTCGGCGCGATCGGCATCTCGAGCGTCGTCTTCCTGGGATTCTTCCTCCAGAACATCACCGAGGGGTTCCCGATCACCTCGCCGCTGGTCGGTGCGAGCGAGCGCCGCCTGGGAACGGTCGCGGCGATGTTCCTCCTGGGCGCGATCCCGACCGTGGTCGGGGGCATCGGAGGGTTCTACTACAACAGCGCCGCGCTCGACATCGTCTTCGACGGCCTCGCGATGGGAGCGATCCTCTACGCCCTCCTCCCGATGTTCCGCATCGCGCTCCGCCCGGCCGAGAGCCCGGCCGCGAACCTTACGAAGCAGCGGCTGCTCTACGCGGGCCTGGTTGCGGGCTTCCTCGCAGGCTTCCTCGTGAACGCCGTCTGACGCGGCGGTCGCCGGTGCCCCCGCGCCGGCCCCGCGGGTGCGGGCGGGGGTGCGGCCGAAAGTTCCCGGCCGAGGTCGTCGAGGAGCTTGCCCGCAACGTCCGACTTCGACCCCGAGAGCCAGCGCTTCGGCTCTCCCTTCGGAAGGACCATCACGGTGCTTTCCCTCGCGCCCAGGTTCGCTACGTCGTTCGCCACGACCCAGTCCGCCCCGCTCTCCTCGGCCAGAAGGCGCCCCTCGCGCTCGAGCTCCTCGTGGGAGGCGGCCGCGAGCAGCTTGAACGCGACCAGTCGGGCCGTGGGTCCGGCCCGTCGTCGGAGCTCGGGCAGGACCCGCGGGGCGGGGGTGAGGGCGAGCGCGAGGGTCGGGCGGTCGCGCGAACGGATCTTGCCGGGAGCGGCCGGTAGGGTGAAGTCGGCAAGCGCCGCGGGGACGAGGACCGCGGCCGACCGGGCGAGTTCCTTGGACCGCTCGCGAGCGAGGTCGACCAAGCTCGCGACGGACCGCCACGGGAACGTCACAAGCCACCCCGGGACCGGCACCTGCATCGCGCCGGCCCACAGTTCGACCTCCGCGCCCCGGTAGTGCGCTTGGGCCGCGAGCGCGACCGCGGTGGCGCCCGAGCTTTCGTTGGTCACCGACCGGACGGAATCGATCGGCTCCCGGGAAGCCCCGCCCACCACGATCACCTTCCGGCCCACCCACGGCCCGCGGGCGAGGCGGTGAAGCACCGCGGCGGCGACCTCCTCGGGGCCCGCGATCTTCGCCTCGCCCTCGGCCGCCGGACCGAACAGGACCTCCACCCCCCACGACCGAAGCTTCTCGAGGTTCTCCCGGACCGCGGGGTTCGCCTCCATGAGCGAGTGCATCGCGGGCACGAGGAGGATCGGGACGTGGCCGCCGAGGGCGACCGAGGCGCACGACGTCACGGGGGTATCGTCGATCCCGTGGGCGATCTTCGAGACCGTGTTCGCCGTCGCCGGCGCCACGAGGTAGAGGTCCGCCCGCCCCTCGCCGGGGCC
>JBAIXP010000129.1:0-1672 GCA_037916495.1 Thermoplasmata archaeon | reverse complement strand
CCTCGGGCCGGGCGTTGACGGGGCTCCCCACCGTCCGCTCGAGGGCCCGGACCATCGCCTCGCAGTCCACGAGGCCCCCGACGAGCGTGATCTCGGGAGCGATCCCGACGTAGCGCATCAGGGCGTGACCGCGCTGGGCGAGCGAGAGCAGGACGCCCATCAGGATGTCCGGGAGCGGGATCCCCTCGGCGACGTTGTTGATGATCTCGGTCTCCGCGAGGACCGCGCAGACACTCGAGATCGTCCGGGGCTCCTGCGCGGCGAGGGCCTTTGCAGAGATCTCCTCGATCGGGACCTGGAGGTACTTCGAGCAGCGCTCCACGAAGCGGCCGGCCCCGGCGGCGCATTTCTCGTTCATCTTGAACCGCTCGACGCGCCCCGTGGGGCTCACGGCGATCGAGCGGGACGATTGCGCGCCGATGTCGACCACGTGGCGGGTCGCGGGGAAGAGGAACGAGGCGCCGCGGGCGGAGGCGGTGATGTCGCTCACCTGGAGGTTGCGTTCCGGGTAGGTGTAGCGGCCGAAGCCGGTCGTGCAGAGGTAGCGGACCTCGCCCGGGAGGACGTTCGCCTCCTCGACCAGCCGCTCGACGACCTCGCGGCCGACCGCCGCGGGCTGGCCCCGGGTCGGGAGGCGGGCGCGGGCGAGAAGGCGCCGTCCGTCCTCGAGCAGGACCCCTTTCGTGGACCCCGAACCGAGGTCGAGGCCGACGCAGAGCGTCACGAGCCCCCCGTGCCGGCGAGCCGCTCCGAGCCGAAGATCGCCGCCCCGACCGCCCCCAGGTACTGCGAGAGCGGGCTCACGTTGACCGTGAGGCCGAGGCGGCGCTCGAGGGCCCGGACCATCCCCTCGTTGCGCGAGACCCCTCCCGTGAACGTCACCTCGGGCGAGATCCCGACCCGCTGCATCAGGGAGAACGAGCGGCTCGCGATGCTCGCGTGCAGGCCCGCGAGGACGTCCTTCGGGTCCTTGCCGCGCGCGACGTAGGAGGCGACCTCCGACTCGGCGAAGACGGTGCAGGTGCTCGTCACCTTGAGCGGGTGCCGCGCCTCGAGGGAGAGCGGACCGATCTCGCCGACGTCAAAGCCGAGGGCGCCGGCGCAGACGTCCAGGAACCGGCCGGTCCCGGCGGCGCACTTGTCGTTCATGGCGAAGTCGACGACCTCGCCCCGGTCCCCGAGACGGATCGCTTTGGTGTCCTGGCCGCCGATGTCGACCACGAGCCGGGTCTTCGGGAACAGATGGTGGGCCCCGCGCGCGTGGCAGCCGATCTCGGTCACCGCGTACTGGCCGAACGTCACCTTGAACCGGCCGTAGCCGGTCCCGGTCACGTAGGCGATCTCGCTCCGCTCGCGGTGGGCGTCCGCGAGCGCCTGCTCGAGCGCGCGCTCGGCGTCCCGCACGAGTTCGACCCCGACCGGCGCGAGCGACTTCCCCACGACGCGACCGTCGTCGAGAAGGACGCACTTGGCCGTCGTCGAGCCGATGTCGACGCCCGCGACCAGCGTCACGCGGCCCTCGCTGGGGCGGACGCCGGGTTCGGTCGCAGCGACTCGAAGAACGCGTCCATCCGGTTCTTCACCTGGGCGGGCGCGAAGTAGCGCGGGTCCTCGTGGTCGGACTCGAGGTAGAGGGTCGGGACCCCCGCCTCGTGGATCAGCCAGTCGCGGA
>JBAIXP010000128.1:0-9113 GCA_037916495.1 Thermoplasmata archaeon | reverse complement strand
ACGAGCCTCGCGTGGTCGTCCTCCTGTTCGGCAGCGGCAAGCTCGTTTGCACGGGCGCGCGCAAGCCGTCCGACGTCGAGGTCGCCGTCAAGAAGATCACGAAGGAGCTGCAGGGAGCCGGCCTGCTCCGGTAGGCCAGCCCCGCCGACGGGAACGGTGGGGATCCCCTCCGGTCTACCGGTGGTCGACCACCACTGCCATCTCTCCCCTCACGGCGAGGGGCTCCGGGCGGTCGAGCGATACCGCGCGGCGGGGGGCACCCACCTCTTCCTGGCGACCCAGAACTACGAGAGCGAGGTCCCGGTCCGGCTCGAGCAGTACCGTCGACAGTTCGAGACGACCGAGGCGATCGCCCGGACCGCGCGGGAAAAGGCCGGCGTCGTCGTCTACGTCGTCCTCGCACCCTATCCGGTCGATCTTGTGGGAGCCGCCGCCCGCCTGGGTGTGGCCGCGGCGCTCGAGCTCCACTTGCGGGCGGTCGACCTCGCGGCCTCCTGGGTCCGCGAGGGCCGGGCGGTCGCGCTCGGCGAGGTCGGGCGACCTCACTTTGACGTGCCCTCGGACGTCCGGGCCGCGACCGACGAGGTGTTTCGCTACGCGCTCTCCGCGGCCCGCGACGCGGACTGCCCGGTCGTCGTGCATTCCTCCGACCTCGATCGTGCCGGGTTCCTCGCCCTTGCGGAGGAGGCACGGGCCGCCGGTCTGGCGCCGCACCGGGTGGTCAAGCACTACGCGCGCACGCGCATCGCCGACGCGGGAGCGACCGGCATCGTCCCGTCCTACCTCGCACGCCGGGACCTCGCGAAGGAGGTCCTGGACGACCCGGGTCCGTGGTTCTGGGAGACCGACTTTTTGGACGACCCGAAGCGCCCGGGGGCTGTCCTCGATCTCGCCACGGTTCCTCGTCGGGCGGCTGCCTTCGCGGCGAGCCGGTCCGACGGGGCGGAGCGGTTGAGGGTCCCGTTCGAGGAATCGGTCGAGAAGGTCTACGGGTTCCGGCCCACCGTGGGACCGGGAGGTCCGGCATGAAGCGACCCGGTACGCGGCGAGGCGAGCTCATCGCCCTCGAGGGGATCGACGGCGCGGGCAAGTCGTCGCTGGCCCGCTCGCTCGCCTCCGCCCTGCGCCGACGGGGCTACGCGGTGCGGCGGCGGCGCGAGCCCGCCGACCGCACGATCGGCTCGCTCGCTCAGCTCGCCGGCTCGGAGGACCCGTGGACCGGCGCGATCTACTTCACGGTCGACCGCCACTTGGCCCTCCCCGGCCTCGAGCACGACCTCGCGCGGTTCGACATCGTTCTCACGGACCGCTCGTTCTACTCCACGCTCGCCTACCAGGGGAGTGCCCTACCGCCCCGCGAGCAACGTCGACTCCTCTCGCTCGAGCGGTCGGCGACCCTCAAGCCCGACCGCGTCGTGCTCCTCGACCTTCCCCCGAGCCTCGCCCTCCCGAGGGTCGGGCGGCGCGAGCGGAGCGCACGGCGCGGCCCGCTCGAGCGCACGGCCACGCTCACGCGGGTCGCACGGGCCTACCGGGCGCTCGCCCGCCAAAACCGTTGGATCGTGCTCGACGCGCGGCGACCGCCCCGCGAGCTCCTCCGCGAGGTCCTCGAGCGCCTTCCCCTTCCCCCGAAGGGGCGGCGCACAAGCCGGCAGGGCAACCGCTATCCGCCCTCCTCCCCCCGATAGACGGACGATGCCGGCTCCCCAACGCATCCTGGTCCGGGAGGAGACCCTCGACCCTTCGTACCTCCCCCCGAGATTGCCGCACCGGGAGACCGAGCTCTCGCTCCTCACGAAACGCTACCGCGAGGCGCTCGCGAAGGGGTCGGCCTACCACGTCCTCCTCCACGGCGGGGTGGGAAGCGGGAAGACCGCGCTCGTGCGTCGCTTGGCGGCCGACCTCGAGCGCGGCGGTCGCCTCGGCGACTACCCGGTGAAGGCGAGCTACGTCAACTGCTGGCGGCGAGCGAGCGACCGGACGGTGATGCTCGACCTCCTCCGGAGCGTCGGGGTCTCCCTTCCGGACAGGGGCTACAGCCTCTCGGAGATGCTGGACGTCTTCGAGCAGGGCGTGCGCCGCGCCCCCGCCCACCACCTCGTGATCCTGGACGAGGCGGCCGCGCTCGTCCGCCAGGAGACGAAGCTCGTCTACCTGCTCTCGCGCTCCCGTGAGGTCGGCCTCGGCTCGATCTCGCTCGTGCTCATCGCCGTCGAGGACCTCCTGGTCTACCTCGACCCAGCGAGCCGCTCGAGCTTCGGCGTCACGCACCGGTTGAAGCTCGAGCCGTACGACCGCGAGGCGCTCACCGACATCCTCGCGGCCCGCTCGGAGCTCGCGCTAAGGCCGGGGACGTTCGACCGGGACACCCTCGACCAGATCGCACGGATCGCGGCCCCGAGCGGCGACGCGCGCTTTGCCCTCGAGCTCCTCGCGAACGCGGCGCGGGCCGCGGAGGACGCGGGCGCGCCGACGATCGGCGCGGAGCACGTCCGGCGGGCGAAGGGGACGATCCTCCCGACGGTGAGCGAGACGCATCTCGAGGAACTCTCGACCAACGAGCTCGGGGTGCTCCTCGCGCTCTCCCGGACGCTCCCGAAGGCGGGGGCCGCGGTGGCGAGCCAACGCCTGCGGACCGCGCACGCCTCCCTCCTCGAGGAGCTCGGCGCCCCGGCCATGAGCCGCACGACGTTCTGGCGGACCCTCAAGGAGCTCGAGCGCGACGGGCTCGTCACGCTCGAGTCGGCCGGCTCCGGCGAGTCGAGCCGTATCGCGATGGACGAGCTCCCCGCGCACGTCCTCTCGGCGTTGCTCGAAGAGCGCGTCGGTCGGCCGCGCGGTCGGAAAACGTAAAGCACGCCTTACCGTCCGAGCGGCCGTTGGCAGCTTCCGAGGCGATCGCCCCCGGCGGGCGCCTTCCGTCGTGGATCCGAGTACGTCCGCCGCACGGCACGGCGTACCGGGACGTGAAGGGGATCCTGGACGAGCTCCGGCTCGGCACCGTCTGCCGCGAGGCCCGGTGCCCCAACCTTTCCGAGTGCTGGTCGGCCGGGGCCGCCACGATCATGCTCCTCGGCACCGACTGCACCCGGCGCTGCGGGTTCTGCGCCGTGACGACCCACTGGCCGAAGGGGGTGGTCGACCCGACCGAGCCGGCGCGCGTGGCGGAAGCCGTGCGCCGCTGGGGGCTCCGCTACGTGGTCTTGACCCAGGTCTGCCGGGACGACCTAACAGACGGCGGGGCCGCGGCCCTCGCCGCGACGGTGGACGCTGTCCGCCGGGAGAGCCCGTCGACGCTCGTGGAGCTCTTGATCGGCGACCTTGGCCACGACCCGGCCGCATGGGCAACGGTCGTCCGGGCCCGTCCCGACGTCCTCGCCCACAACCTTGAGACGACCCGGAGCCTCTCGCCGAACGTGCGGGACCGGCGGGCGAGCTACGACGGCTCGCTTGAGCTGCTCGCCGCCGTCCGCACCCTGGGAGGTCCCGGGCTTGTCACGAAGAGCTCGATCATGCTGGGCCTCGGCGAATCCGACGAGGAGCTCCGCGACGCGATGGGCGACCTCCGACGGGCGGACGTCGACCTCCTCACGCTCGGGCAGTACCTTCGGCCCTCCGAGCAGCACGTTCCGCTTTCTCGTTACGTTCCGCCCGAGGAGTTCGAGCGATGGAAGGTGGCCGCGGATCGGACCGGCTTTGCGGGCGTCACCGCGGGGCCGCTCGTGCGCAGCTCCTACCGAGCAGAGGAGCTTTACCGCTCCGCGCGGGCCGCCCGGGGGGGCTAGCGAAGGTGGCGAAGAAGGTCCGCCGGCCGCCCGAGGACGAAGCCGCCTCGTTCGAGTTCCCGACGTTCGACGAGTCCGGGTTCCTCTCCAAGGAGTTCGAGCTGGGTTCGGCCCTCGCCCTCGCGTCGGTCTTCGCCCTGGTCGCGGGGGTGCTCTCCTTCGCCGCCACGCTGCTCGGCCTGCTCTGGTACGTCCCGTTCGGCCTCGGGATCCTCTACGTGGCCGTGAGCCCGTTCCTGATCCGCCGGCTCCGTTCGAAGTCCGAGCTCTACACGAAGGGCGACTGGGCGGGGCTCATCGCGCTCCAGTTCTTCGGCTGGCTCGCGCTCTGGTTCGTCCTCGTCAACGTGATCTAGCGGCGTCCAGCCACGGCAGCCTCTTCCCGAGGAGCTCGCGGAGCGCTTCGGCGAGCGACACGGTCTCCGACGCGAGCTCGAGCGGTTCGACCCGGGCCTCCTCGGGTCGCGGCGGGCTCAAGTTCCGGCCGAGCGAGAGGCGCGGCAGCGTCTCCTTGAGGAACGTCTCCGCGTCGCGAAGGCCCATCCGGGTCTCGACTCCCAGCGTCCCGTCCGGTCGGACGAACGGCCCCTGGAGGACGGGAGCACCGGCCGCCGTCCATTTCTCGAGGAAACTCCCCGTCCGGTCGATACCGGCCGGGGGGCCGTCGTGGATCCGCACGGCCGGCCGCAACGGGTAGGCGAGCTCGACGAGCAGGCAGACCTCCTCCGCGCCCGCGTGGCTCGAGCTCCCGACGACCGTGAACCCCGCCCGGGCGAGCTCGTCGACGACCGACCGTTCGGCCTTGCGTACCTGGGGGACCAGCGTGTCGTCGACCAGGGCCGGACGCGGAAGGTGGACGACCACCACGTGGCTCTCCCGGTCCCGGACGAGCGCGAGCGCCGCCGCCTTGGAGAGCGGCGGCCGGGGTCGAGGCTCGAACCAGCGCTCGCTCGGCGCATCGAGGTAGGCCCCCGCGGCCAGGATGGTGAGGCCGAGGTTGCGCCGGGAGAGCGCGGTGGCGACGTTGCGGTTCGGGTCGACCGGGTCGGCGAGGACGAGCGCGACGTCCTCTGGCAGGCGGGGTGGCTCCCGGCCGGGCGGGGCCAGGCGGACCGGGATCCTCCAGGAACGCGCCGCCCGCAGAAGCCCGCGCAACGAGCCGAACTCAAGGAGGAGCAGCTCGAGCAGGTAGCCCGAGAATCCCTCGGTCCGCGCCTCGGAGCCGTAGACCCCGAGGGCGCGCAGGAACTGTTTGGCGAGCCGGATCTCCGCCACCAGCTCGGGCGACTCCCGGGCGGCGAGGTACTCTTGGTGGAACGGCGTCCGGTCGACCGGGGAGAGAGGATGCGAGGGATCGGTGACGGCAAACCCCGGGACGGCGTCGACCGCGAATCCCTCGTACGTCCCGCGCAGGTACGGATGTTCAGCGTACCGGGTCGTCGGGTCCTTGAGCACTGCCCGGCCGAGCGCGAGCCCCTCCTCGCGGAGCCGCTCGCGACTGAGGTCGGGGGGGAACAGGAGGAAGAGATCGATGTCCAAGCGGTCCGAGAGGAACGTCCCCCGCGCCGCGCTCCCCGCGATGACCGCGCGCACGAGCGGGCTCTTGCGCTCGGCGGCCGCCTCGCGGACCTTCTCGGGGAGGGTCGCGCGCACGCGTGCGACCCGCTCGAGGAACTCGGGGGTCGGGGCAAGCCGGGCGGAGACCGCCGCCTCGACCTTCGCGGCGAGCTCGTCCGGCGGGCTCCGACGGTCCGGCACCATCGGTCGGGACCGGGCCTCCGAAAGAGATGAACCTTAGGTTCCTCGGGAGTCCGTCGGCCCCCCCTCACGCGTCGCTTATCGGAGGCGGCGGTACTTCCACGGTCGACCATGGCGGTCGCCGCGGGCCATCACGTCGCGACCCTGTTCGAACCGGTGGCGGACCGAAAGGTCCGCTGCACGGCGTGCGCCCGCTACTGCGTGATCCCCGAGGGGTCCCACGGGTTCTGCTTCGTCCGCAAGAACGAGGGCGGAAAGCTCGTCCTGCTCACCTACGGCCTCGCCTCCGCGGTCCAGGTCGATCCGGTCGAGAAGAAGCCGCTCTCCCATTTCCACCCGGGGACCCGGGTCTTCTCGATCGGCACGGTCGGCTGCAACTGGCGTTGCGCCTACTGCCAGAACGCCGAGATCTCCCAGGAGCGGGAGATCCGGGGCCGACCGCTCTCCCCCGAGGACGCCGTGGCCGCCGCCGAGCGGCTCGGCTGCGCCGGGGTGACGTTCACCTACAACGAGCCGTCGATCTTCGCGGAGTACGCGCTCGACATCATGCGCCTCGCGCGCGCCCGCGGCCTCTTCGCGAACTTCGTGACGAACGGTTACCTCACCCCCGAGGCGGTCGAGGTGATCGCCCCGCACCTGGACGCGGTGAGCATCGACTTCAAGGGGAGCGGGGAGGCCGGCTTTCTGCGCAAGTACGTGAGCGCGAAGGGACCCGAGCCGATCTTCGAGACCGCGCCGGCCCTTCGCCGCCGCGGCGTCCACGTCGAGGTGACGAACCTCGTCGTCCCGGAAGTGGGAGAGTCGGACGACGCGCTCCGCCGGCTTGCGAGGTTCGTCGCGAAGGAGCTCGGCCCCGAGACGCCGTTCCACCTGTTGAGGTTCCACCCGGACTACCACATGATGCAGTTCCCGTCGACCCCGGTCGCGACCCTCGAGCGCCTCCACACGATCGCGAAGGAGGAGGGCCTCGAGTACGTCTACCTGGGGAACCTCTGGGGCCACCCGCTCGAGAGCACCTACTGCCCGAACTGCGGCAAGGTCGTCGTCCGGCGCTACGGCTTCACCATCCAGGCCTGGAATCTCGACCGGGAGAACCGGTGCCCGAACTGCCGCCACCGGATCCCGATCGTCGGGACCCTTCCGCGGGACTACATCCCCACGATGGCGACCCCCGTCTAAGGTCGGGGGACCGACGGCGTTGCGCCTCGATAGCTAGGTCTATCAACACTGGCCGAGCTTTCGACGGGCCGACAGGGATGACGACGAACCTGCGCCTCAGCCTCACGATCCTCTCCTTGGGCTTCGGCATCGAGGGCGCCGGGGAGCTCTACTCGTTCCTCTCGAAGGGCGCGTTCAAGCCCGGGCTCAGCCTGCTCTTCTTCGTCCCCGTGGCGATGACCCTCGTGGGGCTGCTCTTCGTCTGGGTCGGCCAGCACGAGTGGAACGAGCTCCACCGCGACCGCGTCCGGACCGCCCACCGGATCTTTGCCTTCAGCCTGCTCGGCGCGGTCGTCGCGGCGGCGGTGATCGCCGCGCTGCTCTTCCTTCCGGGCCTCGGCATCCCCTTCTGGGCCCGCGTCGTCTTCGCCGCGGCCGCGGGCTCCCTGGTCCTCGGGACGTTCGTCACCTACGCCCTCCTGGTCTTCCATCTCGTGGCGACCCCGAGCAAGGCGGCGCTCCTCGCCGCGATCGCCTGGGCGCTGATCGTCGCCGCGTTCGTCGGCGCCACCTTAGGCTCGGACCTCCCCGGCATTGTCAGCACGATCTCCCAGCCGAACCTTGCGGAACCGGCCTTCCTCGGGCCGGTGGGGGCGCTCTCCTCCTACCTGTTCGTCTCGTACTTCCTCCTGCTCGCCGTCTATGTGGACGCGCACCGGACGGTCGCGCGCGGGCCGTCGTCGTCCCCGGCTCCTTCGGCCTCCGGGACCCCCGGGACCGACCCGTAGGGGCCGAGCGGGCCAGCGAGTCGCGGGAAACCCCACGACAGGGGCCCGAACGACGCCCAATCTCGGCCGTCGGCAGGTACATAGACCAGTTCCGTGTCACCCCATCGCATGGACACACGACCCTGGAATTCGGGTCGGAGAGAACTTCGGCAAGGAACGGCCATCGCCCTCGTGGTGGGGATGGTAGCGGGCTTCAGCCTGGTCGGTCTAGCGACCGTCCCGCACGCGAGCGGGACCGCCGCGCCGGCGCTGCTGCCCTCGGCGTTTCCTATGCTGCAGGTGCTGAATCCGACCGCACGAGGCATCGCGCCGAGCGCCACGACCTGCACGTCGACCCTGCCGGCCCCGAACGGGGTCGCTTACAAGCCGAGCCAGATCTTGTCGGGCTACTCGTACTCCTCGTCGCAGGGTGCGGGCAAGACGATCGCGATCATCGACGCCTACGGCGATTCCACGCTCACGAGCGACGTGGCGTGTTTTGACCAGACGTTCGGCCTTCCTGCGCCGAGCCTGTCGATCGTCAAGCCGTTCGGGAGCCCGCACCGGTCGAACTCGGGCTGGGGCCTTGAGACCTCGCTCGACGTCGAGTGGGCCCACGCGATGGCGCCGGCGGCGTCCATCCTCTTGATCATCACGCCGACGAGCTCGCTTACCTACCTCGTCAACGACGCGGTCCCCTACGCGGTCTCGCACGGGGCGAGCGTCATCTCGATGAGCTGGGGAGCTGCGGAGAGCAGCCTCGGCTGCTCGACGGAGGCGTCGGAGGCGACGTACTTCGCGAACGCGGCGAGCTCGGGCGTGATCCCGGTCGGGGCCTCGGGCGACAACGGCGCGAACGACGGCACGAGCGCACCGACCGTCGACTACCCGTCGGCCGACCCGAACGTGGTCGGCGTCGGCGGAACGACCTTGACGCTCTCGGGGTCGAACGCTTGGAGCAGCGAGGTCACGTGGAACGACGCCTCGGGGGCGACCGGGGGCGGCGTGAGCACCTGCTTCGCCGAGCCGAGCTACCAGAGCTCGCACAGCATCCAGGTCACGACCTCCTCGGGCAGCTCGACCCCCACGGGGCGTGCGGTACCGGACGTGTCGTACGATGCGAGCCCCTACACGGGCTTCTGGGTCTGGGACACCTCGGGCTACACCGGGTGGGTCCAGGTCGGTGGCACGAGCGCCGGGGCCCCGCAGTGGTCCGCGATCTTCGTCGACGCGCTCGCCGCGGGCGACTCGAACCTGAACGGCGGCTCCGTCCACGGGCTGCTCTACGGGTTCCTCGGCTCCTCGAGCGTCCACGACATCACGAGCGGCAACAACAACCACTACTACGCGAGCTCGGGCTACGATGCCTGCACGGGCGTCGGCACGCCGGTCGAGTCGAGCGTGGTTACGGGGCTCTAGCGCGAGGTCAGCCCTTCGGCGCGGCGGCCCGGGGTCTCGGCGACCCCGGCCCGCCAACCCCTTCCCTCCTTCTTCCTTCAGCGCGAGAGATAGGGCGGGGACCCGCTGGCGGGCTCGTATTCGTTCGTACCCCCGGCTCTAAAAGGGTCCGTGCCTCGACCGCCTACCGACCTAGGGAGCGCGGAGTGTCTTCGACCCCGATCGACCCGGCCGGCGCCCGGACCGT
>JBAIXP010000127.1:0-5060 GCA_037916495.1 Thermoplasmata archaeon | reverse complement strand
CCGATACGAGGGAGGTGAGGACCGACGGGGTCGGGGTGCTCGCGTTCAGGATGGTGAGGTAGCCGCTCGACGGAGAGACGGCCGCCACCACGCCGTTCGCGTAGGCGAGCGCGACCGCCGGCCCGTGCGCAAGCGACACCGGAAACTCGGGCGTCGACGGAGCGGCGGTAGAGATCACCGAGATGTTGGAGGAGTTCGCGTTCGCGACGAAGACCCAGCCGTCCGAGGGGTCGACGACGACGGCGACCGGGTCGGAGCCGACCGGCACGGTGGCGACCACGTGGCCGTTCGAGGTGTTGACGACACTCACCGAATCCGAGCCCGAGTTCGCGACGAAGAGCTCGTGGTGCACCGGGTCGAGCCCGAGCGCGACCGGAGCGAGCCCGACCGGGATCGCCGGCGGTTCGGCCACGCCGGTCGAGGCGTTGACGGCGACGACCGTGCCGTCGAGCGGTTCGGCGGCGTAGAGCCGGTTGTGCGAGCTGTCGAACGCGAGGGCGGAGGCGTTCGCGATCCCGGTCGTGATCCCCGTGACCGAGTGGGACGCGGCGTCGTAGAGGAGGGTCGGCCCCATCGGGGGGGTGGGGGTCGTGCTGCCGCCGCTCGGAAGCTCGGGCCACCAGAACGTGCCCGTGCCGGGGACGTACGCCGGGGTCCCGACCTCAAGGGCGGTCACGCTCGCCCGGAAGTTCCCCGGGAGCGAGCCGTTGTAGTTCGGGAGCAGCGTGCGCACGACGCTTCCCGGCCAGCCGACCGTCCCGACGCCCGTGGGGAGTACCGCCGGCTGGACCGGGCCGGTCGAGCTCGCGAGAGCGGACGCGGGAACCGCGTGCGAGACGCGCCCCGACTCGGGAGCGACGCCCGGGATTCCGGGAACGGAGAAGGAGCTTGCGGCGAGCAGCGCCACGACGGCGCCGACGAGGGCGGCGGACGCGATCGACCGCGACGTGCGTCCCATCGAGCGGCGGCTCCGGCCGTCGTGCGTAGGGCGGACCACCCCTCTTAAGTCGGACGGCCGAACGGTAGGCCCTAGCCGACCGCGTGGAAGACGCGGTTCGCGTTGGCGTCGACCAGGACCGGTTCGCGCTGTCCCTTGTGGTCGAGGGTGATGTACCAGATCGGGACGTGCAGGAGCTCTCCTTCCGAGATCTCCACGCGCGACGCGATGTTGGAGACGACCGAGTGCTTCTTGTGGACGATCTCGCTCTGGAGCTGCTCGACGTAGGCCTTCGCCGCGAGCCGGGCCGCCTCCTCGGGCAAGTCGCCGTTCAGCACGGCCGTCCCGCCGGGGATCGACTTGCGGTCGAACGGCGCGCGCTCGGTGAGCTGGAACTGGTAGTCCTTCGGCTGGTACTGTGTCATCGACTTCACGGCGACAACGGGGTACTCGTACTGGCCCGAGATCGTCTCGCTGCGGGTCGGGTTGACGACCGGACCGGTCATGATCGGGATCACGGGGACCCCACGGCCCCGGCGGCCCCCGAGCGCGCTGCCCAGGATCTCGGCGGCCGCGATCGTGCCGACGGTCGCCCCGACGCTCGCGGCGACGGCCTGATAGGTGTAGGTCGTGGACGCGCTCGCGGGAACGACCCAGAACGGGACGAAGGTGAGCTTCGTCTCCACGATCGTCGACTCTTCGAAGAACTTCCGGTGGAAGAACCCCTCGTTGACGTGGGAGCGGGCGGTCGCGAGCGCGGCCGCCTGGTCGGCGACCTTGAGCGGGAGCATCGTGTGCCGCTGGATCTCCTTCCAGCCGGCTCCGCCGAGCGTGACCGAGCTGCCGCAGTAGTCGCACGTGATGACCGTGTCGCCGAACTCGGGCTTGATCGGGGCGCCGCAGGACGGGCATTTCAGCTCCTGGACCCCGGCCGGGGCGATCGTCACCCCCGCGGCGGGGGCCGCCGAGGGAGCGGCGGCGGAGGGGGTCGCGCCCGCGGGGGCGGCCCCGATCGCCGCGCCGCACTTCGCGCAGAAGCGAGCGTCGTCGGGCAGCTGGGTCCCGCACTTCGTGCAGTAGATCATCGTGCCTAGCGGTCCTTTTCGCGCGGGCTAGCTCGGCATCGCGGTGCCGCAGCTCGGGCAGAACTTCGAGGTCCCCGGGACCGACGCGTTGCACTTCGGGCAGGTGCGCGCCGCCGGCGCGGCGAGCGAGGCGCCGCACGACGGGCAGAACTTCGCGCCGACCGCCGTCGGCTGTCCGCACTTCGGGCACGGCGGCCCTCCGGCCGCCCCCATCGGGGCGCCGCACGACGGACAGAACCGGTTCCCGGCCGGCACGAGGGCGTTGCACTTCGGGCACGGCTGGCCCGGCCCCTGGCCGTAGACGCCCTGCATCTGACCGGCCATGCCGTAGCCGACCCCGAGGCCGGCGCCGAGGCCCACCCCCGCGCTCGCGAGGGCTCCCGCGCCGCCGGACGGGTTCGCCGCGGCGGTCGTCATCGCCTGGCCGGCCTGGTACTGGAGATAGTTCACGCCGAGGACCCCCATCGTCGAGCGGGTCGCCACGGCCTTCTGGACCTCGTCGGGGAGGTTCACCGAGAGGCCCTGGAGCTGGACCACCTCGACCCCGAGGGGGCCGAAGTGCTGCGGCGCGAAGCCGAGGACCGCCTGCTCGATCGTCGAGAGCTCGCCGGCGAGGTCCGTGACCTTCATCCCCTGGTCCTTGAGCTTTCCCAAGCTGTTGTAGACGAGGAGGACCATCTGGTCGCGAAGGCGTCCCTCGACATCGGCGGCGGTCGCGGCGCCGAACGTGCCGACGAACTGGTTCACGAAGTTGTCGGCGGCGCCGACGCGCCAGCGGTAGGAGCCGAAGACCCGGAGCTGGACGAGGCCGAAATCCGGGTCGCGGAAGACGTACGGTTCCGCGCTGCCGAACTTCCCGTCCATGATCCGCTTCTGGAGGTAGTAGACCTCCGCCTCCTGCCGGACGCCCGAGAGCGCCTGGACGAGGTTGCCGAGGAGCGGGGCGTTGAGGCTCGTGAGCGCGTAGCGGTCGGGCCGGTCGAGGTAGGCGAGGACCTTACCGTCGCGGTAGAAGACCGCGATCTCGTCCTCCCGGACCACGACGTTGTCGTTCCAGCGCACGTTGCGCGGAACGCGCCACATCACGTTCGGTCCCTTGTAGGCGTCCTCCCAGTTGATCGTCGTCGCGCCGATCAGGCTCCCGCCCTTCGAGGGGATCGGATTGTTCGTTACCATGGATTCGGTTCCTCGCTGTTCGTTCCTACGGCACCCGGATGCTCTCGATGACCTGGATCCGCGCCTTGAACGCCTGGTCGATCTGCGAGAGCTGGTTGCGCGCGTCCGTGAGGAGGGTCGCCACCGAGCCGCCCGAGTTCGGCGTCATCGCGAGGGTCGCGAGCGGCGCCACCGTCTGGCTCAGCTGGTCGGCCGCCTGGGCGAACCCGTAGTCGTACTCGTACAGGCGGTCGAGCTGGGCCGGCTGGATCCTCACCGCCGGCGAGATCCCGGTGTACCCTTGCTCCGCGGCCCGTATCTGTCCTTCGACCCGCATCAAGTCGGCGATGAGCGGCGCGAGGTCGTTGAGCGCCCCGAACTGGCCCGCGTTCGTGAGCGAGGAGCGGGCGTTCTCGATCGTGAGGCGGACGTTCTTGATCCGGTCGGCGACCTGCCGGCGGAGCAGGCTGTCCGCGGCCCGGATGTCCTCACCCTCCCGGTAGCCGCGGTAGCCCGGGATGAGCATCTGGAGCCGCTTCAGGATCCCCCGGTCCTGGTCGACCTGCGAGCGGATGTCGACCGGCGGAGCGGAGGCGGCCGTGCCGGCCGCCGCGGGGGCGGCCACGGCCGCGGGCGCGGCGGGCGCGGCGAGCGCCGCGCCGCAGGAGTTGCAGAACCGGGCGCCAGGGGGGTAGGAGGCCCCGCACTTCGGACACGCCGCGGCCGGCGAGGGAGCGGAAGCGACCGCCATCTACGGGCTCCTCGGCGGGGCCGAGCCGGGCGGGGGCGCCGGGACCTGCGGGACGGTGGGCGCGTGCGCCGCGGGGTAGTCGAGCGCCGACGCGGGGGCCGTGCTCTGCCAGGCCACGCGCTTCGCCAGCCGGACCTGGGTCGCCGCGAGGGCACGGGAGCGCCAGCCGATGAAGGCGACCGCCACGATCAGCGCGAGGACCACGACCAAGAGGGCGATCAACTGGCCGAACAGCGTGAGAACGCCGTACATCGAGCCGAGCGCGATCGTCGCGAAGAGGATCGCGAACCCCATGCCGAAGAATCCCCAGGCGACCGCCCGTTGGGCCGTCGGCCGGGCCGCGAACGCTTCCGCGAGGTATGCCCCGCCGGAGAAGACGAGCGCCAAGATCCCGATGCCGAGCAGCGCGTAGTAGTGGTGCGCGAACGGCAGTGCGACGTAGATCGCGAAGAAGAGTAGGGCCGCCGCGACCCCGAGAAGACCTCCGATGATCCACGCGCTCCACTTCGGGCCGGACGACCCCGGGGCCTGCGCTGGCGTTGCCATGGTCGGTGCGAAGGTAACGCCCCTAGCCGACTATTAGAACTTCCGTCAGGACACGGCGGACCCGCCACCGAGGGGCGTCGGCCCGACCGCTAGAGCCGGGGCTCGTCGTCCCGCTTCGGGCGAGGCTTCGGTTCGGGGGCCGGCGCGCTCGCGGGCGCGGGGGGCGTCGGCCCGGACGCCGCGGGGGCTGCGGGAGGCTTGGGCGGGGTCGAAGGGGCGGCTCCTGTCGGAGCTTTCGCCGGAGCGATGGGCGCGGCCGGGCGACGACCGCCGCCCTGGTCGGCGCCCGATCCCGGCTCGTGCGCGACCGGTGCGGGCGGGTGGGGCGACGGGTTCGTGTGCTCCGGAGCGCGGGGCCGCTTCGATCCGGTCCGGTCGTCGGAACCGCCGTGCGCGGAGGCGGGCGCCTCCGAGGGGCGGGGAGGAGCGGGAGCGTGGGAGGGAGGTGGCGTCGCATGCTCAGGCCGCCGGGCCGGGGCCGCCGGTTGCGCCGCGGCCCCGGCGGGCGGAAGCGCGCCCCCGCACTTCGGGCACTTCGAGAACCGGCTCGAGCAGGCTTGGCAGAGCGGAGCTCCGCAGGCGTGAT
>JBAIXP010000126.1:0-14264 GCA_037916495.1 Thermoplasmata archaeon | reverse complement strand
CGCACCGCGTCCAGGACGTTCGGGGAGTTGCCGCTCCCCGAGATCCCGACCGCCACGTCGCCCGGGACGGCGAGGCCCTTCAGCTGCTCGGCGAAGACGCGCGCGTACTCCGTGTCGTTCGCCCACGCGGTGACGCTCTCGACGTTGTCGACGAGCGCGAGGCAGCGGAACCGCTTCCCGTCGCCCCGAATCGTCGCCTTGCCGATGTCGACGACGAAGTGCGAGGCGGTCGAGGCGCTCCCCCCGTTGCCGAAGAAGAAGATCGTGCGCCCGTCGGACCGGGCCTTGAGGAGGACCGGGACGATCTTCTTCATCGCCTCGGTGAGGTAGGTCTCCTCGAGGGCGGCCTTGCTCTCCGCCACATACCGGCGGAGGTACGGTTCGAGGCTCTCGAGACCCGTCATCGGCCGACGAACAGGATGCGCGACCCTTCCGGCGTGATGCGCACCGGCAGTCGCTCCATCGGCGACAAGGCCTGCGCTATTTGACGGCTTGCGTCGGGAGGGTGGAGCAGGAGGAGAAAGCCCCCGCCGCCCGCGCCCGTGATCTTCCCGCCCCAGGCGCCCGCGCCCTTCGCGGCGCGGTACTTCTCGTCGATCGGGCCGCTCGAGATCCCCTCCGCGAGCCCCTTCTTGAGCGCCCACCCCTCGTCCAGGAGCGCGCCGAGCTTCGCGAAGTCCCGCGCGACGATCGCCGCGCGGGCCTCGTGGGCGAGGTCCCGCATCCGGACGAGCGCGTCCCGGTTCGACCCGGCGCGCGAGCTCTGCTGCTTCAGGATCCCCTCCGCCTTCCGCGTGACCCCGGTGTAGAAGAGGGAGAGATGGTCGCTCAGCGCCTCGCGGTCCCGGGTCGCGAGCGGGATCGGGGCGACGCGCACGGTCTCGTCCGGGTGGAACTCGAAGAACTGGATCCCTCCGAACGCGGCGATGTACTGGTCCTGCTTGCCCGCGGAACCGCCGAGGATGTCGATCTCGATCCGGCAGGCCTCCTGGGCGAGCTCGGCCGGGTCCTTGAGGACCCCGCGGTAGGCGTAGAGGGCGTTGAGGAGCCCGACCGTGAAGGTCGACGACGAGCCGAGGCCGGTCCCCTCGGAGGGGATGTCGGCGATCGTGTGGATCTCGATCGCCTCGTGGATCCCCGTGAGGCGCATCGCCTCGCGGACCAGGGGATGCTGGACGTCGGCGAGCCGGTCGACGTTCTCGGTCCGGGAGTACGCGACGCGGATCGACCGGTCGAACTTCGGGTTCACCAGGATGTGGACGTAGCGGTCGATCGCGGCGCTCGTCACCGCACCGCCCCCGTACTCCCGGTAGAACGACGCCTGGTCGGTCCCTCCGCCCGCGAAGCTGATGCGCAGCGGGGTCCGCGTGATGATCATCGGGCTCGGGGTGGGGTCTCCGGGGGTATGGGGATTTCGGGGGCCCCCTTAGCGCTCCCCGGCGGCGGGCGGGGGGTCGGTCTCGCCCGCGGACGGCCCGAGAGGGTCGCGCGGGGGCCGGCCGCGTCGGCCGGACGGCGCGAGCCGGGCCCGCCGACCGTAGAACGAACGGGCGAACTCGGCGAGATGGTCCACCGGCGCAAGCCCGGGAAGGACCGAGGCGAACTTCGGCGCCCGTCGGTCGAGGATGACGGCGATGCCGCGGTCGTGCTCGGAGCGGGTCATGCGGCCGACCGCCTGGCGGATCACGCGCTGAGCCGGCACCTCCACCGTGTACTCAAAGCCGTGGCCGACCGTGCGGTCGAGGAAATCGCGCAGCGCGGTGCGCTTGGCCGTCGGACGCGGGTACGGGATCCCGACGAGGACGACCGCCTCGAGCTCCTCGTCCGGGTAGTCGATCCCCTCGGAGAGCCGCCCGCCCGCGACCCCGATGAGGACCGTCCCCTTGGGGTCGCTCTTCCACCCCTCGACCGAGCGCCAGAGGTCGGAGATCGGGATCTTCGAGTACTCGATGAACGTGTTCGGCGGGAGGTGGGCCTGGAGCCCCGCGTCCAGGACCTTCTGCATCAGCTCGAAGCTCGGGAAGAACACGGCCGTCTTCACCGGCAGGGCCTCGAGGACCCGCGCCGTCGTGTCGGCGATCCGGCCGATCGCGTGCGGGTCGCTCCGCAGGGCCTCGAACTGGGTCGTCACGGTGGGGTCGTAGAGGAACCGGGTGTTCTCGCGCGGGAAGTAGGACGGCACGTCGAGGAGGCGCGAGGAAGGGTCGAGGCCGAGCGCGTCCCGATACTCCGCGAGCGGAGCGAGCGTTCCGGAAAGGTGGACGGACAGGTGGGTCGACTTCACCGGATCGGCGGGCTCGCTCGCGTCGAGCGCGAACGCCTCGATCGCGGGGCGCGGCGACTTCGTCGCGACCTTCGCGTACTGCGGGGGCTCGAGCTTCGGCCAGGAAAGGAGGGTGAGGGCGACCGTGTGGGCCCACGACCTCGGGAGATGGCGCTCCTTGCGGCGCTCCTCCTTGAGGTTCTCCCCCCACGTCGCGAGCGCCCCGAGCCAGGTGTCGAGGCGGTGGGTCGTTCCTCCCAGGGCGGCGAGGAGCGTCTCCTCGAACAGGTTCGGGGGGAGGACCGAGTCCTCCTCCCGGACGAGCGCGTGGACCAGCTCCTCGATCGACGCGGCGACCACGTCGAAGAACCGGGTCGCGCTCGGTCCCTCGGGGAGCTGGAAGTCCCCGCGCTCCTGCACCTCGTCGCGCGCCCGGCGGACCGAGTCGAGCGGGAGCGAGACCGTGGTGAGGTCCCGTAGGTACTCCGGGAGGTTGTGCGCCTCGTCGACGACGAGGTCGAGGGAGGAGAGCTCGCAGCCGAGCCAGCCGAGCAGGGCCCGGCGGATGAACGGGTGGAAGAAGAAGGCGTACGGCGCCGTGACGACGCGCGCGTGCGGCAGGAGCCGCTTGGTGAGCTCGTAGGAGCAGAGGTTCTCCTCGCGGCAGAACGCGTCGAGCTCGTGCGGCGCGGGGGGCTTCGCCCGGAAACGGTCGGCGACCGTCTCGAGGTCGGTGGAGAGGACCCGCGCGTAGTACGGGCAGCCGTCGAGGTCGACCAGGTCGATCTCCTCGCCCTCGGGGAGCTGCGGCGGCGGCTCGATGGGCGTCTCGCCGCGCAGCGAGCGCTCGGTGGCCCGCTTGCGGTCGGCGCAGAGCTTCCCGTGCTCCTCCGCGGTCGCCCCCTTGATCTCGGCGACGTTCTCGAGCAGGAGGCAGCGTTTCGCGCGCCCCTGGAGCCCGACCGCGAGGACCGGGCGCTCGAGGCGGTGGCCGATCGCCGTCGTCTCGCGGAGAACCTGGACCTCCTGCGCGTGGGTGCGGACCAGGTAGAGGACCTTGTGGCCGGCCGCCTCGGCGTGCTCGAGGATCGGGGCCAGGGTGGCGACCGTCTTGCCGCTGCCGGTCGGCGCGTTCACGAGCAGGGCCCCGCCGCGGTGGGTGAGGTCGGCGACCTCCCGCAGGATCGCCTCCTGGCCGGGCCGGACCCGGTACGGGAAGAGCGGCGGGGCGGTCGCGCTCGCGTCGGTCTCGGCAGGCATCCTTCTCGCGGTTCACCCCGCGAAGGGGGCTTTAACCTGTCCACGGACTGGAACGTGCGACGGGCCAGATCGGCCCCCACGGGGGCCGCCGCGCGGGGCGAACGCGGGCGCGGGGCGAGGGCGGACTACGGGCTAGCCGTAGGCGTACCGCACCCCGAAGGATCCCCTCGGCAGGTTCCAGGTCACGGAGCCCTGGTCGCAGGCGATGTCGCACGCCCCGCACTCCACGCAATCCTCGTAGCGGAAGACGAGCCGGCCCTCGATGCGCTCGTAGCACTTCGCGGGGCAGGCGAGGGTGCACCGTGAGTGGGGACAGCGGGCGCAGACCTCCGGCTTCACGGTGATGTGGGCGTGGTCTTTGGAGTCGGTCGCGTAGCGGAGGGTGGCGAGGCGCCGCTTGATCTCGAGGAAACCGGCCGCCTCGCCCGCGGGTACGGCTTCCATGACACGCCCTCTAGGTCGCGGGAGCAGGAAGCGTTGCGAGCAGGGCGAGGTCGGCCCGGACCGCGGCCACGCTCGCACGGAACGCCGCGCGCTCCTCCGCGGTGAGGTCGACCTCGTAGACCTTCTCGATCCCGCCCCGAGCGACCACCGCGGGGACCCCGATGTAGACGTCCCGCTCGCCGAACGCCCCGTCGAGGTGCGCCGAGGCGGAGAGGAGCCGGTGCTCGTCGTGGGCGACCGCCCGGACGAGCTCCGCCTGGCTCGCCGACGGGGCGAAGTAGGCGCTGCCGGCCTTGAGGAGGTTCACGATCTCCCCTCCGCCCTGCTTGGTCCGCTCGACGATCTTCTCGAGACGGTCCTTCGGCAAGAGGCGGGTGAGCGGGACCCCGGCGACGCTCGTGTGCGACAGGATCGGGACCATCGTGTCGCCGTGCGTTCCCAGGACGAAGCCGGTGACGTCCCGGGGCGCGACCGAGAGCGCCTCGGCCACGAACCAGCGGAACCGGGCGGTGTCGAGCGTCCCGGATTCCCCGAAGACGCGCGCGGGGGGAAGCCCGCTCGCCTTCTGGAAGCAGGCGGTCATCACGTCGACCGGGTTGGTGACGACGACGCAGACCGCGTCGGGCGCCTTCGCCTTCACCGCCTCGGCGTGGCCGCGGACGATCGCCGCGTTCTTGCCGAGGAGGTCCGAGCGGCTCATCCCCGGCTTGCGGGCGAGGCCGGCGGTCTCGACCACGACCTCGGAGCCCTGGAGGGCGTCGAGCGAGGTCGAGCCGGTGACCCGGGTGGAGAAGCCGAGGATCGGAGCGGACTCCTGGATATCGAGCGCCTTACCCTGCGGGAGGCCGTCGACGATGTCGACCAGGACGACCTCCTGGGCGAGGTCGGCCTCGGCGAGGCGCTGGGCGAGCGAGCCGCCGACGTTCCCTGCTCCCAGCACCGCGATCTTCCGCAAGAGCCCCATCGCCTTCCTCGGCCCCCGGGACCTCCCCCCGGGCTTAAGGTTGGAGGGCGCGGAACCCCTCCGCCGAAAGCTTCTTTGGCCGAAGGCCGGTCGCGGGTTGGATGCCCGGCGTCGATTCCGCCCTCGCGGGGGTCCAGGAGCGCGACAAGTGGCTCCACCGCCTCGAGATCCTCGAAGGGTCCCTCAAGGACGTCCTCGAGAAGCGCCGGAAGCTCGAGCTCAAGCTCCGGAGGGTGCGCGAGGAGCTCCAGAAGCTCGAGCGGACCTCCCGGGAGTTCGTGGAGATCCACCATCGCGCCGCGCTCCGGGAGGTGGCCGGTGTCCCGCGGGGACCGATTTTCCGTTAGGATCAACGCGCTCAAGTCCACCCAGCGAGAGCTCGTGGGCGAGATCAACCGGGTGCGTCGCGAGGAGGAGTACCTCCGCCAGAAGCTCCGGCAGGCCCAGGAGCAGGTCCGCTACTACGAGGGGCTCCTCACCCTCCTCCGCCGGGACCTGGGCCGGGCCCCGGGCCTCACCGAGCTCCTGCGCCGCCTCGGCTGACGCGCCGACGCGAGAGGGGCTCGGGTGCACGTCGTCATCCTCGGCGCGGGAGCCGTCGGCAGCGTGCTCGGCGCCCGGCTCGCCCACGCGGGCCACACGGTCACGCTCGTGGCCCGTCCGGCGCACGCCGAGGCGGTGGCACGCGCCGGCCTGGTCGTCGAGGGGGTCGGGGCGGGAACCTACGCGCTCCGGGCCGTGACCCAGATCCCCCGGGACGGGCCGTTCGAGGCCGCGATCCTCGCGACCAAGACGTTCGACCTCGCGGAGGCCGCGGAGGCGCTCGCGCGGGGCCGCGAGCCCCTCCCCGTCCTCCTCGTGCAGAACGGCCTCGGGGTCGAGGCAACGACGATCGCGGCCCTTGAGCGGGGCGGGTGGCCCCGGCCCGAGCGGTCCGTCGTCCGGGCGGTCCAGTCGATCCCCGCGACCCTGCTCGGCCCCGGACGGGTCCGGTCCCCCGGGGAGGGGGAGATGGCCGTGCCGGATCCCTCCGCCGACCCCGCCGCGGCGGAGGCGATCCGGACGTTCGTCCGGCTCTTCCAGGGGACCGGGATCCCCCTCAAGACCACGGCCGAGCTCGACCGGGAGGTCTGGAAGAAGGTCCTCGTCAACGCCGCGATCAACCCGGTGACCGCGGTGCACGGGGTCCCGAACGGCGAGCTCCGGGCGGGCCCCCTGCGCCGGGAGGCGCTCGTCCTGCTCGAGGAGGCCCGGTCGGTCGCGGTCCGGGAGGGGGCGCGCGTGGAAGCCGAGGAAGCGGTGGCGGAGTTCGACCGGGTCGTCCGGGCCACGTCGGAGAACCGCTCGAGCATGCTCCAGGACATTGAGCGCGGCCGGCCTACCGAGATCGAGGCGATCTCGGGCGAGCTCGTTCGCCGGGGAGAGCGGCTCGGGCTCGACCTGGCCGCGACCCGCCGCGCGGTCGACGCGGTGCGGGCGAGGGCCGGCCCCGTTCGGGGGCGGCCGCAACCCCTTTAGTGCGTCCCCGGTCCCGAGCCGCCGGATGACGGGCAAGCGGGGGATCGGCTCGGCCCCGGTGAAGGGCCGCCGCGTCCTTCTGCGCGTCGATTTCAACGTCCCGCTCGACGGCCACGGGGGCGTCGCCGACGACCGACGGATCGTCGAGGCACTGCCGACCCTCGACCACCTTCGCACCTCGGGCGCCCGGACGATCCTGCTCACGCACCTCGGACGGCCGGAGGGGCGGCGCGACCCGAAGTTCTCGCTGCGTCCGGTCGCCCACCGCCTGAGCGCGCTCCTCGGCCAGCCGGTCCCGCTCGCCGAGGACATCGTCGGGGTCCACGCGATCGAGGCGGTGGCGCGCCTGCGCAACGGCGAGTTCCTCCTTCTCGAGAACCTCCGGTTCCACCCCGGCGAGGAGTCGAACGACCCGGGCTTCGCCGCCCAGCTCGCCCAGCTCGGCGAGCTGTTCGTCGAGGACGCCTTCGGCACCGTCCACCGGGCGCACGCCTCGACCGTCGGGGTCCCCCGGCGCCTCCCGTCGTTCGCGGGGCTCCTCGTCGAGCGCGAGGTCCGCGAGCTCTCCCGCCTGAGGGGAGCGGTCGAGCGGCCGTACGCCGTCCTGGTCGGTGGCGCGAAGGTCTCCGACAAGCTGCCCTTTTTGGCGAGCTTCCTCGGGCGGGCCGACCGCCTCGTGATCGGCGGGGCCCTCGCCTTCCCGTTCCTCGCGGCGCAGGGCGCCTCCCTCGGCGCCACGGCCGTCGAGCCGGGCCTCGAAGGGGCCGTCGCGGAGTTCTTAGAGCGTTCGAAAAGCGCGGGGACGGAGGTCGTCCTGCCCGAGGACCTCGTGCTCGACCCGGGGGACGGGGGGGCGCCGACCGTCGTCGACGTCGCGTCCGTCCCGGCCGGAGCGCTCGCCCGGGACATCGGGCCGAAGAGCCGGGCGCGGTTCGGCGCGGCGCTCGAGGGGACCCGGACCGTCTTCTGGAACGGCCCGCTCGGCCTCGCCGAGGACCCGCGGTTCGCTTCGGGGACCCAGGAGGTCCTTAGGCGCCTCGGCTCGGTGCCGGGCTACCACGTGGCGGCGGGGGGCGACTCGGCCCGGGTCGCCGAGGCGCTCGGGGTCAGCGGCGTGTTCCAGTTCGTCTCGACCGGCGGGGGCGCCGCCTTAGAGTTCGTGCAGGGCCTCGAGCTCCCGGGCCTCGCGGTCCTCCCCGACGCCTAGCCGACGGGGCGTTCGGGCGGAGCGAGCTCGGGTCGAGGGTCTCGGCGAGCCAGCGGAGGTAGACGGGCTCGGCCCGCTCGACGTTGAGCTCCGCGATCTCGGGCACGTCGTACGGGTGCGACGCCTTGAGGCGCAGGAGGAGCGAGCCGACCGTCTTCGGGGCGGTCTTGAACACCACCAGGACCTCGTGCGAGGACTCGACCTTCCCCTTCCACCAGTAGCGGGACTCCTGCGGCACGATGCTCGCGCAGGCGGCGAGACGGCGGTGGAGGACGTCGTCCACGGCGGTCCACGCCGCATCCGTGGTCGGGTAGGCGCTCAGGACCAGGCGCATCGGACCGGGCGGGCGCTCCGGCAGCGGGGGAGCCGTCACGCCGCCGGTCCCCCGAGCACCGGTCGGCCGCTCGAGCAGTCGAGCGTGACCGTCTCGAGCGAGCGGAGGTCGACGATGGCGGCACGGCACGGGGCGGGCGTGATGTTGCGCATCCTCTGGTACTGCGTCTCCCCCTGCCAGGTCGACGCGTTCACGAGCAGGACGTCGCGGTAGCGGTCGACGCCGTAGGTGTGGAGATGGCCGGTGACGAAGATGTCCGGGACCGGGTCGATGACGAGCCCGTCGCGCACGGCGGGGGCGAGGGGCGTGCGGTTGCCGTAGATCGGGGCGAGGTGGCGCATCTGGAGCATCCGGCGCATCACCTCCGTCGGGCGGGCGTAGGAGGCGTGCGGGATCGCCGGGATGAGGTCGTCGAACCCCCGCCCGTGGTAGGCGGCGACGGTCACCCCGGCGAGCGAGAACGTCGACGGGTTCGACAGCACGCGGACGTTCGGGGGGAGCGGCCGGGCGAGGTTCGCCGGGAGCGGGGGCTGCGGCTCCGCGGGGGAGACCGCGTCGTGGTTGCCCGGGACCGCGACGACGGTGATCCGGTCGGGCAGCTCGCGCAGGCGCCGCCCGAGCTCCGCGTACTGCTCGACGACGTCCGCGATCGCCACGTCCCGCTCCTGGCGGGGGTAGATGCCGATCCCGTCGACGAGGTCGCCCGCGATCACCGCGAAGTCGATCGACCGGGCGAGCTCAGGGTCCGGCCCCCGCCCGCCCAGGAACTCGACCAGGGCGCCCCACTCGTGGGCGAGGAACGCGCGGCTCCCGACGTGAAGGTCCGAGAGCAGGATCGCCCGACGGGGCCGGTCGCACCGGCCCACGTTGCGGGTCACCGCCACGTCCGGACGCTCGACGGAGAGCGCGAGCGGGATCCGGTCGCGGTCACGCTCGCGGCCGAGCCGGAGCTTCATCCCGACGACCTCGTCGAGCACGAACGGCACCTTGAGGGCCGGCGAGCCCTTGGGGACGAGGACCTCGACCGAGCCGGTGTCGTCGTCGACCGTCAGGATCGTGTGGTGGCTCTTGGTCGTCTCGCGGACCTGCCGGACCATCCCGATGAGGCTCGCGACGCCCTCGAACGTCCTCAGCTCGCGGATCGACCGGAGGTTCTCGAGCGTGGGGCGGCCGCGCAGAAGGCGGCCCAAGTCGCGGAACCGCGCGGAGAACAGCCGCGCGTAGCCGTCGATCGGGGGGCCGGCGGGCGGCGGGCCGGCGAACCCCTCGCGGAGGAGCGCAAAGTCCGAGGCCGGCGCGCCCGGCGGGAGGGGTGCGGACGGTTCGGGCACGGGCGGCCGGAGCGTCTCGCGGGGCGGGAACCTCTCCGAGATCGCCGCGCGGACCATCGCCTCGGTGACGAACGGCGAGCCCTCGCCCGCCCGCTCGACCACGTCGCGGGAGAGGATGAGCGGCTGCGGGAAGTCGAGGAGGAGCCGCAGCGCCCCCGCCTCCACCAGCTTGTGGTGCTCCTCGAAGTACGCGACGAGGTGCTCGCGGAGGCCCGTGGCCACGATCGGTTCCCGCACCGGCACGGGAGGCAGGACCGACCGACCGTGCGCGGCGCGCGGCGAGAAGGAGCGGCTCGTTATTTCAATCCTCGGGGCCGGCGCGGCGACGCCGAGCGCCCGGCGGGGCCGGAAACTCGTCCCGCGCTAGCGGTACGACTCCTTCGCGTAGGAGGTCCCCTTGGGGTACTTCTCCTTCAGGTGGGCCACGAACGCCTCGGGCTTCTGCTCGAGGTGGGCCGCGTACCACTGGACGACCACGTCCTTCAGGATCCGGTGGAGCTCGCGGACCTGCACCTCGTCCTCGACCCCGTCGAACAGGACGGCCTGGCTCATCATCCGCATCCAGCCCGAGTAGCGGTGGTAGCTCTCCCCGTCGCACCACTCGAAGATCCCCCGGAGGCGCGACGCGCCTTCGGGCGTGCGGTAGTACCAGAAGCGGAGCGTGAAACCGAGCCAGCCGGCGGCCCGGTCGCCGAGCTCGAGGGTCTTCACCGCGCCGAAGTCGAAGTTCTCCTTGAACGTCCACTTCGTCGGGTACTCGGCGAACGTGGCGAAGAGCGTCTGGGACGGGTCGAGGGTGAGGTGGATCCCCGCGTCCTCGAACTGGTTGTGGACCTCCCAGAGGTCCTGGAGGAGCCGGCGGTTGAGCTCGGTGCGCTTCGAGAGGTCCTCGCCCTGCTCCTTCTTGGACTTGGAGACCTGCGTGCGGCTCAGCTCGGCGCGCAGCGAGCTCACGAAGTCGTCGTCCTCGAGCTTCGGCTCCGGCGAGGGCGTTCGGGGTTCCGGGACGAATTCGACACTGCGAGCTGCGCGACGGGCCATACGGTCCTCTCGTTCGCGCGATTGAGGCCCTTTCTTAAGAAGATGCCGGCGCACCGGCTCCACGCCGGACGCGCGGGGCGGGCCCGGAACCGTGGGCCGTACCGGCTTGCCCGGCGGGTCGGTCGGCCGCCACGGCCGGCCGCGCCCCCGCGCGTCGTCCCGGACCGGTCCCCTCGGGCGGACGCCCTACCGCACCGTATCCCGGCGTGTCGGCCTCGCCGCGCCAGCCTCCGCGCGGCCCGGATGCCTTATATAGGCGTTTCGACTCGCAAGGATCGGAAGAACGTTCCGGGGGCGTAGGGAGGACCCCTTCCCGCGTCGCCGGCAGATCCGGAAAGCGACTCATGTTCCACCCTCGAACCCGTCGCAGCCTCCGCGCATCGCCCGGCGAAGTTGGACCAGGCTAGGCTTTTCCCCCGCCCCGCCGGCACGCGCTTCCGCACCGAACAGAGGAAACCAGATCCATGGCAACCGATCCCAGCGCCGCCAAGTACCAGATCCGTGCCCGCATCTCCGCCGAGGGCGTCATCGACAAGCCGGACGTCGTCGGGGCCGTCTTCGGCCAGACCGAGGGGCTCCTCGGCGACGAGCTTGACCTTCGCGACCTTCAGAAGTCCGGTCGCATCGGCCGCATCGAGGTCGAGATCGACAGCCGCAAGGGCAAGAGCGAGGGGGAGATCGTGATCCCGTCGTCGCTCGACCAGGTCGAGACCGCGATCCTGGCCTCGGGCCTCGAGACCGTCGACCGCATCGGCCCCTGCCGGGCCAAGGTCGAGGTCGTGAGCGTCGAGGACATCCGCATCTCGAAGCGCCAGAAGGTCGTCGACCGCGCGAAGGAGATCCTCGCGCGCATCCAGGAGGATTCGAAGGGGGTCGGGGTCGACCTCACCGAGGCGGTCCGCAAGGCCGTCCAGGTCGAGGAGATCACCACCTACGGGCCCGAGCACCTCCCGGCGGGTCCCAACATCGACCAGGCCGACGCCCTCATCGTCGTCGAGGGCCGCTCGGACGTGCTCAACCTCTTGCGCTGCGGCATCAAGAACGTCATCGCGGTCGAGGGGACCAGCGTCCCCCAGACGGTGAAGGACCTCTCCCGCGGCAAGACGGTCACGGTCTTCACCGACGGCGACCGCGCCGGCGAGCTCATCCTGCGCGAGATGCTCCAGACGATGGACATCGACTTCGTCGCCCGCGCCCCCCGCGGCTCCGAGGTCGAGGAGCTCACGCAGAAGCAGCTTCTGAAGTGCCTGCGCAACAAAATCCCGATCAACCAGTACCTCGAGATGAGCGGGTTCGAGTCGACCGGCGCGACCCGCGAGCCCCGCGAGGAGCGAGGGGAGAACTCGGGCCGGCGCGAGGAGCGCAACGGCAACCAGGGCCGGCGGGAGGAACGACCGCCTCCCCCTCCTCGGCCGGTGAGCCCGGCCCCCCCAGCGATTACGGCGCAGATGCCGGCCGACCTCGCCCGGTATTTCGACCTCCTCCAGGGGGTCGAGAACGCCTCCCGCGTGCTGTTCGTCGGCGACGACGACGCGGTCGTCGGTGAGGCCCCGGTGAAGGAGATGATCGAGGCGATCGGCCAGCTCGCCGTCCCGGCGAAGGCGATCGTCTTCGACGGGATCATCAGCCAGCGGCTCTTGGACGCCGTCGAGGAGAAGGGCATCGGGACCGTGGTCGCGACCCGGCTCGGTCCGGTGGGGAAGTTCCCCGACCAGGTGCGCATCTTCACCCGCTCGGACCTCCAGGCGCCGAGCGGCGGCCACTAAGGACCGCGCGGACGGGGGGAGCCTCGGCTCCCCCCGAACGTATTAGCGGACCTCCGCCTCGTTCCGGGGACGTGACCGCGAGCGACGTCCCCCGTCGCCTCCCGACGGCGATCGACGAGATCCGCACGACTCTGGACGTCCCGATCCCGGCGGACCCGCTCGAGCGGGTGATCGGCCAGGAAAAAGCGGTCGAGATCGCCCGCGTCGCGGCCTACCAGCACCGCCACCTCTTGCTCGTGGGCCCGGCAGGGATCGGCAAGTCGATGACCGCCCAGGCGCTCGCGCTCCACCTCGAGCGGCCCCGCACCGAGCTGAGGGTGGTGCACAACCCCGAGAACCCCGAGCGGCCGACGATCGAGCTGGTCAACCGCGACGAGGTCTACCGGGAGCGGGAGGCCGCCCGCTCGGTCGAGGGGGAGCTCATCGCCCCCTCGGAGGCGCCGGCAAGCGTCGCCGAGCGGCTCGGCTACCGCTGCCCGCGCTGCAGCTTCTACTCGGCGCCGACCGAGCGCTACTGCCCGAGCTGCGGGAACGTGAAACAGGTCCTTCCCGGCATGGCCGGCAGCAGCAACCCGTTCCGCGACCTTGTGGGCGGGATCCTCGAGCTCACCGTGAGCCCGGGAGGAAACCCCCAGGAGTCGGTGCGCACGACGCGCTTGAAGAGCGGTGTCGAGGAGGTGGTCGCCTACGAACGGGCCGGCGACCGGATCAAGGTCCTCGACCAGCGGGCGCTCGAGCGGCGTCGAATGCTCCAGCACGAGAGCCCGCGCAAGGTCCTCGTGAAGCTCGACCGCAACACCTTCGTCATGGCGACCGGGGCGAGCGAGACGGAGCTCTTGGGGGACGTCCGCCACGACCCGTACGGCGGCCACCCGCAGCTCGGCAGCCTCCCGTACGAGCGCGTGATCCCGGGGGCGATCCACGAGGCGCACGAGGGGGTGCTGTTCATCGACGAGCTGCCCCACCTCGGACCCCTTCAGCGCCACATCCTCACCGCGATGCAGGAGAAGCGGTTCCCGATCTCGGGCCGCAATCCGCAGTCGGGTGGCGCGTCGGTCCGGGTCGACAGCGTCCCGTGCGACTTCATCCTGGTCGCGGCGGCGAACATCCAGGACCTACACGGGGTCCTCTCCCCGCTCCGCTCGCGCATCGCCGGCTCGGGCTACGAGGTCCTCCTCGAGACGGCGATGCCGGACAACGACGCGAACCGGCTCAAGCTCGCCCAGTTCTCCGCCCAGGAGATCGCGGTCGACGGGCGCATCCGCCCCGCGACGCGCGACGCGGTCCTCGAGCTCATCAAGGAGGCGCGACGGCGCGCCGAGGCCCTCGACGGACGGCGCAACGCGCTCACGTTGCGCCTCCGGGAGCTCGGCGGCCTCATCCGTACCGCGGGCGACCTCGCCGCCGTCTCGGGGAGCGAGTTCGTGGAGGCGGAGCACGTGCGCAAGGCGCTCAAGCGCGCCCGCTCGATCGAGGAGCAGGTCCGCGAGGTCTACGGATCGTTCCAGGGGGGGCTCCGCCAGGAGGCGACCGAGGCGCAGCGCCAGACGGCCGGCTACTACTCCTGGACCGAGCACGCCGACCCGGGCCAGTACCCCGGGGGCTACGGGTAGCGGGGCCCGGCGTCACCGCTAAGAACGGTCCGAAAGTGGAGCGGGCCGCTGGGCGCGTAGTCTAGTGGTTATGACGTCACCCTGACACGGTGAAGGTCGCCAGTTCGAATCTGGCCGCGCCCACCTTCCGACCGGGGTGCCGACCGTCCCCCCGAGATGCCTTACCGCCCCGCGCCTGACGGGCCCGGAGCCGAGCTCATGGTGGACCGGGTGTACCGCAGCGACCTTCCGCGCCTCCGAACGTCCCTCGTGGAGCTCCGTTCGGAGCTCGCCCGCCTCGACACCGCGACCGACTGGGTGCACCTTCGGGTCGACCCGCTGCTCAAGCACGCGGAGCGCCTCGAGACGCTCCTCCGCACCTGGGAGTCCTCACCGTTGCGCGGAGCCGTACCGATGCTCCACTCCGACCTCGTCTACCTGCGCGAGAACGTCCACCGGCTCGGCCGGGTGCTCGCCGCCCAGAAGCGGCCCTCCCACCGGCCCCGCCGTTCCCGCTAGGGCGACGGCCGGCCCCACGCACCGA
>JBAIXP010000125.1:0-6804 GCA_037916495.1 Thermoplasmata archaeon | reverse complement strand
AGCTCGCAGCCTTCGATCTCCACGGGCGCGCCCACCGACCAAGGCGGGGATAAGCGCCGCGCTTGACGGAAGCGCTTTTCTCGCGGCCTCGCCGTCCTTGGGTGATGGCGGCGCGCGGCGAGGCGGGGGGGGCCGTCCCCGTCGCCCGGGGTCGCTGCCGGTGCGGCCACCTTCCCACGCACCACATCGTGGTCCGGCCGACCGAGCCGACGGGCGGTTTCCGTCTCGTTCCCGCCGGGCCGTGCGAGATCTGCGGCGCCTCCGCCTGCCGCGCCTACACGCCGGGCGCCCCCGGCTAGGGGCCGGGCGGACCTAGCCGTACGCTTCCCGGATCAGGTAGTCCTTGAGGCGGCGGAGCCGCTCCTCCCAGAAGTGAAAGTGCCAGGAGCGCGCCTCCTCCCACTCGGCGGTCCCGCCCCAGCCCGCCTGCTCGAGCGTCACGTCGACCCCTTCGGGCGACTCCTGGAGACGCACGTAGACCGTCGTCCTCGGCTCGGGCCCGTTCATCAGGCGGTCGAACGGGGGCGGCGCCTGCCAGCGAAAGCCGACGTCGACGTCGGGCGTGAGCTGGGTGATCGTCCCGCGGCTCTCGAAGGCGGGGGGACCGTGGAAGGCGAGGTCGAACGTGCCGCCGACCTTCGGGTCCACCGACGCCTTGTCGCACAGCCACCCTTCGAGACGGCGGGCGTCCACGAGGGCCCCGTGGATCATGGCGATGGGGAGCGGGATCGTCACCTGGATCAGGATCGGGTCGAGCGCCTCGTCCACGGCCGCACGCGGGGGCCGCGGCCTAAAAGCGCTTTTCGCGCCACGCCCGAAGGCCCCGCGAGAGCTTTTTCGGAGGCGGCCCCTCGTGGCGCCGAGGAGCCGCTTGGCGCGCGGGGGGAGTCTGGCCGTCTACGACGGCAACGACGCGATCGGCGGGACGAAGATCCTCGTGCGGCAGGGTGCGACCAGCCTTCTGCTCGACTTCGGGACGAACTACACGAAGATGTCCCGCTACTACGAGGAGTACCTAAAGCCCCGTCCGAGCCGCGGGCTGGTCGACTACCTCGAGCTCGGGCTCCTGCCGCGTCAGCGCGGCTGGTACCGGCCCGACCTCTTTCCGCCCCGCGACTACCCGCGCCGGGACCTCGACTGGGAGGGCACGCGCCCCTCCGCCGTGCTCCTCTCCCACGGGCACCTCGACCACTGTGGCGGGATCGCCTTCCTGCACCCCGAGATCCCGGTCCTGCTCACCCCGATGACCCTCGCGCTCCTGCGTTCCTGGCAGGAGACCGGCCGGCCCGACGTGACGAACGAGGTGACGTACTACGCCCCGCGCACGGCCCGCTCGGGACCTCCCGAGCCGGGGGATTCGCTTCCGGGCCGGATCCTCGAAGCGGACCGGTCGGCGCCCCGCGCGACGCGCCGCTTCGGCGTCTTCGGCGAGCTCCCCTCCGAGCTCGGCTCGCTCCTCGAGAAATCGCCGTACGGCGAGCGGACCTCGTTCGAGGCGACGCCGCCCGTGACGGCGCCACAGGCGATCGACGACCTCAAGGTGACGGCCCCGCCGGTCGACCACTCGGTCTACGGGGCGAGCGCGTTCCTCGTCGAGGCGGACGGGGCGCTCATTGCCTACACCGGGGACTTGAGGTTCCACGGTGAGCACGGGGCCGAGACGGAGGCGTTCCTCCGCCTCCTCGAACGCCGCCATCCCGACATCCTGGTCGCCGAGGGCACGCGGCTTCGCCCCGCCGACGCCGAGGGCGAGCCGCCCCGCACGAGCGAGCAGGACGTCGAGCGCACCTGCCGCAAGGACGTCGAGCGCTACGAGGGTCGGCTCGTGGTCGCCGACTTCGGGCCGCGGAACGTCGAGCGCCTTAGGACGTTCCGCGCGATCGCCCTCGCGACCGGACGCGAGCTCGTCCTGACCCCGAAGGACGCCCACCTCCTCACCTACCTCCACAGCGTCGACCCGGCGGTGGAGGTCGATTTTGGCCCGGGCGGCCTGCGGATCCTCGAGGAGCCGTCCTCGGGCCGCGTCGGTCCGTGGCTGTCGCTCGTCCGCGCCCGCTACGGGTCCGCCCACCTCTCCCCCCTCGAGATCGAGCGCTCCCCGGGGCGCTACCTCCTCTGCTTCAGCTTCTTCGACTGCAACGACCTCGTCGACCTGCGGGCCGCGACCCCGGGGGGCCTCTGGCTCTACTCGTCGAGCGAGGCGCACGGAGAGGAGCAGGAGTTCGATTTCCGTCGCCTCTCCGCCTGGATCGAGTGGGCCCGGATGGACCGGGTCGGCTTCCGCTACGTGCGGGGCGAGGGCGGTCTCGACCGCCTGACGTTCGACCATCCCGAGGACGTCGGCCACCACGCGAGCGGTCACGCGAGCCAGGAGGAGCTCCTCGAGCTGGTGCGCCGGGCGAACCCACGGCGCCTGGTGCCCGTCCACACGAGCCAGCCGTCCCGCAGGTACGCCGAGCTCCTCCGGGAGCGGGCCGGGTCGGTCGAGGTCGTCGCCCCTCGCCCCGGGGTCGCCATCCCCTTCTGACGCGGCGGGACCGGTTGGCCCGGCCAAGCCAGGCCGGGGGGGCCGGCCTGTTTCCAACGCCTGAGAATATCGTCGGGGTATATCCCCCGGACCGCGGTCGCCTCGACCATGCGCCCTACTGTTCCGGCCGCACCCGCGCGCGGCCCTCGTCCCTCGCCGTACGCGCAGTTCCCTCGTGAAGGTGGCCCGCTCCGAACGGGCGCACCCCCCCGGTCCCCCCGCTTCTCGTGGCGTAGATGGGTCGCCGCGGGGGCCGCCGCGACCGTCCTCGTGCTCAGCGTCGCGGCCGCCGTCCCGCTCGCGGTCCCGTCGGCCGTCCCCGTCACGGGCCCCGGCGCGAGCGGGGCCGCGACGGCTCCGGGCGTCGCGCCGTCCGTGACGGCCGCCACGAGCTCACCGAACAACCTCGCCAAGATCGCGACAGTCCCGGTCGGCGGAGAGCCGCAGTTCGCGGTCTACGACCCGACGAACGGTCTCGTTTACGTCCCCAACTGGGCGGCGAACAACGTGAGCGTCCTCAACGGCACCTCGGTCGTGGCCACGCTCAATGTCGGCTCCATACCGTTCTCGACGACCTACGACCCCGCGAACCACGAGGTCTACGTCGTCAACGAGGGGAGCGGGAACGTCTCGGTGATCAACGGGACGAGCGTGGTCGCCTCGGTCCCGGTCGGCTCCCTTCCGCAGTTCGCGACGTACGACAGCGCGAACGAGCGTCTCTACGTCTCGAACTCGGGCTCGGCGAACGTCACCGTGATCAACGGGACGAGCGTCGTCGCCACGATCCCGGTCGGCAGCGACCCATCCCGGGTCGTGATCGGCCAGAGTTCGGGCGGAGGCGGCGGCGGGGGCTGGTCGCCGGCCGTGGTCGCGAGCCCGGTGATCTACGTCCCCAACACCGGCTCGAACAACGTGACGGTCGTCGGCGGGATCTCGGGCACGCAGGTCCTCGCCTCCGTCCCCGTCGGGACGAGCCCGCAGTTCGGCACGTGGGATCCGAACAACGTCTGGCTCTACGTCCCGAACTTGGGCTCGGACAACGTGAGCGTGCTCACGAGCACGACCCCCTTCCACGTTCTGGCGACCGTTCCGGTCGGCTCCTCGCCGTTCTCGGCGACCTTCGTGGCGTCGACGGGCAACGTCCTCGTCGTGAACTCCGGCTCGGGCACGGTGAGCGTGATCGGCGGGCTCATGACCGAGACGGTCGTCGCGACGATCCCCGTGGGCTCGGGCCCCGAGTACATCACGCAGGACCCTGCGCCCGAGAACCTGCTCCTGGTCCCGAACACCGGCTCGCACAACGTGACGATCATCAGCGGGACGAAGCCGGTCGCCTCGATCGCGGCCGGGACGGCCCCGATCTTCGGCACGCTCGACCCCGCGAACGGGCTCGTCTACATCCAGAACTTCAACAGCGCGAACCTCACGGTCCTCGGTCCGTCGGTCCCCGTCACGTTCAAGGCCCACGGGCTTCCGCCCGGGACCCCCTGGAGCGTCACGGCGGGCTCGCCCGCGACGACCGAGAACAACACGACCTTCAGCGGCCTTGGCGCGGTCGTCTTCCACGAGCCGCTCGGGCCCCTCACGTTCTCGTTCAGCGGTCCGGCGGGCTACGGGATCGCGAAGGTCGTCGGCACCGGCCTTCCCAGCCAGAGCTCCGTGAACGTCACCGGGCCGAGCGTCCTCACCGTCACCTTCGGACCGCTCGAGAAGGTGTTCTTCAACGAGAGTTCGCTGCCGCAGTTCGAGCTCTACGCGGGCGCCGTCTGGTCCGTCAGCCTCACGCCGGCGCTCTCGCACGGGGGTCCCGCCGCCCAGTCGGCGAGCACCAACGGCTCGTCGATCAACTTCACCGCGCCGGCCGGAGCGTCCTACAAGTTCGTGGTCACCGGACCAGGCGCCGAGTACAAGGTCCTCCCGCCGAAGGGCGGCGTCCACGTACCGGCGCACGCGTTCACGAAGACGGTGAAGTTCAAGCTGCTCAGCGCGGTCGTGATCTTCAAGGAGACCGGCCTCGCGTCCGGCACGGACTGGACGGTGACGATCTCGAACGGGACCTCGCCCGTGTTCGCCTATCCGTTCAGCGTCACCCAGAACACCACGTCGATCAAGCTGAACCTCCCCGCGGGGAACTACACCTGGTCGGTGAGCTCCGCCGGCCACACTCCCACCACCGGCTCGGGCACGCTCACGGTCGTGGTCCCGTCGACCGCCACGACGGTCGAGACCGGGCCCTGGACGTAACCGGGCCGGCCACCCCGGAGGACGACGGATACCGGCCGGTCGCTCCCCGCGCCGCCCTTCCCCAACCCCTTCCCCCGTTCTCTTATGAAGGACGGGGTCGGTGCCCGGCCGATGCCGCTGAGCCCGTTCGCCTCGGTCGACCGGTCCGCCCTGCGCTGGCTGAGGATGACGGACCGGCCCGCGGAATTCTCCCTGCTCGCCGGGGACGCGCCGGTCGCCACCCTCGCCTGGAAGCACCGGGGCGGCTCGCTGGCGACCGCGACGACCGCGGAGAAGAGCTGGACGCTCAAGCGAGCCGGATTCCTCGCCCCGTCGATCGTGGTCCGGGAGGAAGGGACGGCCGCCCCGGTCGCCCACCTGCAGGCCCACCTGCGCCGTCACGAGATCCGCCTTCGGGGCGCCCCGACCTACGTCCTCCACCACGTGAGCCACCTCGTGCCGTCCTGGCGGGTCTCCTCCGACCGCGGCGAGGAGGTCCTCCACATCGAGCCCGTCGCCGAGCACGGCTCGTTGCGGGGCGGGGCCGTGATGGTCTCCTCGCGCGCGGACGCGCCCGAGACGCTCCTGCTCGTCCTGCTGAGCTGGTACTTCGTCGTCCTCGCCTGGTTCGAGGACGAGCTCGTTGAGGCCCTCGCTCCGTTCGAGGGGCCGGACGCTCCGGTGCGCCTCGACTGGCCGACCTGATCGGGGTCGGCGGTCCGCGGACCGGGGAGCGGGAGGAGCGGTGGCGGACGACGGTGAGACGGCCGACCCCGAGCTCGCCGAGCTCCGGGCGCGACGGCGGGCCGAGCTCGTTCGCGAGCGGAACGCCCCCGCTCCGCCCCCGTTCTCCGCGGTGCCCGAGCCTCTCACCTCGGCGGGCTTTCTCGCCTTCCTCGCCGCCCATCCCCGGGTCGTGGTCGACGTCTGGGCTCCCTGGTGCGGACCCTGCCGCGCCCTCTCCCCCATCCTCGAGGAGCTCGCGCGGGAATTCGGCCCGACGCTGAAGTTCGCGAAGCTCAACTCGGACGAGGAGCCCGAGCTCGCCGCGCGGTCCGGAGTCCGATCCATCCCCACTCTGTTGCTCTTCGAGCAGGGGCGCCCGGTCGACCGGATCGTCGGCGTGCAGCCCAAGGACGCCTTGCGCGAGCGGTTCCGACGCACCTTCCGCCTTCCCCGCTCGGGGAAGACGGAGGGCGAGACGAACTGACCCGCTCCCCCGTAACCCGACGGCGCGGGACCGCCGATCCCGAGAGCTATTCGGGCCGCCCGACCGCCGGCCTCCGGGCGTGGCCCAGGTACCCGACGAACCGTTGCGCGCCCAGCGCGAACGCAAACGGTCGGAGGCGGACCGAGCGCCACCGGCCGACCGGCTCGGGACGGGCCGCGATCCCGCGGCCGTCGAGCTTGGCGAGCGCCTCCGCCCGCGTCCAGCGTCGGTACGGGGCGAGCGGGACGGCGCCCTCGTTCCGTGGCCGGCCCGACCGTCCGCGGAGGAGCGTTCGGACCACGTCGGGTTCGAGCGGACCGCGTACGGCCTCGAGATCGACCCCGACCACTCCGCGGAACGCGACCGCCACGGTGGCAACGTTCGAGGAGCCGGCGATGCTGAAGTCGGAGGGGAGCGCCTCGGGGGGGACGCCGGGCACGGAGCAGCGGAGCTTACCTCGTCGCCCGCTCGTCAGGACCACCCGATCGGGCGGGGCGTGAGCGAGGGAGCCGAGGACGGCCCTCAGGAAAGCTCGGCGGTGGACGAAGCGGGTTTGCTCCTCGGGGTTCCAGAGGCGGGCCGCGCGCTGCCGCTCCTCGTCCGACAGCGCCCGGCCGTCCGAGAAGGGTCCCGGTCGGTCGAGGTCGCTCGCCCAGAGGTGAACGCCGCGGCGGCCCGCGACCGTCTCCTCCGGGGCCGCGTGGAGGACCGTCCCCGCGGGCCGGAGCTCCCAGACGAGCTCGCTCACGCCGCGCTCCTCCGGGCCGGTATGCCCGACCAGGCCGTCGAGGCGGGGAGGGCCTCGCCCTTCATCAGGAGGGAGAGCGAGTCGAGCCGCGACGAG
>JBAIXP010000124.1:0-11813 GCA_037916495.1 Thermoplasmata archaeon | reverse complement strand
TCGGCCGCCTCGCGCGCGAGGAGCGCCCGGACCTCCTCGAGGTAGGCGGTCCGGTCCTTCTCGGCGAGCCCCGGCTCGAACCGCTTGCCGGCGAGCGTCCGCCGTAGATCCGCGACCGGTTCGACCGAGCGCCCCCGCAGCCGGACGAGCGACGAGTCGCCCCAGTCCACCGCCGCGACCACGATGACCGGGTCGCCGGTGAGGGCGAGCCCCTCCTCCAGAAGGGCGCGGTCGGCGGCGTTCGGGTGGGGCTTCACCACCGCGACATCGTCGCCGTCGCCGAGGTCGAGCGTGTGGTGCCGGCCGATGTCGAACGGCCCCTCCACGATCGGCCCGGTGATGCGGACGCGCTTCGAGAACCCGTGGAACTCGACCTGCTCGGCGAGGACGGTGAGGAAGATGCGGCGCCGGCTCCGCTGGGCACCCGGGACGTCCTCGGGGGCCTCGGGGTCGCGGCGCGTGGTCGAGGCACCGACCAGTTCACCCGGACGGACGAAGCGGGCGATCCGCCAGAGATCGCTCGGCGTCTCGAGGCGCAGCCGCACGAGCCCGGTCCGCGGGTCCTGCGCGAGCAGCCGCACGCCTCTCCCCGGTGTCGGCGACGTGGGAGAGCTACAAGCCCGTTTCGCGGCTAGGGCGGGGAGCGGTCATCGCCCGTCCGTGTCGATAGTATTATCGCGCGCACGATGGCTCGGGGGGGCCGGCGTGGCGCAGGCGAAAGGACCGAACCTCCGCGACATCCTGCACCGCGAATCGTTCCGCGCGTTCCTCGGGGCGGGCGCGGCGCAGTTCGCGGGGCCGTCGACCGCGCTGGTCGTGCTCCTCTTCGCGATCACGCTCGCCTACCCGGCCAACGAGCGCACGAGCTACGGCGCGGTCGCCCTCGCCGTCCTCGGGCTCTCCTCCGCCCTGCCGACGCTCGCCGGGGCGTTCGTCGCCGGCCCGCTCGCCGACCGGCACGACCGCCATCTGCTCATGCGGTCGGCGAACCTGATCTCGCTCGGGGCGACGGCGGCGCTCGCTGTCGACCTGTTCTACGCGCCGACGGCGCACGTCGGCTTTCCGGTCTTCGCCGGGTTCTACCTCCCGCTCTGGGTCCTCTTGGCCTACCCGGCCTGGGCCGTGCTGATCGCCAGCGCGACGCTCTTCCGGCCCGCGTACAACACGTCGGTCCCTCGGTTCGTCGGAACGGCGGAGCTCGGCCGCGCGAACGGGCTCATCTACGCCGTCGCCGCCGCGACGAGCTCGGCCGGCACCCTCTTCTCGGGCATCGTCCTCGAGGTCGGCGGGAGCGTCTACGCCCTCGCGATCCCGTTCACGCTCTTCCTCCTCACGCAGGTCGCCCTCGTGCTCGTCCGGGTCGACCTCAGGGTGCGGCGCGACGGTCCGCCGCCGAGCATCCTCCGCTCGGTGACGGAGGGGTTCGCCTACCTCGGGCGCCGGCGCGAGCTTTTCGAGCTGACGGTCGCCGCCCTGGTCGTGAACCTCCTGACCGCGGTCGTCTTCGTCGAGCTCGCCCTCTACGTCGCGAGCTGGCTCGGGGTCGCCTCCGGGTTCTGGTACGGGGCGCTCATCTCGGCCGCGACCGCGGGAGCGGCGTGCGGGCTCCTCGCGATCTCCCGGATCAAGTTCGAGGAACGGGCCGGGCTCATCCTGGTCGGGCTGGTCGCGGCGATGGGGCTGTCGATCGTCGCCCTCGCGCTCGTGAGGACGGTCTGGCTCGCCCTCCCGATCATCTTCGTCTACGGGCTCATGCCCGGGATGGTCCAGACCGTCTTCCTCTCGGTCGTCCAGGCGACGGTCCCGGACGAGGTGATGGGGCGTGTCTTCGCCGCCGACGAGGTCGGCAGCTACATGCTCGTGCCCTTCGGCCAGGGGATCGGCGGCTTCATGACGGTCGAGATCGGGGTCCAGGGAACCTACCTGTTCGCGGGCGGCTCGATCCTCGCGCTCGCGGCGATCATGGTCGGAGGCTTCGGGGCCCTCCGGGCGCTCGGGTTCCGTCCGAACGAGGCGAAGCCGGCCGGCCCGGCCGAGCCGGCTTCCGAGGACGCTACGGCCGCACGGGGATGATCGCCGTGGCGTACCAGTCGCGGGACGGCCCGAGCGACCGGACGAACCCCACGCTCGCGTAGAGCGCGAGGGCCGGGGCGTTGCCCTCCGTGACGTTGAGGTAGACCGGCTGCGGCCCGTCCCGGCGGAGCCCGCGGAGGCTCGCCACCAGGACCGAGCGGCCGAGGCCGAGCCCCCGGCGATCGGGGTCGACCTCCACGTCCGCGAGAAGGACCCCGTCCGGCCGGCGCACGGCGATCACCGCGGCGATCGCCCGTCCTCCCTCCTCGAGCAGCACCGAGCCGGGCCGCTCGAGAGGTCCCCAACGGCCGCCGACGAGGTCACCGACCTCGCGCGCGGCGTCGCGCGTCTCGTCCGGGTCCTCGAGGAAGAGGTAGCGGTCGAAGCTCGCCCGGTACGCGCGCAGGTGGAGGGCGGCGAGCGCCGGTTCGTCCCCCGCGCGGACCTCCCGCAGGTGCCCGAGGCGGGGCGGGACCTCGTCGGGCACTGCTCGAGACGCCGGGAGCCTCAGCTCGCTGCGGCCGTACGGGGCGAACCCACGTCCTGCGAGGAGACTCGCCTCCTCCCCCTCGGAGAGCCCGGCGAGACGGCCCGGAGCGAAGACGACGCGACCGGCTTCGCGCTCGACCAGGTCGAGGAGGGCACCGTACGTGTTCATGGACGGCGCCGGCGGCTCGACGTAGAGCACCCGGACGCTCGCCCCGAGGGGCGACCCACGGTCCCAGAGGGCGACCCCGGCAGCCCCCGAGGGGAAGCGGACCCGACGACCCTCGACGGCGCCCGTCGCGACGTCGGTGGCGAGGTGGTCCGCCCAGACCTCGACCGACGTCACGTCGCCCGCACGGGGGGCGAGCGCAGCGACGAGCAGCTCTCTCGGGGCGCCCGAACCCGGGCCGAGGGACGCGATCTCGACGAACACCGACCGCCTCCAGTCGGAGGAGCGGAAATCGTCCCGGCTCGGGAGAGGGTCGTGGCCCGCCCAGGGCTCCGGTGGCGACCGCCGAGGACCGGCGCGCGGCGCGGTACGCAAGTATATAGAGGGAGAGCGATATGTCAATCGTCAGACAAAGAACCTAATATTGTCTGACGAACATGGCCGACACCTCGGAGCGGGTGACCGTTCGGATCCCGCAGGAGCTTCTCGAGAAGCTCAAGCACATCCAGGAAGCGAAGGGGACCGCGACGATCTCCGACACGATCCGAGAGGGCCTCGAGCAGTACATCGAGCTCAACCTCCCTCCCCAGCACATCCGTAAGGTCGTCGTCGAGCTCTCGAAGCAGGACAACAGCCGGCTCGAGGAGTTCGTCCGCGAGGGCAACTCGGTGAGCGTCGACGACGCGGTCCGGTCGGCGGTGCGCGAGTACATCCGCAGCCGCATCGACCAGCTCGCGCCCCCCGCCCGCCCCCCGCGGCGGGAAGGCGACCCGGTCCCGGCCGACGGATCCCCGACGCCCTAGTCCTCCTCGGTGGCGGATGTTCGACGGCAGCTCGGCGGACGCCCTCCACGGGCTCTCCCTCGCCCCCTCGATCGCGGTCGTCGGGCTCGGCGGCGCCGGCTCCGAGGCGGTCGAGGACCTGGTGAACCTCGGGATCCCGGGAGCCCGGGCGATCGCGATGAACACGGACGCCCGGCACTTGAGCCGGGTGCGGGCGGAGGAGCGGATCCTCCTCGGCCACCGCGAGCTGGCGGGCCGGGGCAGCGGCGGCGACCGCGCGGCGGTCCTGCGGGCCGCGGAGGACAGCCGCGACGAGATCGTCCGGCGGCTCGCCCGGTTCGAGCTCGTCTTCCTCCTCGCCGGGCTCGGCGGGGGGACGGGGAGCGCGCTCTTACCGTACCTCGCGAAGGAGCTCCGCAAGACGGACGCGCTGCCGGTCCCGGTCGTCTTCCTCCCGTTCCGCGTCGAGCTCGACGCGAACCCGTCGCGCCGGCAGAACGTCGAGGAGACGGTCGCCGACCTCGAGCAGCTCGGGGGGCTCCTGCTCGCCCTGGCCAACGAGAAGCTGCGTCGGTTCCAGTCGCTGCCCATCCACCGGGTGTTCTCCGTGCGGAACGCCTACCTCCACGCCCTGGTCGCGAGCCTGGTCGACCTGGTCGACCACCCGAGCCAGCTCAACGTCGACCTCGCGAGCGTGAAGAGCCACCTGCGCCAGTCGGGGCTCTCGACCCTGGTGATCGGCGAGGAGCACGTCTCCGAGCCGGGCCGGCTCGTCACGCAGGCCCTCTCCCAGTCGCTCCTCGACTTCGATCTGCCCCCTCGCCCGAGCGCCCTTGTCCACCTCGAGGGGGGGACGAACCTCACCCTCCGGGCCCTGGACGAGGTCCTCTCGGCGGTGCGCGAGCGCCTCCGCGACCCGGTCCGGATGGTCTTCGGCGCCCGGATCCGCCCCGAGCCGAGCGAGGTCGTCCGGCTCACGGCGGTCGTCGGCGGGCTCCGCCCCCGGCTCGTCCGGGAAGCGGTCGCTCCCCCCGCGCGACCCGCGGAACTCGTCCCCGCCGGCTAGCGCGCGACCCCACCGGGGAGGGCCGACGATCGCGCGGCGGCTTCGCGGACGTCGAGCTCGCGGTGGAAGACGTCGATCACTTGGCTGCTCCTGAGGACCCGGGGGCCGACCGAGACGCGGGGGACCCCGCTCGCGCTCAGCACCTCGAGCTCCGGGGGCGTGGGGTCGTACGGGTCGGAGAGGACCGCGGCGACGTCCGCCCCCGACCCCGCCCACCGGTCGAGGGGGACGCCGCCCTCGCTGAGCCAGAGGGCGCCGGGCGCCCTTAGGAACTCGGCGAGGTGCCCGAGCGGGTCGACCGGCCCGACCTTGAGGCCGGGGGACGACTCGAACTCCCGGTCGGTCGTCGCCGCCCGGACGAGGGCGTTCTTGAGCAGGGCCGCCGTCGACCGCTCGTCCGGGTTGAGGTAGCGCAACCGGGCCCCGACCAGGTCGACCTTGCGGGCGGCCGGGGGCGGCTCGGCGGCGAACAGGACCGTCACCTCCGTGTCGCGACGGAGGTCGTTCGACAGGGTGAACGCGGTCGAGACCACCCGGGCGACCTCGTCCATCCGGCCCGCGCCACCGGCGAGGTCGTTCAGCGTGAACTCCCCCCGTACGGGGACCCGGTGGGCGACCAGGCAGAACCGGCGCATCCGCCGTCCAGGACGGCGGTCCGCTAATAACGGGGGCCCGCGGCGGACCTACCCGTCCAGGGGCGCCCGGCGTCCCCGCGAGGAGGACGGCGCGGGGTCCCGGGCCGGGGCCTGGCGGCGCTCGAGCCAGATCTCGTCCCCGAGCTCGTGGTAGACCGCGTGGTCGGCGAGGCCGGTGCCGCGCTCCCCGTGGGGGAGGCGGAACGCTGCCGAGCGGTTCAGGTTGGGCGAGTAGACGACGTCCTTCTCGCCCGCGGCCGCCATCGCCGCGGCCTCCTGGCGGGCGAGGTCGAAGATCCGCTCCTTGCGGAACATCCAGTAGTGGATCCGCCACTCCCGGCCGTCGTAGAGGGTCGTCTCGTCCCGCTCGGTCTCGAGGATCCCCGTGTCCTCGAGCATGTAGAACGTATCACGGTCGTCCGGTTCGAGAACGTTGTCGATGATCCGCTCGTTGAACCCGAAGAAATTGAGGACGTGCGCCGCGATCGAGCGGGCGTCCTCCGGACGCATCCCGTCGTGGCCGACCGAACGACGGATCGCCTTCGCCAGCGAGTCGAAGTCGACCGGACCGCTCGCGTCGACCAGCGCGGAATCGGTCGGAAGACCGATCCGTGTATGCGCGATGTCCTCGGCGGTCCTCAGTGGGACCGGATTTCGAAGCGTGTAACGTCCACCCACGCCCTCCGCTCGCGAAGGGCGCCCCCCCGTGCCCGACACGGGTCAATCTATCCTTGGCCTCGCTATATATACCTTAGGAAGCCCCCTGGGACCTCCGAACCGTCGGGAACCGCTCGGCACGGTACCGGACGGTACCGTTGGGGGCCCCAAGAGGGGTCGGAGGTCCTCCCCGGGCACCTGCCGGGCCCCCGGTGGGGGGGCTAGGGGGTGGGGCGCCTTACGCGGGCGACCCTTTGGAGGGCCTCGATCCCCGGCGCCCACTCCTCCTGCTCGATCCGTGCCTCGGCGTCCGCGAGCTGGGCAAGGTCCCGGGGGAACGGAACCAGCGACTTCGCGACGTAGACGTGGGCCGACCCGCCCCCCGCGAGACCGGTCCACGTCCCGTCCGCGTCGGTCCGGCGACGGTAGTCGTAGTACTCGGGGGCCGGCACGAGCCAGGCGAGCACGTCGTGGGTCCCCCGGGCGTGGGCGGGCCGGGGGGTAAGGTCGACCTCGAGGTGCTGCGCGAGCTGGACGGGGAGGGAGAAGAGCAGGCGCTCGCCGAGCCGGGCCGTGGCGAGCAGACGGCCGCGGACCGTCTCGACCGCGAGGGCCTCCCGGGCCGCGTAGGTGGCGACCACCCGAGCGATCCCGCGCCCCCGGCTCAGGAACGAGACGGTCCGGCTCGCCTCGGGAGACCCTCCGGCGGCCGGGTCAAAGCCGATCAGCTGGGCGACCTCGTTCGGGAGGCCCAGCGTGAGCCACTTGAGCCGGGTCGCCCGGGCGATGACGTACTCCACGGCACCCGTTCGACCGGGCGCCGCCTATAAGAAATCTGTCGAAGCCGTGGAACGTGGCGGGCCGCTCAGAGCAGCGGCGGCTCCTCCGGGGCGGAGGAGTCCGGCCGGTGTCCGGCCGCCCAGGGGCGGACCGCCGAGGTCGGGGCGGGAGCCGCCGCCGCCCCCACGTCCCGGACGAACGGCCGGGCCCCGATCGGGGAGAGGAGGGTCGTGACGACCCCCACGCCCGCGACGACGGTGAACAGACCGGTCGAGAAGACCTTCTGCTGGAGGAGGATCACGGCCATCGCGAGCTCGACCGTCCCCCGGCTCGCGACCAGGAACCCCGCGCCGAGCGCCTCGGAGGACGACCAGCCGAACAGGCGGGTGACGACCCCTCCGACGAACACTTTCGAGAAGAAGGCGAAGACGCACAGCGCGACGAACGCGACCAGGGTGAGGGGGGAGACGACCAGGCTCCGAAGGTCCATGCCGAAGCCGACCAGGGCGAAGAACAGCGGGATGAAGAACCCCCAGGTGATCGTGTCGAAGATCCGGGCGATCTGGCGGTGCTCGTGCGGCCCCGCGCTCTCGGGCGTGACGAGGAGCCCGGCGTAGAACGCCCCAACAAGGAACGTGAGGCCGAGCGCCTGGGAGTAGAGGGCGGCGGCGAGGCCGCTCACCATGAGGAGGGCGAACCCCGCCTCGCGCGAGCGCCAGGTCGCCCGGACCCCGCGGACCATCCGGTCCCAGATCTTGAGGTGCCGAAGGCTCCTCAGGCCCATGTGGACGGCGAGGATCGACGCGAGGAACAGCCCGACCGTCACGAGCGCGACGGCGACGCTCAGGGTGGGCGAGCCGGGGGTCGTGGTGACCCTCAGCAGGATCGAGAAGGTCGTGACGGCCGCGAGCTCGTTCACGAGGGAGCTGTTCATGAGGGTCGTGCCGAACCGGCCGTCGAACAGGTCGAACTCCCGGAGCATGATCCCGAGGACCGGGAGCGCCGTGATCGAGACGGTGAGCGCGACGAACAGGTCGGTGGAGAGCGGCAGGGCCGGGTAGAGGAGCCGGACGACGTACGTCCCCGCGAGGAACGGGACGACGAACATCGTGATCCCGAGGGCCGCCGAGCGGGCGCCGCTCTGGTAGATCTGGTCCGGGGTGATCGCGAGCCCGGCCGTCATCAGGATGAAGAACGTCGCGAGGACCTGGAGCCCGGTGAGCTCGCTCGAGAGGCCCCCGAACCCGAGCGCCGGGCCGAGCAGGCTCGGGCCAAGGACGACCCCGACCAGGAGCTGGCCGACCAGCGCCGCCTGGCCGAGCCGGCTCATGAGCTCCCCGACGGCGACCGAGCAGGCGACGAAGAGGAACAGTGCCACGATGAGCAGCGTGGTCGCGTCCATGCGTTCCCTTCGGTCCTCTACGGTCGGCGGACCGCCGGAGCGTGGGCCCGGCGGAGTAGGGGCGATCGGGGTCGGCGGTCGGGGTGCGCGGAGCCTCGGACCCGGGCGGGGGGGGCGGCGGTTCCGCTAAGAGGCGCCGGGGCGATCCCGTCCTTTAGGTGCGGTCGGTGACGCCCCGAGGAGCGGAAGGCGGGTCGACCCCGTCCGGGATCCGGGAGCGACGGTTCCGCGCCCTCGCCGAGCCGCTCGACGTCCGATGGGTCTCGGCGGAGCCGTACCCCGCGGTCGAGGTGCGCAACCCGGTGCGACGGACCGCCTACCTCACCCTGTGGCCGGGCTACCCCGAGCGGGACCCGGCGCTCTGCACGTGCACGGACTTTGCCCGGCGCGGGCTCGGCGACTGTAAGCACCTCGAGGCCGCGTGGCGGTGGCTCGGCCGACCGTCGCCGCCCCCCGAGGCGGGCCGCGGGCCGGAGCGGGAGGACATCGCGCGGGTCTGGGAGGAGATCGACCGGCGCCTCGGCACCCTCCCCCCGGCCTCCGAGCGGGACATCCGACGGGTCAGCGAGCCCGGAAGGGCCCTCTTCGAGAGGGGAGCCCGACACTAAGGAACACCGAAAGGGCAGTGGGGAAAAGGTTGGACCTCGAGGGGGAGTCCTGACGCGGTCTAGCTCGACATCCCCGGCGCGCCCTTGAGCGCCCGGATCTTGTAGTACTCGGGGTCGACGATGACCTCGCCGTTCACGCCCATCGTCTCGATGGTCTTGAGCTGGAGGCCGCTCTGCGACTTCGCCTTCTGCCAGTCGGGGATCGGGATCGAGAACTTCTGCTCGACCTCCGTCCGGTAGATCGGGCCCGAGTTGTACGAGCAGAACGGGATGACCCGCCCGTCGGGGACCGCGTAGTGGATGTCGCAGCGCATCAGGCGCTGGATATCGTAGTCGTAGGCGTCCTGGAAGTGCATGTTACCGATGTAGAGCGTGCGCCAGGTGAACTTCGCGACCGCGTCCTTGTTCCCCTCGGTGAAGATCGAGGCGATGATGCGGACGACGTTCTTCTCGCTCACGCCCTCGGGCGCCTTCGCAAAGTCGAAGTACTTCGCGACGTCGTGGAGCAGCCGCGCCCCGGCGACCGCGGTGCGGACGCGGGAGAAGCGGGCGTCCCGGTACTTCTCGATCATCCCTTCGATGTTCTCGAAGAACCCGTCGACGTCCATGAACCGCGGGAGCGGGGTGATCTTCTGCCCGTCCTTCGAGACGAAGGCGAAGGTGGCGCAGCCGCAGCCCGGGTGCGTGGTGAGGGTCATCTTCTCCTCACCGTGGATGATCGACGCGAGCTCCGAGATCGGGGCGACCGACGGCACGGGGAAGAAGTCGGACTTGTCGAACGGACCGTCCGTGCAGAGGATGCGGACGAGGTCGGACTGGGTGAACCGCATCTGGAAGCGGTCCTTGTCGGGGATGCGCGCCGTGAGCGCGACCGGCTGGAAGTTCACGCCGCGAACGACGTCGAGGTTGTCGATCGCGAACTTCACCGTCGGCCAGATCTCCTTCTCGTTGAACCCGCCGACGAGCGTCGGGACGAGGACGACGGAGAGCGGCTTGTCGGGCTTTCCCGCGGCGAGCTCGGCCGCCGGCGAGTGGGTCGTGCGCGCCGCCTGGATCGCCTTCTGCTTCACCTTGAGCAGCGGGACCCCGCGGACCTTCCGGTAGATCTCGTCGTCGAGACCGTCGAACTGCAGGTAGAGCGTGTGGAGACCCGCGTCCCGGCACGCCTGGGCGAAGCCGGGCTCGTTCGCGACCCGGATGCCGTTGGTCGCGACCTGGATCTGCTTGAAGCCGAGGTCGCGGGACATCGAGACCGCGTCCAAGAACAGCGGCGAGAGCGTCGGCTCCCCGCCCGAGAACTGGACGGCGACCGTGCCGACCGGCTTCTGCTCCCGGAGCGTCTTCAGCATGAAGTGGATCTGCTCACGGGTCGGCTCGAAGACGTAGCCGGCCGCGTTCGCGTTCGCAAAGCAGACCGGGCACTTCAGGTTGCAGCGGTTCGTGAGATCGACCAGCGCGAGTCCCGTGTGGGACTTGTGGTGGCTGCACATCCCGCACGTGGTCGGGCAGCCGCGGAACTTGTCGTAGTAGGGGTTCTCGTAGCCGACGCCGTCGTGGGCGTAGACCTCCATCCGGAGGTAGAAGTCGACGTCGTTCGAGATGATGTCCCAGAAGTAGCCGTGGGCGCGGCAGGTCTTCTCCATGATGACCCGCCCGTCCTTCTCCCGGACGATCGCCGGGATGACCTTGATGCACTCAGGGCAGACCGAGGCGGTCTTCCGGGGGAGGCCCCGCGGGGCCTGGAAATCCTTCATTACACGTGCCGGCATTCGCTTTTCCTCCGTGGTTCCGCCCCGCCTTCGGCCAGGGCTTACCTTCGCCCACCCACCCCGCCGTACATAATCCATCTGTCGTTCTGACAGCGACAAACTTCGGCCCCCGTGACGGAGAGTCGCATGGTAATTTTCGCTACAAGACTCGGGCGGAGGGACGAGGGAGCGACCCCCTCGCGACCGGCGGCCCGCTCCCGTCCGAGAGGTTATGGGTCCGGGGCGCTCCCGGCCCGGCGTCCTGGTACATGCCCGCCCCGCGATCCTCCAAGCGCCCGGCGCGACGGAAGCCCCGACCGCGCCCACGGGCCGAACCGGCCCGCCCGAAGTTCGTCGGCCGCGACCCCTCCCCCGTGCTGGAGCGTTACCCCCCGAAGGAGCCCCCGCTCCGGGGCCCTACCCCGACGAGCACTGCGCCGGCACCGGTTGCGCGGACGACCCCGCTCACCCCCCCGGCCACGGCGGGAGCCCCGGCAGCTTCGTCGCCCCCACCCCCGGCCGCGAACCTGATCCGGCTCGACCGGCCGTTCGACGTCGACGAGTTCTCCACCATGCTCGGGGAGACGACGGTGCGGGTGCGCGTCCCGCGCGAGGCCCTCCACGAGGTCCTCCGACGCGTCACCGACTTCATGGGGTTCGGGGTGTACGTCTACGCGATCACCGTCCGTCCGAGCGCCTCCGCCTCGCTCAAGGAGTTCGAGGTCGAGCTCGAACGCGTCGATTTTGTCCCCGAACGGAACCGCTGGGAACCGTTCGTCGAACGGGGCAGTGTGAGTTCCCCCTAGCGGACCCTCGCCGACCCCCTCCGTCGGGCGAGCCGCGCGGCGCCGGGGCCCCTCATCTACCTCGGCGCCGTGACCATAGGAGGATCAGCAATGGCGGAAACGGGCGGGTACGAACGGTGGGAGCTCGAGCTCCGGGCCCTCCGGGCCGAGCTCGCGCAGATGCGCGAGGAGCAGAAGGAGATGGCCGCCGCGATCGAGCAGCTCGTGACCACGTTCCGGGGGCTCGCCACCCACCTCGGCATCGCGACCGAGCCGTACCGCCGCAAGGGCTCGGGCGGTTCGAGCCGGGACGTCCCCGGGTTCGCCTAACGGGCTAGCTTCGCGGAACCGACCGTGGGACCTACGCTCCCGACACCGGGATCGCCTTGCGGCCGTAGCGCCAGGCGCCGTCGATCGCGTAGAGGCGGCGGAGGCTCGTCCGTACGAGGCTCCCGATCGCCACGGTCGGGGCGGCGACCTCCGTGAGCGCGGCCGTCGCGCGGACCCCTGGCGCAAGCTCGAGGAGGGCCACACCGTACGGCCCGCTCGCGGCGACCTGTTCGTCGAACTCGGTCGGCTGGCCGCCCGAGCCGATCCAGGTCACCGCAACGACCCGAAGCCC
>JBAIXP010000123.1:0-5655 GCA_037916495.1 Thermoplasmata archaeon | reverse complement strand
GGCTCGGGTCACCGGGGAGGGGCACTTCCAGGTCCACGAGTGGAACGACCGGACCCGTACGTGGAAGAAGCTCCTCTCCCCGAAGGCGTTCCCGGGTCACTTCGGCGTGCAGCGCGAGGGGATCGCCACCGACGCCCTCGACCCCGCCGGTATCTACGTCGGCACGACCACGGGCCAGCTGTTCGTGAGCCCGGACGCGGGCAAGGTCTGGAAGCTCGTGCCGTTCCAGTTCCCGGGGATTCACTCCGTCTCGGTCGCCGGGCCGGCCTGAGCACCCGGATCGCCGGGCGGCGGCCTTTTGGCCACCCCCGGTCCCCGCGCGAGCGGAAGGGACGGGCGGCCTACCCGGTCGGACGCGGCCTCGGCGCGGCGAGGCGCCCGTGCGGGCTTAGGTTGTGCCGCCGCAGTTCCTCGGGGCTGCCGAACCGCTGGCCGCAGAGGGCGCAGCGGAACCACGCCGTCGAGCCGGTGGGCGGGGGGGCCGCGGCGGTCGGAGCCGCCGAGCTGTGCTCCTTGTGGGTGTGGGCGAGCAGTTCCGCGGGCGAGGCGAACGGGGCACCGCAGACCGCGCACTGGTCGGACATCGTTCCTCGTTAGGACGCCCGCCGCCGGGCGGACATCGCACCGGTTCGTCGCCCGAAGAGAAGATACGCACCGCCCGGCGGAACCCGTCGGTTACGACCTCACCCGCGCAAGGCCCGAGCCTACGTCCGGCCCCCCCGCTCCCCCCGGTGCCGGCCGAACCGGGACGTTTTGGAGACCGCGGCGTCCCCCCGGGCAATGGAACCCGGGCCGCCGCGGTTCCGACGGGTGCTCGGACGCGCCGGGGCCGCGTCCCTGGCGATCGGTGGGATCGTCGGTTCGGGGATCTTCTTCATCCTCGGGATCGCGGCGAGGGAGGCCGGCCCGGGGGTCCTTCTCTCCCTCCTCCTCGCCGGCGCGATCGCGACCTTGACCGCCCTGAGCTTCGCCTCGCTCGGATCCCGGGTCCAGCGGGAGGGGGGCGAGTACCAGTTCGTCTACGTCGCGTTCGGACGGAGGATCGGCTTCCTCGGCGGGCTCGTCTGGGTCGCCGCCACGGTGGTGGCCGCCGTCACCGTCGCGGCGGCCCTCGCGAGCTACCTCACCGTGCTCGTCCCGATCGGCACGGTGAGCGAGTGGAGCGCGGTGCTCTGCGCGGGGTTCGTCGGCCTCGACGCGGTCGGCCTGCGGATGTCCGCGGCCGTCAACCACGCCCTGGTCGCCGGGAAGATCGGGGTCCTCCTCTTCTTCGTCGTGGTCGGGGCGTTCTTCGTCCGTCCGTCGAACTTGGGCGGGATGCTCGCCTCGGGGTTCCACGGAACCCTCGCCGGAGCGTTCCTGATCTTCTTCGCCTACGCCGGGTTCGGGAAGATCACCGCGGTCTCCGAGGAGGTCGTGGACGCCGAACGGACGGTGCCGTTCGCCATCGTCGTCGCGATGGCCGTCTCCGCGCTCCTCTACCTCGCCGTGGGGACGGTCGCGGTCGGGGTCTCGGGGGCGAGCCGGCTGGCGAACGAGTTCGGGACGGCCCCGCTCGCCTACGTGATGCGCGACACAGGGATCCCTTCGGCGTTCTACATCGTGGGGATCGGGGCGATCGCGGCGACCGCGAACGTGCTCCTGATCCAGGTCATCGGACTCTCGCGGACGATCTACGCCATGGCCGAGAACCGCCAGATCCCCCGCCCGCTCGCGGCCCTGCACCCCCGGTTCGGCACGCCGTACCGGGCCCAGATCCTCCTCGGCGGGGTCATGGTCGTGGGCGCCTTGTCGCTCGGGGCGGACCAGCTGGTCGCCCTCTCGAGCCTCGGGATCCTCGGCTACTACGGCCTCATCAACCTCGCCGCGGTCGAGATGAACCGGCGCGCCCGCGAGCGGCCCTGGCGGTCCGCGCTTCCCCTGCTAGGGTTCGCGGGTTGCGCGCTGCTCGTGGCGGACTTCTTCTCGACGTTCCGGTTCCCTTGGTGACGGCCCCGCCGGCGCCTCCCCCCACGGGCCCGCGCTAGCGGTGCGCGGTCGTGCGGGAGGGAACGGTCGTCCCCGAAACGGCCGGGGGCGGCGCCGCCGCGGGCGGGAGCAGGTGGGGGAGCGAATGGGCCTGGACCATCGCCTCGATCGTCCGCTGGAAGTCAAGGGGCCGCGGGATGCCGCGCCAGTCCTCGTTGCCGATCGACCCCCGGCGGCCTCCCTCGGAGCTCACCCGGACCGTGCCGAACCGGAAGATCCGCTGGACGAAGCTCTGGAACGCGTCGACGCCCCGGATCTGGTCGACCGGGATCTCGTCGACGGCGCGGTAGAAGAACCCGCGCTGGAGGAGGACGCGGTGGTCGGTGACGGCGTACACCCTCGACCACCACTCGACGTACCGAACGGCGAGCCAGACGGCCGCCGCGCCGGTGAGGCCGGCGCAGAGGTAGAACACGTAGACGTGGGCGCCCCACCACCCCGAGAGGCCCGCGAACGCCGGGGTGAGCCAAGGCAGGGCCGGAAGGAACGACCAGACCGCCGCGGCCGCGCCGTAGGTCAGGACGCCGAGCGCGGCGGTGAGCGCCACCGGGGCGGGGAACACGAGCCACAGGCTGGTGTGGGTCTCCGCGACGACGACCTCGCCGGGGGCGAGGTGCCGACGCCGGACCATGCGGGGTGGATGTGCGGGAGGGACGGACGACGCTTGCATACGGCCGGTATTTTAGTGGCCGAACGATAAGCGGCCCGTCAGGGCCCGTTCACGCCGCCGCCCGATCCTCCGTCGCCGTCCCCTCCCGAGCTTTCCCTTCGTTCCCTCGCGTCCGGCGGTTCGATCGGGCGGTCCGAGGCGCCCGGCCCCGCGTCGGGAGATGAACGGCGATTGACGGGGGCCTCTTCTATGGCCCGCCGCCGTCCCCGCCCTGAGGTTGGACGATGAGCGTAGCCACGTCGTACCCACCGGCCGCCCCGGGCGCGGCCCCGGCCGCCGGACGAACCGTCTGGGGGGCCACGTCGATCCGCAAGGCTCTCGAGGGGTTCCAGACCCTCATTTCTCTCGCCGTATCGGTCTCCGCGCTCGTCCTGGTCCGGGACGTCCTGCTCCGGACCGGAGTGCTCCCGGCGAACCTGCCGGCCGCCTCAGCGCCATGGTCCGAATGGCAGAGCCAAGCGTTCCGTATCGGCCTCGATGTCGCGCTCGGGCTGGCCATCGCGGTCCTCGTGATCATCGGGATCGTGGTCGCGGTGCGCGGCCTCATCGCCTGGCGCCGCGGCGTGCTCGCGATGGCTGAAGGGGCCTCCGAGTTCGGCACCCCGCAGGTCGACGCCGCGCAGCGCGCCCGGGCCGACCACTCCCGCACCCTCTGGCTCTTCCTCGGCTACCTCTTCGCGGCGATTGGTGCCGCAATCGCGTTCGCCGTGCTCAACGCGGCGCTCGATGCGGTGAACTCCCCGCTCGTCCCTGAGTGGGTCTCCTCGACCGTCTCGGGGATCGCCACCGGGGCCGTCCTGGTCCTGATCTACTACTTCGGGGGCCGCCACCTCGACCTCCTCCTCCATGAGCTCGCCACGCCGGGCGAGCAGGCGATCCTCCTCCGCGGGCGCCGGCTCCTCCTGGTCGGCGCCGTGGTAGGCCTCGGCGCGGCGTTCGCTCCGCTGCTCTGGGAGCTCGAGGCCGCCGCCGTCGCCTCGCTCGTGCTGATCCTTCTGGGCGCGCACGACCTCCAGCGCGCGTACGCGCGGTGGCTTGCGGGCGAGCGCCCGGCCGCGCTCCCCAGCTCCTTCGGGACGCTGCCCGGGCACGCGTAGACCGTCGACGGCGTGAAGGTCGGTCTCCGCGAGGCCGGCACCCCAGGTGCCCCTACCGAAGGGATTCCGGGTGGGACCCTTCTCACCCCGCGGACCGGTGCGAAGACGGTCCTCGCTACTGCACGACGTGGGATGCGACAAGGCCTTCGCAGACGACCCTGAACGAGCTCGGCCGAGGACAGGAGCCCTCGCCCGCGGAGGCGGCGCGCGCGACGGCTAGCCCGTCCAGGCGATTGGCACGAGCTGGGTGCTCGACGCCGGGTAGACGATCGTCACGACCCCCGAAGCCGGAGTCGCGGTCTTGCCGGCCACGTCCGTCGCGGCGACCCAGCCGTAGACTCCCGCCGGAAGTCGGGCGAGGACGGCCGACGCGTTGGTCCTCGAGAACACGCAGCCCGCCCCCCCGCAGTCCGCGGCGAACCACGCTGCCCCCGGACCGGAGGCGTTGACGAGCGTGATGTTCCAGGTGAAGGGGCTCGTGAGCCCGCTCTCGACGAACTTCACCGGGGCCGAGAGAAGATGGAAGGCGACGAGCTTCAGTAACCCCCCGAGCGGGACGACGAACGAACCGTGCGTGGGGCTGGCCCGGTAGATGGACGGGTAGCCCGCCACCTGGAAGGAGTACCGGCCGCCCGCAGGGAGGATCAGGGGGCTCAAGTTGTAGGCCGGTCCCGTCACGAGGTGAGGGACCGGATCGCCTCCGTGGGCCTGGGAGGCGTTGACGAAGACCTCCCACGGAGCCCCCGCGAACATGTGCAGCGTCCCGTGAGCCCGGGTGAGGTTCTGGTAGAACGTGACCCGTTCGAGCGTACCGAACTGGACGTGGTAGACGACGCGGACCCCGCCCGTGACGAACCCCTCCGTCTGGTTCGGTCCCCCGGGCCCCGAGATGCGAGCGACGCCGTAGCCCCCGGGAGTGCTGATGTTGAACCCGAACGAGCCGTTGGGGACGAGGAAGTTTAGCGAACCGGTCGCGGCCGCCCCCGACACGACGGTGGTGTTGTTGACCGTCCGCCCGCCTAGCGTGACCCCCCAGGTCAGGCCGGCCGGGAGTTTCTGGGCCACGAACGTGACGGAGTTGGGGGGGAGCTCGGCCCAGTAAAAGAACGGTTGGTCCCCGTCCCCCGCGATCGTCGGGTTCGCGTTCAGGGAGGCGGTGTTGATCCAGGGTGCCAGGAAGTCGATCGTGTTGTCCTGCTCGAGCCAACTGTAGAGGCCGAGCTTGGTGACGATCTGGACCATCTCGTTGTAGAGGAGGACGCGCGCCGGGGAATCCGGCAGCGGTCGCGCTTGGTTCGCCGCCTCCAGCGCCGCTCCGTAGGCGATCCCTTGGCACTCCGGGGCATACTGCGTGAGGTTGAAGGCCCAGTAGGCGAGGTCCGCGGGGCTCCCTCCCGCGTGGCCGCAGAGGGTCCGATTCGTCGACGTGTTGGTGAGGTTCAACTCGGAGGCGACCGAACTCTGGGACGGGTAGAGTCCGCCCGGAAGGACGAACGGCGAAGTCGGGTCGGAAGGGTCCGGATAGTTGGCGCCCCAACCGCTGACGTAGATCGGATACTCGAGAGTCAGGGGGGCGTCGAACGCGCTGGGAAGGGACGCGTACGGCTGGATGGCGTTCGAGGTCAGCGACTCGACCTCGGAGATCCACAGTTGTTCCGCGGAGTCCAGCGTGCTCCATCCCATGAGCTCCTCGACGGGGAACGTGCACGGAGAGGAGGGCGTGCAGGCGGCGAGTTCGGAATCGTAGTAGGGTGAGAGGGGGTCGGTGCCTTGCGACCACCACCACGCAGCGCCGCCGACGTCGTAGGGATTGGTGTCGGGGAGGGGGCCCACCTGGCAGCTGACGTTCGAGGGGTAGTA
>JBAIXP010000122.1:0-3313 GCA_037916495.1 Thermoplasmata archaeon | reverse complement strand
CCGGGGGCGCGGGCCCGGTGACGTTCGCCTACGCGGGCCTTCCCCCGGGCTGTCTCTCCGCCTCCACCCCCGAGCTCGTCTGCGTCCCCACCTCGGTCGGCTCCTTCGACGTCGCCCTCACGGTGCGCGACGGCTACGGCGCGACGGCGCTCGCCTCCGCCTCGCTCTCGGTCGATCTTCCGGTCTCGGTCCGGGCCTCGGTCGGCTCGCCCAGCGTGACCTCCTCCGACGTCGGCGTTCCCCTCCCCTTCTCGGCCGACGCTTCCGGTGGCACCGGCGCCTACACCTACACCTGGACGTTCGGCGACGGCGCGAGCGCGACGGGCGCCTCGGTCGAACACGCCTACACGGTCGCCGGACTGTTCGCCCCGAGCGTCACCGCCGTCGACTCGAGCGGCTCCGGAGGACTCGCGGTGCTCGCGCTCTCGATCCATCCCGCCCCGTCCGTGACACTCCCGCACGAGCTCGCGACGGACGTCGGCCGACCGGTGAACCTCACCCCCGTCATCTCGGGTGGAACGGGACCCGGCACCGGAAGCTGGACGTTCGACGACCTCTCGACGGCCTCGGGCCTCTCCGCGTCGCACGCGTGGTCTCGGCCGGGGGTCTACAACGCCACGTTCTCCTACGTCGACGGCGCGGGGGTCGAGGCCGGGGCGGCCACGGTCGTCACCGTCCACCCTCCGCTCACCGCCGCGTTCCACGCGAGCGCGGGGGATGCGCCGGTCCCCCCCGCGACGGCCGTCGAGTTCGCCGCCGTTCCCTCCGGGGGCACCCCGGACTATGCCGTCACCTGGTCGTTCGGGGACGGCTCGTGGGCGAGCGGGACGGACGTCTCCCACGCCTACGCCCGCACCGGCAACTTCACCGTCGAGGTCACCCTCACCGATGCCGCGGGGTCCGTCGTGACGTCGACCCTCACGGTCGCCGTGGAAGCGGCGAGCCCGGTCACGGCAAGCTGGGTGAACGCGGGGACCGCCCCCGGCCTTCTGATCGGCGCGGTCCTCGGGGCGACGGTCGCCGCGGTCGCTCTCTTCTTCGCCGAGCGGGCGAAGCACCACCGGCCCCTGAAGCCGCCGACCCCGTACGACGCGCCGCCCGAGCCTCCCCGCCGCCCCTAGCGGGAACCGACGCGGTCCGTCGGCCGGCGGCCGCTCGCCTGGGAGATGGCGTAGCGGACCGGCACGCGCGCCACCGCGTGCGTCCAGTAGTCGCAGCGCACGCACCGCTTCCCGAGCACGACGGTCTCGCCCGCCAGGGTCCGGTTGCGGATCGGGCGGAGCTCGTCGGCACAGACCGGGCAGCTTTCGGGGACCGGTCGGCCGGGCCGTTCGCGGTAGCGCACGGAGAGGCGCACCCCGGGCACGTCGAGGACGAGGCGGCGGAGCCGGAGGCCCCCGACGGTGGCGAGGGGCTCGTCCCGGCGGAGCGCTTCGAGGACCGCGGCCCGGAACGCCGACTGGCTGCGGAACGAGGCCTTCGCGCCGCGCACGACCCGGCGGGCGGCGCGCGCGACGACGTCCGGGGCCGCCCGCCGGAACCTCGCGCTCTCGGGTCTACGCCGCGGCGCGGGGGTGCCGTCGCTCCCGGGCACGGATCTCCTCCTCGTAGAACCGCTGGGCGAACGCTGCCTCGCGCGGGCCGATCGTGACCTCGGTCCCCGCGGGTTCCTCAAAGTAGGTGAGAAGGGCCGCGGCGGCGGCGAGGCGCACGGCCCGCCCCTTGAGCCTCGGGGAGAACGAGGGGAACTCCGTGAGCTTGAGCGCGCGCTCGGAGACGCCGCGCAGCCTTTCGTAGAGCGAGCGCTCGAGGCGGACGGCGCGGCGGCGGAACCGGCGGGCGACCAGCGGGTGGCCAGTCTCGATCGCGTGGACGAGCGTCAGGTGGTCGCGGATCGGGCCGGCGAACTCGAAGTCCAAGTCGCCGAGCTCGAGCCGCTCGGCGCTCGCCTCGACCGCCCGGAAGCGCGCGCGCGTCATCGGGTGGAAACGCAGAAGCATCCGGTCCTCGAGCGCGGCGAAGTTCGGGTCGGCGATCGTCGTCCAGTAGTCCTGGGCGCCCGCGCTGCGCACGTTGTAGTTCACGGAGAAGAACGAGCGGAACGTGTAGGGGCCGATCGTGCCGAGGGTCGTCTCCCACTTCACCTCGCGCTGCTCCATGACGAGCTTGAGCGGTTCGACCATCCCACGGTACTTGAACCAGTCGTTGAACTCGGGGACGATGAAGTTGAACGTGCGTCCCGTGTACGACGCGCCGACCCTCAGGAACTGCGCGGGCGTGATCCCGCCGCAGTAGCGGTTGCGGCCGGGAAGGCCGTGCGGCGGGACCCCCGTGCGCGGGTTCCCGCGGACGAGGTCGTCGATCGAGAACGTTTTCCCGGTCCCCGGCGGCCCGAAGAGGGCGAGGTGGAAGCCGGTCGCTCCGGTCGTCCGACCGGTCGGCGCGACGAGCGGTGCGTCCGCGAGCGCGTACTGCTGCAGGAGGGCGATGAGGGAGTCGAAGTAGAGCTCCTCGCCGAAGAGCTCCTTGAGGTAGGTGGCGAGCCGCTCGACCTCGAACGTCCGGCCGAACGCGAGGGTCGCCTCGAGCCGCTCGTTCAAGACCTCGCGGAGCCGGTCGAGGAACTCGGCGTCCATCGACCGGATCTCGGCGGCCTCGTCCGGGATCGCAAGCAGGGCGCTTCCCTCGGTGAGCTCCGAGCGGGCGAGCTCCCCGGCCAGGAGCTCGGCGAGCTCGGCGGGGAACGGCGCCTCGAAGGTCTTGTCGCCGGGCGTGGACGCGAGCTCGAGGAGGAGCCCCCGGCGCCGGAGCCGGCCGAGGAGCCGGGCCGGATCCTCGAAGACCCGGGCCTTGAGCAGACGCGAGCGCAGCTCGGACAGGCGAAAACGCGCCGGCTGCGTCGCGACGCCGCGGAGCGTGCGACGACGGTCGGCCTCGCCGACCAGGGTCGCGAGGATCCGCGCCACCCCCGTCTCGGACGGCAGGACGTCCAGCCCGAGGGGAGCGGCCACCTTCCAGCGAGTCCGCCGTCCGTATTATAATCCGAGGTCGACCCGAGGGAAGAACGTGGTCGGGCACGGCTTCAGCGGCTACGAACGGGAGCTTCGGACCCTCCTGTCGGGAGACCCCTCCTCCGTACGGTCGTACGCACGGGCCCTTCCGCCCGAGGAGCGGGCGGAGTTCGAACGGCTCATCGACGAGCCGTTCTTGGTCGTGCGCGGCGCCGGCTCGCTCGGCCTCGACCTCGTCGCGCTCCGGCGGGAGCTCGCCTTCCCGATCGAGGTGAAGGCGTCGAGCGCCCCGGTCATACGGT
>JBAIXP010000121.1:0-7249 GCA_037916495.1 Thermoplasmata archaeon | reverse complement strand
AGGAGCGTGGGCCGAACGAGCGTGTAGTCGAGGGAGCTCGCCTCGAGCGCCCGGTCGACCCGGCGCTTCTCGGCGAGGTAGGCAAGGTCCCGCTCGAGCTCGAGGGGCGCGTCCGGCACGCTGAGGTGGACGATGCGGCGCCCCCCCAGCCGCTCGGCGTCCCGAACGAGTCGGACGTACGCGTCCGCGAGGGGGACGAACCGGCGCCGGCTCCCGGCCCGGTACCAGGCGAGGAGAAGGACGCGGGAGGCGTTCTCGAGGTACGGGGTCCAGTCGCCGACCTTCGTGAGGTCCGCCCTCTCCCACCGGACCCCGGCGTCCCGTTCGCGAGGGACCGGGTGCCGGTGGACGGAAACGATGGTGTGATCCGGCGCGAACTCCTCGAGGATCGCGCGGCCGACCAGGCCGCCGCACCCTCCGACCACGAGAAGGGTCGGGCGATCGGGCGACCCCGGGCTCATGGCGCTGCCGCGAGGGGCGGTGCGTCCTGCGCCGAGGTAGATGCGCCGACCCCCCCGAAGACCGCCTCCCAGGCAGCGAGCAGGTGGGGGCGGACCTCCGCAAGGGGCACCGGCCGGCCGAGCTCGCGGGCGAGGGACGTCATCACGGCCCCGTCGAAACCGCACGGGTGGAACCGGGCAAAGGCGGAGAGGTCAGGGTCGACGTTGAGCGCGAACCCGTGGAAGGAGACCCAGTGGTCGGTGGCGATGCCGACCGAGGCGATCTTCCGCTCCCCGTCGACCCAGACACCGCGTCGTCCCTTGACGTGGCCTGCGCGGACCCCGAACGGAGCGACCGAACGGACGACCAGCTCCTCGACCTCCCCGACGAACCGCCGGATGTCCCGGCCCCGGGCGGAGAGGTCGACGATCGGGTAGCCGACCTGCTGACCGGGTCCATGGTAGGTCGCCTTGCCTCCCCGCTCCACCGGCACGACCGGGAGGCCGCTCGAGGCGGCCGCGCCGTCGTCCCCTTCGACCCCGACCGTGACGACGCTCGGGTGCTCGACCAGGAGAAGGGTGTCGCCCACCGTGCCGCGCCGGCGCTCCTCGACGAGCGCCCGCATCGCGGCGTGCGCGTCCCGGTACTCTCGGAGACCCCAGTCAACCACCGCGGGCACGGGGACTCCCCTGTCGGCGCGCGACGTGCATCGGCTCGCCGAGCCAGAGCCAGCACGCCTCGCCGAGCGCCTCGGAGAACGTCGGGTGGGGGTGGACGGTGAGGGCGACGTCGCGCACGGTCGCTCCCATCTCGATCGCGAGCCCGGCCTCGGCGACGAACTCCCCGACCGACTCGCCGACGGCGTGCACCCCGAGGAGACGGCTCGAGGGCTCGTCCGCCACGACCTTCACCCAACCGCCCGTCGCGTGGCTCGCGTGGGCCCGGCCGAGGGCCGCGAGCGGGAACCGGGCCTCGCGGGGCGAAAAGCCGGCGGCCTCCGCCGCCGCCTTCGTGAGGCCCACGGAGGCGAGCTCCGGGGCGGTGAAGACAACGGACGGCATCGCTCGGACGTCGCAGCGGGTGCTCGCGCCCGCGATCGCCTCCGCGGCGACGATCCCCTCGCGGTAGGCCTTGTGCGCGAGCATCGGGGGGCGGGCGACGTCGCCGGCCGCGAAGAAGTGAGGGACGCTCGTGCGCATCTGCTCGTCGACCGTCACGAAACCGGTCTTCGGGTCGACCGCGACGCCGGTCTCCTCGAGGCCCAGGTCGCGCGTCGCGGGGCGCTTTCCCACCGTGAGGAAGAGGCGCTCCGCCTCGAGCGTTTCGGCACCGTCCGGCTTCTCAAGGTCGAGCGAGATCCCCCGGTCGGACCGACGGAGCCGGGTCGCCCGCGTCGAGGTGAGGATCCGGACCCCCGCGCGCTCGAGCGCGCCGGTGAGCTCGCGGGAGAGGTCCGGCTCGACCCCGGGGAGGAGCTGCGCGAGAAGCTCGACGATCGTCACCTTCACGCCGACGCGCGCGAGGAACTGGGCGAGCTCGCAGCCGCTCACGCCTCCGCCGAGCACGACCATCGAGGCCGGCAGGGCCTTCAGCGAGAGGATGTCCGTCGCCTGGAGGACCCGCTCGCCGTCCGGTTCGAAGCCGGGGATCGACGCGTGGACTGCGCCCGTCGCGAGGACCGCGCTCTCGAAGTCGATGCGCTCGTGGCCGCCGTCCGGCGCCTTGACGTCGAGCGTCTTGGGCCCCGTGAAGCGGGCCTCGCCGACCAGCACCGTAACGCCGGCCGTCGCGAGGAGGCTCGCGACGCCCGTGCGCTCCTTTGCGACGACCGAGTCCTTCCAGCGCATCGCCTGCGCGAGGTCGAACCGTGCGTCGCTCGCCAGAACGCCGATCTCGGGACCTTCCCGGCGGAGGCTGTCGTAGAGGCGCGAGGCGTGGATGAGCGCCTTCGAGGGGATGCAGCCGCGGTTGAGGCACTCGCCGCCGAGCTCCCCCCGCTCGACCAGGAGAACCTTCTTGCCGAGCTGGCCCGCCCGGATGGCGGCCATGTAGCCCGCCGGCCCGCCGCCGACCACGACGACCTCGGCCTTGCGCGAGTACGTGCCGGCCATCGGCTAGTCCCCCGAAGTGCGCCCCGGCGCCATCCCGTCGGGGGACCCCGGCCGGGAGAAAACGTCCTCGGCCAGCGAATTCTCGGGCGGGAGCGGCGTAGCCTCGGCCTCGGCGATCGCCGCGCGGACGGTCGCCTCGGCCTCCTCGGTGAGCCGGCGCGTGGTCTCCGGATCGAGACGCCCGAGGTCGGTGAGCCAGCGCTCGAGGCGGTGGAAAGGATCGGTCGCTCGAGCCCGCTCGGCCCATCCGGCCGGCTGGTAGCGGCTGGGGTCGTCGGAGCTCGAGTGGGGCGTCATCCGGTAGAGGAGGAACTCGAGGAGCTCGGGGCGGCCCCCGCTGCGGACCCGGTCGAGCGCGGCCGCAAGCGCCTGGTAAGAGGCGACGAAGTCGGTCCCGTCGACCCTCCGGCCGGCGAGCCCGTAGGCTTTCGCCTTCTCCGCGAGGGTGCGGACCGCCGACTGGCGGGCGACGGGCACCGAGATCGCCCACTGGTTGTTCGTGCAGCAGAAGACGACAGGCACCCCGAAGACCCCGGCGAAGTTGAGGCCCGCGTGAAAATCGTTCGCGCTGGTCGCGCCGTCCCCGAAGAAGGCGAGCGCCGCCGCCCGGACCTGCTTCGCCCGCATCGCGTAGGCCGCGCCGACGGCGTGGGAGATCTGGGTGCCGATCACGGAGGACATCGACACGTAGTTCACGTCCCGCGCGCTCGGGTGGCACGGCATGTTCCGGCCCTTCGCGGGGTCGCGCGCGTCGCCGAACAGGTGGTGGACGTACGTCGGCAGAGGGTGGCCCCGGACGAGCGCGATCAGCTGCTCGCGAAGCCCGGGGAAGATCCAGTCGTCCCGAGCGCTGGCGAGCCCGGCTGCGACGTTGACCGCCTCCTGCCCGGTCGCAGCACCGTAGAACCCGACCCGCCCCTGGCGCTGGAGCGCTTGCATCCGTGCGTCCAGGGTCCGTGCGAGGACCATCCAGCGAAACGCACGGAGCGCGAGGGACGCCCAGTCGCGGCCGAGGATCTCCGCGGCCTGCTCGGCCGTGTACGGAAGGGGCTCGACCGGTGCGGAGGAGCTCACCGATAACCCCCTCGGCGCGACGGGGGGGCGGAACCCGACCGGACCGTTGCGTTCGGTGTCGTCGTCCCCGCCTCCGCCTCGGCCCGCGGCCAGACGGGTCACCGACTTGAGCCCTCCGTCCCGCGAAGCGGCCGGGAGGAAAGGACGGCGGCGGGACCCTCTACTTGAGCTCGACGAACAGCTGGTGCAGGTCCTCGAGATAGGCCTTCACGCTCGCGAGGAACTGCGCCCCCTCGTAGCCGTCGATGATACGGTGGTCGAGGGAGACGGAGAGGTTCATGAGGTCGGCCGGCCCGACCGACCCGTCCGGACGGTAGACCGGGCGGCGCTGGATCTTGTGGACCCCGAGGATCGCCACCTCGGGATAGTTGAGGATGGGTGTCGCGAGGACGCCACCCAGGGCCCCCAGGCTCGTGATGGTGAACGTGCCGCCCGTAAGGCTCGCCCGGTCGAGCTTGCCGGCCCGCCCACGTTCCGCGAGCTCCTGGATCTCCTTCGCGAGCTCCTTCAAGCTCTTCGAGCCGGCGTGGTGGATCACGGGGACGATGAGACCGTCCGGCGTCGCGGTCGCGATGCCGATGTTGTGGTCGGACCGGACGACGAGCTCGTTCGCGGCGTCGTCCATCGTCGCGTTGAGCTTCGGGTGGGCCCGGAGGCCCGCGACCACCGCCTTGACGATGAACGGAAGGTAGCTCAGCCGGACCCCTTCCTTCTCGATGTGCTTTGCCATCTTCTCGCGAAGACGGACGAGCTCGGAGACGTCGATCTCCTCGACGTAGGTGAAGTGGGCCGCCCGGTGGACGGACTCGCTCATGTGCTCGGAGATGACGCGCCGCAGCCCGCGGATCGGGATCCGCTCGGCCACGCCCGCGGCGGTCGGACCGGACACCCCCCCGGCCGGACGCGCCGGGGAAGGGGGCGCACCCCGGGTCTCGGGCACGGCGGCCCCGGCCGCGGCGGGCGGAGCGAGGAGGTCGGCTTCGACGATCCGTCCCCCCGGTCCGCTCCCGTGGACCGTGCCGAGGTCGATCCCGCGCTCGGCGGCGAGCCGGCGCACGTGCGGAGAGGCGAGCGCGCCACCGGGGCCCGGCCCGCCCGACGGCTTCGAGGGTGCGGCGGCAGGTGGGGCCGGAGGAGCCGGTCGAGCGGCCGTGGGGGCGGGTGCGGGGGGCGCGGCCCCCGTCGCGGCCCGAGCCGGAGCGGCGGCCGGTGCGGGCGCGCCCGCGGCGTCGCCCGTCTCGATCGTGACCAGGAGCCCCCCGACCTTCACTTTCTCGCCGACCTGGGCGTGGATCTTGACGACGCGGCCGGTCTTCGGGGACGGGATCTCGACGTTCGCCTTGTCCGTGAGGACGCTCACGAGCGGCGCGTCCTCCTTCACCGTCGCGCCCTCGGTCACGAACCACTGGACGACCTCGCCCTCGGCGACCCCCTCCCCGATGTCGGGGAGCCGGAACTCGAACGGCACGGCCGTTGCCTTCTAGCCCGCCCGCACCGCGGCACGCGCGGCGGCGACGATCTTCTCCGAGGTCGGCAGGTAGGCGTGCTCGAGGGTGTAAGGGAACGGCGTGTCGTAGCCGGTGACCCGCTCGATCGGGGCCTTCAGCGAGTAGAGCGCCTTCTCGGCGAGCAACGCGGCGAGCTCGGCGCCGAAGCCGCAGAACCGGGCCGCCTCGTGCACGATGACCGCGCGGCCGGTCTTCTCGACGGAGGCGACCACGGCGTCCTCGTCGAGCGGCGAGAGGGTTCTCAGGTCGACGAGCTCGGCGGAGATGCCGTCCTTCGCGAGCGCCTCGACCGCCTCCTGCGCGGTCGGCACCATCGCGCCGTAGGCGAACAGGCTCACGTCCGAGCCCTCCGTGACGGTACGCGCCTTCCCGAACGGCACCCGCACGTCGCCCTCCGGGACGTCGCCCGTCACGGACCGGTAGATCCGCTTCGGCTCAAGGAAGATCACCGGGTCCTCGTCGTGGATCGCGCTCAAGAGGAGACCCTTCGCGTCGGCCGGGGTCGAGGGGATCACGACCTTGAGGCCCGCCGTGTGGCAGAAGTACGCCTCGGTGCTCTGAGAGTGGTAGAGCCCGCCCTTGATCCCGCCGCCGTACGGGGTCCGGACGACGACGTGGCAGGGGAACTGACCTCCCGAGCGGTAGCGCATCTTGGCGAGCTCGCTCACGATCTGGTCGAACGCCGGATAGATGAAATCCAGGAACTGGATCTCGGCGACGGGCTTGAGCCCGTAGAGCGCCATCCCGATCGCGGAGCCGACGATCCCGGTCTCGGACAGCGGCGTGTCGACCACCCGGTCGGCGCCGAACTCCTTGAACAGCCCCTCGGTCGCGCGGAAGACGCCCCCGTTCACCCCGACGTCCTCGCCGAGGACGACGATGTCCGGGTCGGCCCGCATCGCCTCGGCCAGGCCCCGGTTGATCGCCTGGACGAGCGTGAGGTTCGTCACGGCCGCGGGGCCTCCTCGCCGCCCGGTAGGGCGGTCGACTCGCTCTCGAGCTTGAGCCGTGGGGTGAGGTTGGCGTACACGTCCTCGAAGAGCGTCGAGGGGGCCGGGGGTCCGGCGCGCTCGGCGGCCTCCACGGCCTTCGCGAGGCGCGCCCGGGCGTCCTCGAGGATCTGCTCGACCGACGTCCCCGAGAGGATCCCGGCCTGCTTGAGCTCCTCCCCGAGCCGCAGTACCGGGTCGTTGCGGCGGGCAGCCTCGACCTCCTTGTCGACCCGGTAGCGGTGCGGATCGTCCGAGGTGGAGTGCGGACCGAACCGGTAGACCTGGGCCTCGATGAGGGTCGGGCCCTCGCCGGCGACGGCGCGCGTGCGCGCCTCGCTTACGGCGCGGTGCACGGCGCGGAGGTCGTTGCCGTCCACGACCACGCCCCGGAAGCCGTACGCCTCGGCCTTCTCGGCGAGCGTCGCGCTCGCGGTCTGCCGGGAGCGTGGGAGCGAGATCGCCCACTGGTTGTTCTTGCAGAAGAAGATCGTCGGGGCGCGGAAGACACCGGCGAAGTTCATGCCGGCGTGGAAGTCGTTCGAGCTCGTGGCTCCGTCGCCGAAGTAGGTGATCGTGACCGCGGCGTCGTGGCGGCGCTGCATCGCCATCGCGGCCCCGACCGCGTGGCTGATCTGCGTGCCGATCGGGCTCGACGCCGAGACGAAGTGGACGTCCCGGAACGCAAAGTGGTTCGGCATCTGCCGGCCCTTCACAAGGTCGTTCGCGTTGCCCCAGAGCTGGTCGACGATCGCCTGGAGCGGGATCCCGCGGACGAGGGCCACGGAGAGCTCGCGGTACGCCGGGAAGACCCAGTCCTCCGGGCGGAGTGCGAGCGCCGAGCCGACGAGCGCCGCCTCCTCCCCCGAGTGCGGGGCGTAGAAGCCGATGCGGCCCTGCCGCTGGAGGGAGAGCGCGCGCTCGTCGAGCACGCGCGCGAGCACCATCGTCCGGTAGGCGCCCTCGAGCTGCTGCGGGGTGAGCTCCTCCGACGGAGGTCCCGCCCGAGGGTGCGACGAGCTCGTGTCCGCCACGAACTTCCTCGATTCCCGACGCCACGCGGATTATAAAGCCGACCCGAACCGCGAGCGGCCCGGCGGACCCGGACACCCCTTACGCTCTCGAA
>JBAIXP010000120.1:0-5446 GCA_037916495.1 Thermoplasmata archaeon | reverse complement strand
CGGACCGAGCCGAAGACCCATATCTTGCGGATGCCGTATCGAGCCGCCAACCGGAGCAGCTGTTGGCGGTGCGGAGTAACGACCTCGGGGATCCCCAAGCCGGTGCCCAGGACCACGGGGCGAAGCTTCGGTACGGAGTAGAGACGCGACTTACAGCGGGGACAGAGGGCCGGCTTTGACGCTCTCCGGGCTCGCCAGCTGTAGATGCACCGATAGCAGTGTTCGGCCCGACCCTTCCAGCCCGACATGCCTACCTTTGGACGGTGTGCAACTTACTTATCTTTACCGTGAAGACATTGTGGTCGTTGGTGGGTCGTTGATTCTAGCCGACGTGCGCCGAACGGCACGGCCGACCCGTCAGAGTCGTGCGGGGCCCGCCGATCCCCGTGTGTCGGCTCCGCCTTCGGGCGGAGGGGCGCTCCCCGGGGCGAAACGCCTAAAGGCGAGAGTCGGTCCGACCGCCCGCGGGCCCATAGCTTAGTTTGGCTGGAGCACCCGGCTGATAACCGGGAGGTCACCGGTTCAAATCCGGTTGGGCCCATTGACGCTCCCGAAGCCCTCCGGGTGGGGACCGTACTAGCGGGTGACGACCTCGACCGACCTGCCCCGAAGCCCCATGGCCACGAGACCGACGCCGATTCCCGCGAGGAAGCTCGCCACCACCTCTCCAAGCGTGAGCCCGCCGTCGAAATGAACCGTCAAGGTGACGTTCGAGGGGTTGCCCGAGACGCAGCCGAACATGTAGTAGGTCGTCCCGGGGTCCATGGCCGCCTTCAGGCTGCCATTCTCGCCACTTCCGTTCGCGACGACGCCCGCCGGTGAGAAGCAGCTGGGCTTGCCGAAGACCACGTAGACCTGCATGTGGGTGAAGTTGCTCGTCCACTGAACGTGCGCGACCAGCCCGGTCAGGGTGTCCGGTGCGACCGTCCAGACCGACCCCGCCCCGACCTGCTGGGTGCTGGGACGGGCGTTCGCCTGGTAGATCCCCACCACCACCAACAGGCCCGCGATCGCGAGCACGAGCCCGATGATCGTCGGAGGGTTCGAGAAACGCTTGCGGACGATACGCCGGCGGGGGCCCTCGTACGGGAGCCCCGGTACCGCCCCCCGCGTCGCGAGCGGCTGGAGCCGCTCGTCCGCGTCGGTCTCGTACTGCGGGGGGAACGGGTTCGGCTCTGCGTGATGCGTCCGGACCGAAGGGGATGTCGGACGGGCCGAGCCAGCGGAAGCGCCGAAGGCCAACGCGGTGAACAGGGGGGTGCCGCACGCGGCGCAGTTCGCCGCTCCCGAGGAGTTGGGGCGCCCGCACGACGGGCAAACTAACGAACCCGCCCGTCCGCTCATCCCGCCCCCCGAGTCCGCTGGCGCCCGCGGGCGGGGACGGTGGTCCGGAGCGCAACGTCTCCCGGTCCCGCGGAAGGGGTCCAGGTCCGGGGTCCGCGCGCCACCGTGCGCGCCGATGCTCCTGCGGTTGCTTTAGGGTATGCTTGGGCCAGCCGACCGGGCTAACGCCCCCGTTCGAGCGCGCACGCCGGGAGAGGGGGGGCTTCTAGGAGGACGCGCGGCTCCACGCGAGCCGATCCAGCCCGCGCCCCCGACGCCCCGAGCTGCCGCCGAACGCCTTCTCGAGCGCCGTGACCGAACGGAAGCTCTCGAACCGGCCGGGCGTCAAGGACCAGCGGTGGAGCCAGCCTTCGACGGCCCGCGACCAGCTCTGACCCACCGTCGGGGCGAAGAGGCGGAAGCGCGGGTGGGCTCCGAGCCAGGCGATCGTCCGAGGATCGATCCGGTCCGGCCGACGGTCGACCACGATGTCGAGGCGGGCAGGGTCCGGGACCTTGCGTTCGAGCGTTCGCAAGAAGACGAGGAGAGGGACCCGGGAAGGCGCCGGCGCGAGCCGGCGACGCGGAATCCGCTCGAGCCGGCGGATTCTTCGGAGGACGATGTCGGGACCGGCCCGGGGATCCGCGGCGAGGGCCGCCACCGAGACTTCCGAGAAGGAGCCGGGACCCGATGGCGTCGGAGAGGGGCCCCCTCCCGTACCGAGCACCGAGAACACGGCGGCCCGGAGCTCCGGCGTGAGGATCATGCCGACGACGTCGACCGAAGCGAACGGGTCGGTCTCGGAGGGAGGCTCGTTCGGCCGCCCGTCCCGAAGCCCGTGCGCCCTCCAGACCCGGTGGACCAGCATGTGGTTCACGTGGAGCGCCCGCGCGAGGGACCGCGTGCTCCACCCGCCCGGCGGCGTGGCGCGCACGTCCGTGCTCGCGTCGAGGATCTGGGCGACGAGCGACGGAGGGACCCGGCGAGGATCTCCGGCGCGGGGCGCCTCCCGCTCCATCCCCTCAAGGCCGTTCACGCGGAAGCGCGAGCGCCACCGGGCGACCGTCTCGGGGCTCGTGGCGAGCTCGGCCGCGATCTCGGCGTTCGTGCGTCCTTGAGCCGCCCCGAGCACGATGCGGGAGCGGCGGGCCCGCCTCGCGCCGTGCGAGGAATCGGTCGCCCACCGCTCGAGGACGCGCTGCTCCTCCGGGGCCAAAGCGATCCGCGGGGCGCGCCGCATCGCCGGACCTTTACGGGACACTCCTACAAAATGGAATGTCCCTCGGATGGGTGCCTCGCGGGCTAGAACCGCGCGATGCTGCCCGTCGAAAGCGCGCGGCGCTCGAAGACCTTCCAGAGGGCGATGGCCGCGCCGAACGAGGCCGCCGCGGCGAGCGCCACGATCCCCCAGAGCACGGTGAGCCCGCCGGACGGCCCGTCGGTGATGGCGCTGCGGATCGCCGCCAGTCCCCAGGTGAGGGGGAACCCGTAGCCGACGACCTGGAGGGGAACGGGCAGGAGGTTCGCCGGAAAGTTCACGCCCGAGAGCAGGAGCCCGATGAAGAGGAAGATGTTGCCGAGGATGATCGACGTCCGCAGGTAGAGGGCCACCCCGCCGAGGAGAAGGCCGAATCCGACCATGGCGAAGGCGGTGAGGACCACCGAGACCGCGAGCGCCGGGATGTGCCCGACCGGCACGACGACCCCGAAGAAGACCGCGGCGTAGACGAGGCCCACCGTCACCGTCGCGAGCGAGATGAGGATCGGGATGAGCCCCCGGCCGAAGTAGAGGGCGAGCCGGCTTGCCGGGGTGACCAGGATGTGCTCCATCGTGCCCTGCTGCTTTTCCTGGTCGGTCGTCTGGCAGACGGAGAAGACGCTCGAGTAGGTCACCGTCGCGACCGCGTTGCCGATCGCCGTGAAGGTGATCTGGTTCGCCATATTCCCGAGCTGGTCGACGAAGGCGAAGAACGTCATCTGGGTGAGCGGAACGACGAAGACCGTCCCCAGGACGAAATCGATCCGCATGAACCCGAGGCTCGTCCGCGGGGCGAAGACCGCGTTCGTCCAGAACGTCCGCCACCAGGAGCTGCGGATCGACGTCGTTGCCATCGTGTCGACCCCTCAGTAGTCCGCGAGGTTCCCACTCTCGATGACGTGGCGCTCGACCCGGTGGAAGACCGCCCGCGCGATGCCGAGGTAGATGGCGGTCGTCACGACGGCCCCGACCATGTCCCAGCCGAATCCCCAGGCAAGCCCGCCGTAGCCGGGGATCGCCTCGTACCGGAGCGCGTCCAGCGCCCACGTCGGTGGGAAGAGCAGCGACGCCGGGTTCGACCAGAACGGGAGGAGGACGATAGGAAACATGCAGCCGGTCCCTACGTAGAACGCGAACTCGCCGATGTTCTGGATGAACCCCGCGTAGCGGGTGTAGACGTAGAACGCGGCGAAGACGACCCCCACCGCGGCGAGCGTGAGGAGGACGAAGACGAACAGCGCCGCGAAGAGCAAAGGGTTGGGCAGCGCCGGCGGGGCCCCCGCGGCCACGACGACCACCACGAAGACGATGAGGCCCCCGAGGAGCCCGGAGAGGACGTTCCAGACGACCCGTCCGAGGACGACGTAGAGGTACGGCGTCGGCGACTGGATCGTCGGTTCGAGGGTCCCCAGCGCGCGGTCCTGGCCGGTCGCCCAGCCGCTCCCGTACAGGGTCTGCCCCCACATGCTCATCATGCCGGCCCCGAGGATCGCGTAGGTGAGGAAGTACGGGCCCGCGTTCCGGAACAGCTCGAAGGAGACGAGCCCGAAGATCACGGGGGCGATCATGGACGGGACGAGCCACTGAGGGTCCGCGACGAACTGGAGGAGGGCGAGCCGGAGCGCGGCCAACGTCGAGCGGCGGCCGGAGTAGCCGGAGCCCGGGGGCGGCATCTACCTCGCCTCCTCCTCGACGAGGTCGAGGTAGACGTCCTCGAGCGAGGTCCGCCGCTCCTTGAGGGAGAGCTCGGGGTGGCCGGCGAGCTCCTCGCGCACGCGGTCGAGCCCAAGTTCGGGCGTGCGCACCCGCAGGGTAAGGCGCATCGTCGGGCCGAACTCCTCGCTCACGACCTTCGAGACGCCGGGGAGGTGGTGGAGGGCGTCGACCTCCCGGTCCTCGAAGCCGTACGCCTCGGCCTCGAACGTCCGGTCGCCGCCGACCAGCCGACGGAGGCCGTCGATCGTGTCGGTGGCGACGATCCGCCCCTTGGAGAGCACCGCGATGCGGGGGCAGAGCTCCTCCGCCTCGAACATGTAGTGGGTCGTCAGGAAGATCGTGACCCCGTCCGAAACCAGCGACCGGATGAGCTTGCGGGTCTCGCGCGCGCTCTTCGGGTCGAGGCCGATCGTCGGCTCGTCCAAAAAGAGCATCTCGGGCTCGTGGAGGATCCCGCGGGCGATGTGCAGCTTCTGCTTCATCCCGCGCGAGTACTCCTCGACCCGGCGGTCCGCCGCCCCGGTGAGGTCGACCCGGTCGAGCACCTCGCGGATCTTCCGCTCGCGGTCGCGCGTCGGCACCCCGTAGAGGTCGGCGAAGTACCGGAGGTTCTCCCTCCCGCTGATGCGGTTGTAGAGCCCGCGCTCCCCCCCGAGGACGAGCCCGATCTTCGGCCGGAGCTTCTCGGTCTCGTGCGCGACGTCAAAGCCCAGGACGCGCGCCTCGCCCGAGGTGGGCAAAAGGAGCGTCGAGAGGATCTTCGTAAGCGTCGTCTTCCCCGCGCCGTTCGGGCCGAGGAGGCCGAAGATCGACCCTCGTTCAACGCGGAGGTCGATCCCGCGGAGCGCCTCGGTCCGGGTACGCTCTCGGAACAGGAACCCCTTGCGGCTTTCGAAGACGCGGGTGAGCCCGCGGACCTCGATGGCGGGGGAGTTTGTCGACACGTTCTTCTCCGAGGGGGCCGCCGAGAAAGGGCCCCTCGCTTAAGGACTCGCCTCGAAGACGCTCACCAAGGGTCGTCATTCGAGAGCGTAAGGGGTGTCCGGGTCCGCCGGGCCGCTCGCGGTTCGGGTCGGCTTTATAATCCGCGTGGCGTCGGGAATCGAGGAAGTTCGTGGCGGACACGAGCTCGTCGCACCCTCGGGCGGG